>JBBQTM010000044.1:0-14639 GCA_038234545.1 Sphingomonadales bacterium
TCGGGCTCACCGAGCGCCTCGGCTTCACGATCAACGCTGCCCAGCACCACGCACAAGGCCCGCATCTTGGGCCGCGAAAAGGCGAAACCGAGATGGCCGAGCAGTTCGGAATAGGTGATCGAACTTCCCGACTTGGCGGAAGCGATCAGGTGCGCCCGCACTTCGGCCGGATCGGCCAGGCCGCTCACTGGGGCTGGTCGGCGACCGGCGTCAGCTCGTAGGCGTGCAGCTTGGATCCATCCTGCGGCCAGGGGATCACCAACCGCCAGCGGAATGGCCCGGTCCGCTCGAAAATCCCCGCCATGTCACGTTTGGGGTTGTCGCCATAAGCTAGCGGCGTTTCCTCGTTGCCCAGCGCCAGACTGCCGAGGAAGATCAGCCGGGTGGGATTGTCATCTTCCCACAATCGCCCGGCAGGGCGCTGGCTGCCGGTCTGTTTGACGATGGTCAGCAGATTGCCGTCGACCTCGACGTAGCAGAAGAATGGCTTGAATTTCTCGAACGCCGGCTTGCCGCCCAGCTTGACCAGGCGACAGCTATAGCTGCCCGGAGTCGGGGTCGGCCGTGCCAACGCCGCATTCGATTTCAGCAGTTCGGCATCGTCGCGCAGCCCGGTGGTGAAATTGCCCCGCCTCGCATCGGCCAGCCCGGCCGCCCAGGCGCCACTGACATTCGCCAGCCTCTGCTGGTCGGCGTTGCTGGCGATCCCCTTCCACACGTCGGCCCTGGTCGGCGGCGGCACCGTGACCACCGGACGCGGAACCTCCTTGACCGGCGCGCAGCCGCTCACTGCCAGTAGGCTGGCGATCGTCAGCGGAAGGATGCGGATCAGGGACAAGGGGCAGCCTCTTGGTTGCTGGGCTTCCAGAGTGCCACCCCTCGGCAGCGCTTTCAACCAACATCGCGTTCACTATGCGCGTTGACTTGGCAAGCGGCTCGGTTACGCGAACGGACGATGAATCCGCCACTCGCAAGCACCGCCGACCAGAAATCGCAATGGCGAGCCGGTCTAATCTACGGGATCGCGGCCTATGCCTTTTGGGGCGTGATGCCGATCTATTTCCGGCAGATCGCAAGCGTCCCGTCGCTCGACATCGTGGCCCATCGAATAATCTGGTCTTTGCTGATACTTGGCCTCCTGCTGACCATCGCCCGCGCGTGGGACCAGGTGACTAGCGCGCTCCGCAATCGCCGGGTGATGCTCGCACTGCTGCTCACCTCCCTGCTGATCGGCACCAATTGGCTGCTCTATGTCTACGCCATCAACAATGGCCACATCCTCGCCGGCAGCCTTGGCTATTACCTCAACCCGCTGGCCAATATCCTGCTCGGGCGATTCTTGCTGGGCGAGGCCCTGTCCCGGCGGCAATGGGCAGCGGTGGGGATCGCGGGTGCCGGGGTCGCGGTACTCGCTGCAGGCGCCGCGGGCACGCTGTGGATCAGCCTGATCCTGTGCTTCAGCTTCGCCACCTACGGCCTCTTACGCAAGATCATCGCGGTCGATTCGCTTGCCGGCCTGTCGATCGAGACCGCCTTGCTGTTCCCGCTCGCGCTCGGCTGGCTGTTGATCGGCGGTGCCAGCGGCCGGCCGATGTTCGACCATGACGGCACGATCAATGCCTATCTGATCACCGCCGGGGTCGTTTCGACCGTGCCCTTGCTGTGTTTCACCGCCGCCGCGCGCCGGCTTCCATATTCAACCGTCGGAATGCTGCAATTCCTCGCCCCGACGCTGCAATTCGGACTCGCCGTCGGGCTCTATGGCGAGCAATTCTCGACCGCCCATGCCATCGCGTTCGGAGCGATCTGGGTCGCGCTGGCGCTGTACGCCTCGTCCCTTCTAAGTGAGCGGCGCGCCAACAAGGCGCGCGAAATGACCGAACTGGGCGAAGCCTGACGGGCGTGATAGGAGGTTGCCATGCTCAACATCGTCTCGATCATCATCGGCGTCGTCGCTCTCCTGTTCGCCATTCCGGCATTTTTGCCGATCCTGGCGCTCGCTTATTATCTGATCATCCCGCTCGCGATCATCGGCGCGGTGGTCGGTGCGGCCTCGTCGAGCAATGTCGGCCGCAATCTCAACCTGTTGGTGATTGTCGTGGGCGTGCTCCGCCTCATGCTGACCGGCGGCCTGTTCTAAACCGCGATCGCTGGCGTCAGTAACAAAAGCGTTAGGATTTGGAGTATATCTTCGTTCGCACCCGGCTCGTTCCGCTGGGTCAGTCGAATTCCGTAGAGCGTTGCGTTCCTGATCGGGGAAGGACTGCGACCGATGAACCAGCCGCGCCGTGCGCATCGCGTACCGCTCAATTGCGAGATTGAATTCCGCCGTCATGGCGACGCTCGCTATCCGGTCGATCTGCTCGATTTTTCGCCCGAAGGGTGCTGCATCTCGCCACCGATCAAGGTGGAGCCGGGCACAAGCGTATGGCTGCGTATTCCCGGCATGGAAACCATCCACGCCGAAGTTGCCTGGACCGAGCAATGGAAGGTGGGGCTGGAATTTGGCCGCCCGTTCCACCCTGCGGTGTTCGACGATGTCGTGAAACGGCTCGGCGGCTGACCGCTCAGCGCGACTTTACGTAACGCCCCGGGGCATCCTCGATCGCTTTCAGCTTACCCTCGCCCGGCACCCGCGCGCCAACCGCCGCGACCATCGTTCCGTCCAGCTTTTTCAACCATTCGAGCCAGTCGGGCCACCAGCTGCCCTTGGTCTCGCTCGCCCCGGCGACGAAATCGTCGAGGCTGGTTGGCGCGGGGTCGCCATCATTGACCCAATATTGATATTTTCCAGCGGCGGGCGGGTTGACCACCCCGGCGATATGCCCCGATCCGGCCAGCACGAAACGCTTCGGCCCCTGTAGAAATCGCATGATCTTCCACACGCTTTCGGGCGGCGCGATATGATCTTCGCGCCCCGCCTGGATATAGGCCGGGGTAGCGATCGTGCTGAGGTCGATCGGCGTCCCCGCCACGCTGATCCCGCCCTTTTCGACCAGCTTGTTCTGCTTGTAGAGCGTCTCGAGATAATCGCGGTGCCAGCCGGCTGGCAAATTGGTCACGTCGCTGTTCCAGTGCAGCAAGTCGAACGGCGCCGGCTCCTCCCCCATCAGATAATTGTTGATCACGTAGTTCCAGATCAGGTCACGCCCGCGCAGCAGGTTGAAGGTCGCCGCCATGTAGCGCCCGTCGAGATAGCCCTTCTCCTTGGTGATCTGCTCGAGCAGGCCCATCGTCTCGCCGCCCAAGAACAGCTTCAAATCACCGGCTTCGGCGAAATCGACCTGCGCGGTGAAGAAGGTCGCGCTCTTGACCTTGGATGCCTCGCCCTTGGCCGCGAGATACGCCAGCGTCGCCGCCAGCGTCGTCCCCGCGACGCAATAGCCAATGGCGTGGACATCATCGACCTCGAGCAACGCGCGCACCTGGTCGATCGCGGTGACCTGGCCGCGAAGCACATAATCGTCGAGCATCACGTGAGCGAGGCTCTCGTCGGCCGATTTCCAGCTCACCATGAACAAAGAAATGCCATTTTCGACGCACCAGCGGACGAAGCTCTTCTCGGGCGTCAAATCGAGAATGTAGAAGCGGTTGATCCACGGCGGGAAGACGATCACCGGCGTTTCGAGCACCTGGTCCGTCACCGGCGCATAATGGATCAGCTGGAACAGCTCATTCTCAAACACCACCTTGCCCGGCGTCGCGGCCAAGTTGCGCCCCACCTCGAATGCGCCCTTGCGCGTCTGAGTCAATTGTCCGCCCTTAATGTCATCGAGCATATTCTTGAGCCCGCCAAGGAGGTTCTCGCCGCGGGTCTCGATCGTCTTCTTCATCACATCGGGATTGGTCAGCGCAAAATTGCTCGGCGCCATCGCGTCGACGAAGCTCTTGGTCGCGAAGCGCATCTTTTGGCGCGTCTCGTCGTCGATCCCGTCCATCTCCTCGACCGAGCCCAGCAAGCGGTCCGAAATGGCGAGATAGCTTTGCTTGATCGTGTCGAACACCGGATTTTCAGACCATTCGGGCGACGAAAAGCGGCGATCCTTGCGCTCTCCCGCTTCTGCGGTGGCGCCAAGCATCTTGCCCCACGCCTCCAGCCCCTTCGACCAGGCCTCGGCCCCGGCCGTCATCCACGCCATTGGATCGGTCGGCGCCGGCGCTGCCAGCCCCGCAGTCGGCGCGTCACTCTTCAGGGTCTCGGCCCAATTCTCCATCAGCATCTGCTGCGCTCGGCCCGTCACCCAGGTCCAATGCTGCCAGTCTTCGAGCGTCGGGAAGGGCGGGGTTTTGGTGCTGGTGTCGTCGGTCATGGGTGCGATTTACGCTTAACCGCACCGATCCCCAAGTCCGTTCGTGTCGAGCGAAGGCTCTCCTGAGCAAAGTCGAAGGGTCGAGACACCTTTCTCGCCGCGAGAACGTCCCTCGACTTCGCTCGGGACAAACGGTTAGGGGAGCACGATGCAGCCCCCAGCCATCCTTCCCGACGCCCTCCTCCTGCTCGACTATGTCGGCATCGCTGTGTTCGCTATTTCTGGCGCCCTGCTCGCGGCGGAGAAGAAGCAAACACTCGTCACCTTTATCTTCTTCGCGGTGGTGACCGGGGTCGGCGGCGGCACCGTGCGCGACCTGCTGATCGGCGCGCCGGTATTCTGGGTCGGGACCAATGCCACGCTGCTGATCTGCATCGCCGCCGGGGTCGCAGTGTGGTTCCTGTCGCGCAAGACCATCGCCGACAAGGCCTTGCTGTGGTTCGACGCGGTCGGCCTCGCCGCCTACGCCACCTACGGCGCGGCCAAGGCGCTCAATTATGGAGTCGCCCCGGTTCCGGCGTTCGCGATGGGGGTGATGACCGCCTGCGTCGGCGGGATCATCCGCGACGTGCTGGCCAACGAACCCTCGATCCTGATGCGCCCCGAACTTTACGTCACCGCCGCCGCCTTGGCCTCGGGCCTGTTCGTCGCCCTCACCTTGTTCGGCGCCCCGGCCACGCTAGCGGCGCTGGTCGCGGGGCTGGCCGGTTTCAGCCTCCGCGGCGCGGCGATCGCGCGCGGGCTCAGCCTCCCGGCCTACGACCGCTGATACCAAAACGCCCCAGCCAAAATGGCCGGGGCGCTTCGTAACTGAGTGGTGAGGCGGTTATTGGGCCTTGGGCACCGCTTGGGCCTTGGCCGCGCTCTTCAGCTGCGACGAAGCCGTTTTGGCAGTGCAGCTGACCGGGTCGCTGCCCTTTTTCTGCGCTGCAAGGACGTTCGCGGTCACGCCGCAGACGTTGGCGGCAATGCCGATCGGCACCTGCACAACGTTGTTGTTGAGGCTGTTATTGAGCAAGTCGAGATCGAGATTGTTGAGCACATTGCTGACATCGACATTGACGAGGCCATTTTGCTGCGCTGCAGCGGGGGCGGCAAGGGCAGTCATGGCTGCCACGGCAATAAGAATTTTCATTACGCATACTCCACAAAGTACTGGGATTCCGGGGGGTTACCGGACACGCAGACAACGCCTACCTGACTGAATCGTTCTAATCATTTCGCATCCGCGACGAGTAGTTGTGCTTGATCTTTCCGCTCACACCCCTCTTTCGCGCGGTTGAATTCAACGTCATGAGATGGTGATGACCGACGATTTTTACCGCATCCAGCGCCTGCCGCCTTACGTCTTCGCCGAAGTGAATGCGATGAAAGCCGCCGCCCGCGCGCGCGGCGAAGACATAGTGGATCTGGGGATGGGCAATCCTGACGGAGCCCCGCCGCCGCACGTCATCGCGAAGCTCGCCGAAGTCGCCGCCAAGCCGACGTCGCACCGCTACTCGGCCTCAAAAGGCATTCCGGGCCTGCGGAAAGCCCAGGCGGCTTATTATCAGCGCCGCTTCAATGTCGCACTTGATCCCGACAGCGAGATCATCGTCACCCTCGGCAGCAAGGAAGGCCTCGCCAACCTCGCCCAGGCAATCACCGCGCCGGGCGATGTCGTGCTGACCCCCAACCCGAGCTATCCGATCCACCATTTCGGCTTCATCATCGCCGGCGCCGCGATCCGATCGATCCCTGCCGTCCCCGGCCCCGATTTCTTCGACCGGCTGGAAAAAGCGATGCGCTACACCGTGCCGCGCCCAAAGGTGCTGGTGATCGGCTACCCATCCAACCCGACCGCCGAAGTGGTCGACCTCGCTTTCTATGAGAAACTCGTCGCCTTCGCCCGCGAGGCCGGGCTGATCGTCATCTCCGATTTGGCTTATGCCGAAATCTATTTTGGCGACACGCCCACCCCTTCGATCCTGCAAGTCGATGGCGCCAAGGACGTGGCGGTCGAGTTCACGAGCATGTCCAAAACCTATTCGATGGCCGGCTGGCGGATCGGGTTCGCGGTCGGCAATGCGCGGTTGATCGGGGCGTTGACCCGTGTGAAATCCTACCTAGATTACGGCGCCTTCACCCCGATCCAGGCCGCCGCCACTGCCGCGCTCAACGGGCCGCAGGACATCATCGACTTCAACCGCAAACTCTACAAGGGCCGCCGCGACGTGATGATCGACAGCTTCGCCCGCGCCGGCTGGAACATCCCGGTGCCGCAAGCGTCAATGTTTGCATGGAGCCCGATCCCCGAACCTTTCCGCCACCTCGGAAGCGTCGAATTCGCCAAGCGCCTGATGACCGAGGCGCAGGTCGCGGTCGCGCCGGGAGTCGGCTTTGGCGAGGAAGGTGAAGGCTATGTCCGCCTCGCCCTCGTCGAGAATGAACAGCGCCTCCGCCAGGCCGCTCGCGGCATCAAGAAGATGATTGCAAAAGCATGAGCGTCGCCTTCCGCCGCGACAGCGATGAGGAGCATCTCGAGCCCAAGTTCGAGCTGCCGCTCCCGCCCGGCCCCAACCTCGTCACCACTCGCGGTCTCGCGCTGATCGAAGCGCGGATCGCGGAATTGGAAGCCGACGCGGCATCCGCCTCGACCGAGCAATTGCCCGCCATCCAGCGCGACCTCCGCTATTGGCGCACGCGGTTCGCGACCGCCCAGCTTGCGCCCGACGCCACCGGCGAAATCGTCGCCTTCGGCACCACCGTCACCATCCGCCAGGACGGGAAGACTCGAACGCTCGCCATCGTCGGCCATGACGAAAGCGATCCCGCCGCGTCGCGCATCGCCTTCACCGCCCCGCTCGCTCAGGCGCTGATCGGCAGCGAGATTGGTGAGGAAGTCGAGGCGCCCGGCCCCGGCGGTCCGATCATGGTGGTGGGAATCGCGCTACTGGGCTAGTCTGGTGGCATGGACCCGCTCCCCACCACCACCTCTGCCCTGCCCGAACGCGCCAAATTCATTGCGACGGCGGGATGGTTTATCCTGCTGCTCAGCGCCGGGTCGGCCCTGCTCCCGCTGTACGGCAAGACCCACAGCTCGGTCATTATCGGAACCTTGCTGGTGCTCGCCGGCGCAACCGAACTAATCGCCGGTCGAATTCGCCACCGGGCGCGGCGCCTCTCGATGCTGGCCGGGGCGTTGACCGTCCTGGCCGGCATCCTGTTCGTGACCGAATCCTCGACCCATTTCCTGTCGACCCTGTCGATTGTCGCTGGGTGGCTGTTTTGCCGAAGTCTCGTGCTGATGCTCGCTGCCCGGGTCGAGAGCGGCTCGGTCCGCACGTGGACCGGCATTGCCGCGCTGACCGATCTGGTCCTCGCGTTGATCCTCGCCGTCGGCTTGTCGATCGCCACGCTGGTGGTCAGCCTGTTCGGTGCCACCTCGCCGATGATCGCCAGCTTCGCCTGGGTGCTCGCGGCAAGCTTCATCGCCACCGCCATGTTCCTGCTCGAAATCGCCGCCACCGCCCGCGCCGCCGAAGACGTGTAAGATCGCGATGAGCGCCCTTCCCGCCCCCTCGATCCAGCTTACCCAGCTGGCACAGATCATCCAGCTGGCGGTCGCACCCGTGTTCCTTCTCGCCGGATTGGGTGCCTTCCTCAACGTTTGTGCAGGTCGCCTGGCACGGATCGTCGATCGCGCGCGCAATCTCGAGCCGCGAATCCTCGGCAGTCGCGGTGATGAGCATGACCGGCTGATCCGCGAAGTGCGCCTGCTCGACCGCCGCATCCGCATCGTCAACCGCGCAATCTTCGCCACCGTCCTCGCCGCCCTGCTCATCTCGGCGGTAGTGATCCTGTTGTTCTGGGCGTTTCTGTCGGGGTTCAAGTTCGGTACGGCGATCGCCCTTTTGTTCATCGCCGCAATGATCTCGACCGGCGCGGGATTTGCCATCTTCCTCCAGGAAACCCGCCTTGGGACCAGATCGGTCAGGGTCCGCACCTCGATCCTCGACCATGAGGCCGATCCGGACGAGGATTAGCCGTTGCCGACGCGGCCATGTCGCGGCAAGATGAGGCGGATTCGGGGGGAGAATATCGATGTTGATGACCGCATTGGCTGCGCTTGCGGCCGGGACCACCGCACCCACGACGACGCCGGCGCCGCCGCCCCCGGTGGTAAAGATCGAGGCCGCAGTGCCCGAAGCTCCAGCCAAAAAGTCGGCCTCGAGTGCGGCGACCAAGGCCGCCGACCAGGCTGCGGCGATGTCGATGTTCGCCGACATGGCGGTCAAGGCGCTCGACCGAATCCTGCCCCCGCAGGCTGATCCCGACCCGGCGCGACTGGCGCTTGCGCGGACGACGATGGACGGCTTCATGCCGGCCGGAAGCTATGGCCGGATGTTCGACGTGCTGACCGACAACATGATGCGCGACGTCTACGGTCGACTGATGGGCATGACCGGCACCGATCTGTCCAGCGCCGTTGGCCTGCCCCTCGCGTCGGGGCCGGATGCCGGAATGACCATCCTCCAGAAGGCGAGCAAGGGCGATCCGATGTTCGACGCTCGCGCTAAGGCCTATGTCGCCGCGTTCAAGGTCGAGATGGGAGCCAGCATGGGCATCATCGAGCCCAAGCTTCGCGAAGGCATGGCGCGGGCCATGGCGCGCCGTTTCGATACCGCCCAATTGACCGAGCTCAATCGCTTTTTCGCCACCGACACCGGCCGCGCTTTCGGCCAGGACATGATGCTGTTGTGGATCGACGGCGACGTGTTCCGCGGCATGTTCGCGAGCATGCCCGAGTTGATGCGCGCCATGCCCCAATCCGCCAAGCGGTTCGAGGCGATCGAGAAGCAATATCCATGGCCCAAGAAACCCGAGCCGAAAAAGACCGCACCCGCCCGGAAGAAGAAATAGCGGGACGTCCGCGCAGCCGTGCATCGACGCCGGCCTCGTCTCGACAAAGTCAGGGTCCGCCAGTAACGCCAGCGGGCCTTTTCTTTTCCATCCATCCTGCCCGGAGCCTCGAACCCCGCCATGGTCACTGCCTCATCGATTCTCGACCGAGTCCTCGTCCTCGAAATGGTGCGAGTCACCGAAGCCGCCGCCATCGCCGCGGCGAAACTGATCGGGCGCGGTGACGAAAAAGCCGCCGATGCCGCAGCGGTCGACGCAATGCGCACGGCGCTCAACCAATTGCCGATGGATGGCACGATCGTGATCGGTGAAGGTGAGCGCGACGAGGCACCGATGCTCTATATCGGTGAGAAGGTCGGATCGGCACAGGACGGCGGCCCCGGGATCGACATCGCGCTCGATCCGCTGGAAGGCACCACCATCACCGCCAAGGGCGGTCCCAATGCGCTGGCCGTGCTCGCGATTGCCGAAAAGGGCGGGCTGCTCAATGCCCCCGACGTCTATATGGAAAAGCTCGCCATCGGGCCGGGCTATGCGCCGGGCACGATCGACCTCGACAAAAGCGTCGCCGACAATGTCCGCTCCATCGCCAGCGCCAAGGGCGTCGATCCGGCCGACATCACCGCCTGCGTGCTCGATCGCGATCGTCATGCCGGGATCATCGCCGAGCTCCGCGCTTTGGGCTGCGGGATCATCCTGATCCCCGATGGCGATGTCGCCGGAGTCATCGCCACTACCGATGCCGACACCGGGATCGACGTCTATTTCGGCACCGGCGGCGCGCCCGAGGGCGTGCTTGCGGCGGCCGCTTTGGCGTGCGTCGGCGGGCAGATCCAGGGTCGGCTGGTGTTCCGCAACGACGATGAGCGCGCCCGCGCCAAGCGCTGGGGGATCGACGACCTCGACCGCAGCTACGCGCTTGAGGATATGGCCAAGGGCGATTGCATCTTCGCTGCGACCGGGGTCACCGACGGATCGCTGCTGGGCGGGGTCAAGCGCCGCAAGGGTGGCTGCGTCACCACCGAGACCATCGTCATGCGCGCCAGCTCGGGCACGGTCCGCCGGGTCGTCACTGAACATCGCCACGGGGTCGCCTGATCCCACTTGTGACGCGGCGGCTTCACTGTATTGTCCCCGCATGACACTCGATGACATGCCCCCGGCTGCCGCGATCCGTCCGGTAGAACCCGGCTACCGCCATGTCCTTCGCCTCGGCGCGGCGATGTTCTGGCTGCCGCTTCTGGTCGGCTCGATCGTGCTCGACCAGCTGGTTCTCCACGAAATGCCGATCGCGGGCCTCGCCCCATTGCTGGTCGGACTGATCGCGTTCAGCGCGATCATCTTCGCGCCCGAGCGGATTTACCGCCGCCTCGGTTTTTCGGTCGATGGTGAGTTGCTTCGCGTGGTGCGCGGCTGGCTGTTTCACAGCGACACCATCGTGCCCTTCATCCGGGTCCAGCATATCGACGTCAAGCGTGGCCCGCTCGACAAATTGTTCGGCACCGCCACCTTGGTCGTCCACACCGCCGGCACCCACAACAGCATCGTCATGCTGCCCGGCCTCTCGCCCGACAATGCCGCCGCGATCCGCGAGGATATTCGCGGATCGATCCGCAGCGCTAGCGAATGACCCCCACGCCGCCAGCTTCCAGCGCCGGATCGGCCCCTGCCGAGCGGCTCCATCCACTCTATCTTATCACCGGTCTCGGCAAGGTGCTGCGCAACGCGTGGGGTCTGATCGCCGGCGCGGTGGTGCTCGGGTCGCAGGGCCGCTGGTGGCTGGTTGCGATGATCGCCGCCGGGTTTGTCATCGTCTCGGTCCTGTCCCTGCTCTTGAAATGGCTCAAGTTCGAATATCGCGTCGGCGACGATGAACTGCGCATCGACAGCGGCTTTCTGTCGCGCAACAGCCGCGCCATTCCGTTCGACCGCGTCACCGATGTCGATATCGAGCAAGGCCCGCTCCACCGGCTGTTCGGCCTCGCCCGGGTGCGGCTCGAGACTGGCGCGTCGGCCGGCGCCAAGGATGAGGATGGCGTGCTCGATACCATCGCACTGACCCGGGCCGAGGAATTGCGCGACCATGTCCGCGCCCGCCGTGGCCGCGCGCCGCTCGCTGCTGTCGCCGACGATCTCGACTCCCCGCCCCTGTTCGCGATGGACCGCCGCCGCGTCGCCACCGCCGGATTGTTCAATTTCTCGCTGGCCGTGGTCGCCGGCCTGTTCGGCGTGTCGCAGACCTTCGGCGACGTGCTCGGCTTCGATCCGTTCAAGCGCAGCTTCTGGATCCTCATCGCCGACCGCTCTGGCCCGCTTCGGGAGTTGATCCTTGCCCACCAGTTCATCGCAATCATCGGCGGCGCGCTGGTCCTCACCTTGCTCGGCATCGCCACCGGCATGGCCCGCACCTTGCTTCGCGAACATGGCTTTCGCCTCGACCGCACCGAGACCGGCCTGCGCCGCCGCCGCGGACTCACCACCCTGACCGATGTCACCATCCCCGTTCGCCGGGTGCAGGCGGCGATCCTCGCCAGCGGCCCGATCCGCCGCGCATTCGGCTGGTGCGAATTGAAACTCCAGAGCCTGGCGATGGACGGGGCCAAGGGTGATCATGTCGTCGCCCCGCTCGCCCACCCCGACGAAGCGAGCGCAATCCTCGCCTCGCTCGACTGGCCGATCCAGCCCTCGACCGGTCAATGGTCCCACGTGTCGAGCGCCTACGTCACGTCGCTGGCCGTGTTGCTCGTCCCGGCATCGCTCGTCGCGCTTGGGGTCGGACTGATCCTCGAGCCAATCGCCTTGCTGTGGATCGCCGGCGCGATGATCGCGGTCGGTGCCCGCTGGCTCGGCTGGCGCCATACCCGCTATGCCCTGTCGGACAAAAGCCTGTTCATCGAGTCCGGCTGGTGGCGGCGCCGCCGCTCGATCGTCCCGACCGGCAACATCCAGAGTATCGAGCTCACGGAGAGTTTCTGGACCCGCGCCTTCGGGATTTCCACCTTGCGCCTGGGGGTTGCGGGAGGCGGCGGCTTTTCAGCGCATAACGTCCCGGCATTGCACCCGACCGAGGCACAACAGTTGCGCGCCAGGTTGATCGGCGCCGCATGAGCAACGCCTTCGCTTCCTTCCGCTCGGTCAGCGGCCAGCCGTGGCGGCCGCGCCGCGATGGCGGGGACGATCTCGGGATCGACCTGGTCGATCAATTATTGCTCGCCCGGGGTGTCGCGCCTGCCGATCTCGCCCGCCACCGTGCGCCGACGCTGCGCGATTTCCTGCCCGATCCGTCGGTGTTCGCGGACATGGACAAGGGCGCCGGTCGCCTCGCCGATGCGGTCGAGGCTGGCGAGACGATCGCCATCTTCGGCGACTATGACGTCGACGGCGCGACCTCCGCCGCGCTGCTCACCCTGCTGCTCCGCCGCCTCGGCATCGATCCGATGATCTACATCCCCGACCGGCTGATGGAGGGCTATGGCCCGAGTGGCAAAGCCCTGGTCGAGCTGAAGGAGAAAGGCGCGAGCCTCGCCATCACCGTCGATTGCGGCGCGCAGGCGTTCGATGCTCTGGCCGAAGCCGCCACCGCCGGGCTCGATGTCATCGTCTGCGATCATCATTTGTGCTCGACCGCGCTCCCCACCACCGTGGCGATGATCAACCCCAACCGGCTCGACGAAAGCCCGGAGGGTGCGGCCCACGGCCATCTCGCCGCAGTCGGCATGGCGTTCCTGCTCGGGGTCGCCTTGCTCCGCGAGCTGCGCAAGCGCGGCCGCTTCGTCAACGGCGTCTCGGAACCCAAAATCCTGGACCTGATCGACATCGTCGCGCTCGGCACCGTCGCCGACGTCGCCAAGCTCAAGACCCTCAACCGCGCTTTCGTCACCCAGGGGCTCAAGGTCATGGCCGAGCGCCGCAATATCGGCCTCGCCGCACTGGCCGATGCTGCGCGCCTGGTCAAAAGCCCGACCAGCCGCGACTTGGGTTTCGCCCTCGGCCCGCGCATCAACGCCGGCGGTCGGGTCGGCAAGTCCGACCTCGGAGTGCGCCTGCTGACCGCGACCGATCCCGAGGAAGCGCGGACCATCGCGGCCGAACTCGACCGCCTCAACGAGGAACGCCGCGCGATCGAGCAAGCGGTCACCGATTCCGCCGCCGACCAGGCGCTTACCCAAGCCGACGCGCCGCTGGTGATCGTCTCCGGCGTCGGCTGGCACCCCGGCGTGGTGGGCATTGTCGCAAGCCGCCTCAAGGAAAAATATGGCCGCCCGGCGCTCGTCATCGCGGTCGATGAGGATGGCGTTGGCAAGGGCTCGGGCCGCTCAATCTCGGGGGTCGATCTTGGTGCCGCGATCCTCGCCGCGAAAGACAGCGGCCTGCTCGTCGCGGGTGGGGGCCATGCCATGGCGGCGGGCGTCACCGTCTCGCCGGGCGGGATCGAGCCGCTCCGCGCGTTCCTCAACGACCGCCTCGCCTCCACCATCGACGCAGCGCGCGGAGGGCGAGCCCTGACCCTCGACGCCTTGCTCTCCCCCGGCGGGGTGGTCGGCGGCCTGTGCGATCAGCTCGACGCGGGTGGCCCCTATGGCGCCGGCTGGCCCGCACCGCGCTGCGCCGTCGGCCCCGCCCGCCTGCTCCGCACCAGCATCGTCGGCAACGGCCATGTCCGGGGCATCGCCAATGGCGACGATGGCAAAAGCTTCAAGTGGATTGCCTTTCGCGCCGCCGACACCCCGCTCGGGCAAGCCCTGCTCTCATCGGCCCCCGACACACGCTGGTGGCTCGCCGGAACCATCAAGCGCGACGAATGGACCGGCGGCAATTCGGCGGAAATGCACGTCGAGGATGCCGCCCCCGCTTGAGCCGGATGGCGACCCAACAGCCTTGACCCTGCGCCACGCTTCCCCTAGTCGCGCCACGGCACCAGATGGCCCCTTCGTCTAAGGGTTAGGACGCGGCCCTTTCACGGCTGAAATACGGGTTCGAATCCCGTAGGGGTCACCATTCTCGCTTTATTTACTGAATTTGCGGGATTCGGTCATTAGACAAGTGTTAAGCCTACACATGTAGGTTACACACATGGCCAAAAATGGACGCCTTCCCACACCCTTTTGCGATCCGAAGGGTCGCTATTTCGTCCGTCGCCGCGTTCCCAAAGATCTTCGAACTTTGTTCAAGGGCGAATTCGTTCAGAAAAGTTTGGCAACTCGCAATCCGGCAGAAGCCGCGAAACGGTTTCCTCCGTTAAATGCGGAAATTGACGCTGACTTCGAACAAAGGCGGCGAGGATTAGCAGGCTGGTCCATCGGTGATGCTGAGCAACCGAGGCTATTCGGGCAATTGGCCGAAAAATGGATCAAGGCATTGGACGAGACGGAGCTTCTTCTCCTTCGCGGTGCCCTCACAATTTCATTGCCGTATCACACGACACCA
>JBBQTM010000045.1:0-14353 GCA_038234545.1 Sphingomonadales bacterium
GCGGACGGTGTCGCGGAAGGCGTGATGGTCGTCGCTGAACAGCGACCGGTCTTGGGCGTCGATCATGGGGACAGCGTAGCGCCCGCTTGCGGCTTGGCAATCCGGCGCTAAGCACGGCGCATGACTGGCCCGCTCCACGGACTGACGATCGTCGAGATGGCGGGGCTTGGGCCGGGGCCGTTCGCGGCGATGATGCTGGCCGATCACGGGGCACAGGTGATCCGCGTTGAGCGCGCCGGGATGATCGGGGTGCCGAACGATCCTTTGCTGCGGGGGCGCCGATCGATTGCGCTCGATTTGAAGCGTGACGGGCATCGCGCGGTGGTGCGGCGGCTGGCGGCCAAGGCGGACGGGGTGATCGAGGGCTATCGCCCGGGGGTGATGGAGCGGCTCGGGCTGGGGCCGGACGATCTTCGCGCCGACCATCCGGCATTGGTCTATGGGCGCATCACCGGCTGGGGGCAGCATGGCCCGCTTTCCGCCGAAGCCGGTCATGACATCAATTATCTGGCGCTGACCGGGCTGCTGCATGGGCTCGGCGAGCCCGACCGCCCGCCGCGCCCGCCGATGAATTTGGTCGCCGATTATGCCGGCGGCGGGATGATGCTGGCGTTTGGCATGGTTGCCGCCTTGCTCGACGTGCAGCGCGGAAGCGAGGGGCGAGTGGTCGATGCGGCAATGAGCGATGGCGCGGCACTGACTGGGGCGCTGATTTACGGACTGAAAGCGGCGGGCGCATGGGGCGGCGGGCGCGGCGGCAATCTGCTCGATGGTGGCGAGCCGCTCTACGGCTGCTACCAATGCGCCGACGGCAAATATCTGGCGCTGGGGGCGATCGAGCCGCAGTTTGTGGCGGCGCTGTTGGAGGGCTTGGCGTTGCCGGTCACGGCGGGGAAATCCGATGTCGCACGGGCCGTGGCGGCTCGCAGCCGGGACGATTGGGTCGCGCTGTTCGCTGGCAAGGACGCCTGCGTTGCGCCGGTGCTCGACATGGACGAGGCGCCCGCGCATCCGCACAATGCCGGGCGGGGGACATTCGGCGAGGTGGGGGGAGTGATCCAGCCGATGCCTTCGCCTCGTTATAGCGACACGGTCGGAACCCCGACCGGACCCCGCCGCGAAGGCGAGGATGGCGCGGTGATCCTGGCCGAGCTGGGGTATTCCACCATCGAAATCGAGGAATTGCTGACGTGAATCCCCTGTACGAAACCATGCCGACCAGCGTGTTCGAGCGGATGAGCCTGGCCGCGACCCGCCACGACGCGGTCAATCTGGGGCAGGGATTCCCCGATTTCGGCTGGCCCGACGCGATCCTCGATGCAGCGGCGCTGGCGCTGACCGACGGGTCCAACCAATATGCGCCTTCGCGCGGGTCGCCGGCCCTTCGGCAGGCGGTGGCGGATCATTATGCGCGGCATCACGGAATCGAGACGGGGGCCGATGGCATCTGCGTCACTTCCGGCGCGACCGAGGCGCTGGCGGCGGCGATCCTCGCCACGGTCAGCCCGGGCGACGAGGTGATCGTCATGTCCCCGGCCTATGACGCCTATGCGCCGCTCATCCGCCGCGCGGGCGGGGTGGTGCGCGAAGTCGCGCTGCAACCGCCCGGCTGGCGGATCGAGCGCGAGGCGCTGGCGGCAGCGGTGACGGCCAAGACCCGCGCGATCGTGTTCAACAATCCGCACAATCCAACCGGCCGCCTGTTCGACGCCGCCGAGCTGGAGGCGGTTGCGTCGGTGGCTCGCGACCATGATCTGGTCGTCATCAGCGACGAGGTGTGGGAACATCTGCTGATGGACGGGCAGGATTTCGTGCCCATCGCCACGTTGGACGGAATGACCAAGCGCACGCTCAAATGCGGATCGGCGGGGAAGATCTTTTCGCTCACCGGGTGGAAGCTCGGCTGGGTCGCGGCCGCGCCCGAACTGGCGACTCTGGCGGCGCGCGCCCATCAATTCCTGACCTTCGCCAGTGCGCCCAATCTGCAGGCGGCGGTGGCGTTCGGGCTGGACGAGGGCGACGACTGGCTCGTGCCGATGCGCCAGCGGTTCGCCCGTGCCCGCGACCGGATGAGCGAAGGGCTGGAGGCGGCGGGTTATCAGGTGCTGCCGAGCGCCGCGACCTATTTCCTGATCGTCGACCTCGCCGCGTCGGGGATCGCTCTCGACGACGAAACTTTTGCCAAACTGGCGGTCGAGCAGGCGGGGGTGGCGGTGGTGCCCTTGTCCGCCTTTGCCGACGATAAAGAGCCGAAGCATCTGGTGCGGCTGTGCTTCGCCAAGCGCGACGAGACGATCGACGCCGGGGTCGCGGCAATGGCAAAAGCAAAGGAACGGGCATCATGACCCCGACGCAAGAAACCGCCGCGATCCTGCGCCAATTGGGGGTAAGCGGCGAGGGCGCGCTGGTCAGCCACTCGCCGATCGACGGCAGCCGCATCGGCTCGGTCGCCGAGGCCACCGATGTCGCGGGCGCGTGCAAACTTGCACAGTCCGCCTTCCTCGAATGGCGCAACGTGCCCGCCCCGCGTCGTGGCGAACTGGTCCGCCTGCTCGGCGAGGAGTTGCGCGCCGCCAAGGAACCGCTCGCCCGACTGGTCACGCTCGAGGCGGGCAAGATCGTCTCCGAAGGCCAAGGCGAAGTGCAGGAAATGATCGACATCTGCGACTATGCCGTCGGCCTGTCGCGCCAGCTCTACGGTCTCACGATCGCCAGCGAACGGCCCGAGCATCGGATGATCGAACAATGGCATCCACTGGGCCCGGTGGCGGTGATCAGCGCGTTCAACTTCCCGGTCGCGGTGTGGGCATGGAATGCGGCTTTGGCGTTGGTGTGCGGCGATCCCGTGATCTGGAAACCGAGCGAAAAGACCCCGCTCACGGCCGCCGCGACGATGGCGATTGCGGCGCGGGCGCTGGCGCGGTTCGGCGATGCGCCCGATGGACTGCTGCAAGTGCTGCAGGGCGGGCGCGAGGTAGGCGCTGCCTTGGCCGACGATCGGCGCGTGGCATTGGTGTCGGCCACCGGATCGACCCGCATGGGGCGCGAACTGGGACCGAAAGTCGCGGCACGGTTCGGGCGGTCCCTGCTCGAACTGGGCGGCAACAATGCCATGATCGTCGCGCCGTCGGCCGACCTCGCGCTCGCCGAACGCGCGATCCTGTTCTCGGCGGCGGGAACCGCGGGGCAGCGCTGTACCAGCCTGCGCCGCCTGATCGTCCATGACAGCATTGCCGATGGGCTGGTGGCACGACTGCACACGCTGATCGCCAAGATTCCGGTCGGCGACCCGCGCGATGCCGGCACCTTGGTCGGGCCGCTGATCGATTCCGGAGCCTTCGAGGCTATGCAGCATGCTTGCCCGACGATCGAACAGGTCGATGCGGTCGCCGGCGGTCATTATGTTCGCCCGGCCCTGGTCGAAGTCGATGCGCAGGCGGGGATCGTGCTGGAGGAGACGTTCGCGCCGATCCTCTATGTGCTTCGCTATGCGACGCTCGACCAGGCGATCGCGCTCAACAATGACGTCAAGCAGGGGCTGTCGAGCTCGATCTTCACCAACGATCTGCGCGAAGCCGAGCAATTCCTGTCCGCCGCGGGCAGCGATTGCGGGATTGCCAACGTCAACATCGGACCGTCGGGGGCGGAAATCGGCGGGGCGTTCGGCGGCGAGAAGGAGACCGGCGGCGGGCGCGAGAGCGGATCGGACAGCTGGCGCGCCTACATGCGGCGGAGCACCAACACGATCAATTATGGACGGGCGCTGCCGCTCGCGCAGGGCGTGAAGTTCGACCTCGACGTTTGACCGGTGCGGCGAGCCCGGCCCAGGTCTGCGCCCAGGCCGACTGCCACGCCTCCAGCCGGTCGGGTTCGAGCGGGCGGCCGATCCAGTAACCCTGCCCGACATCGCAGCCGAGCGAGCGCAGCAGAAGCAGCTGCGCCTCGGTCTCGATCCCCTCGGCGGTCACGCTGAGATCGAGACTGTGGGCCAGCCGAATGACCGATTCGACGATTGCCCGGCTGTCCTTGGCGGTGACCATATCGTCGATGAAAAAGCGGTCGATCTTGATCTCGGTGAAGGGCAATTGGCGAAGCTGCATCAGGGTCGAGTAGCCGACCCCGAAATCGTCCATCGCAAGCCCGATCCCCTTGATCCGGAAGCGGGTCAGCGTGTCCATCAATTTGATCAACGGCTGGGTTTCGCCCTCGGTCAGTTCGAGCACCAACCGGTCGGTCGGCACATCCAGCGCACGGCACATCCGCTCGACCAGGTCGGGAAAGTCGAGCTGCTCCAGCGAAAGCGCGCTGATATTGAACGCGATGCACGTATCGATGCCGTGCGCGCGCCAATCCAGCCACTGGCGAAGCGTCGTCGTCAGCCCCCATTGCGTGAGTTGGTCGATCAGCCCGTGGCGTTCGGCCAATGGCACGAAGCGCGACGGCGGCACGGGTCCAAGCTTGGGATCGTCCCACCGCACCAGCGCCTCGACTCGCTTCAGGCTGCCGTCGGTCAGCGATACCTTGGGCTGATAGACCATATGCAGCCGATGATTGATCAGCGCGCGCTCGAACCCGTCGAGCAAGCCGAGGTCGGCGGTACTGATCATCGGGGCTTGATCATCGGGCGTCGGTCATTGCGCCGGGCTTGCCAATTGCCGCTTCAAAATGGCCTCGAGCGCGTCGAGCCGCGCTGGCTTTTCGAGCGGACCGACCATCCTGAGGCCGAGCGCTTCGCCCAGCCGAAACGCGCTTTCCAGCACGCGTCGGTCGAATCCGCTGATGATCAGCACCGGCCCGCCATAGCTATGGTCGGCCAGAAAACGCAGCAGTTCGACCCCGTCCATGCCCGGCATACCAAGGTCGAGCGCCACCATCTGCGGCGTGTCGGCGACCAGTCGCGCGCGAAAATCCTCGTCACGGTCGGTGGTGATAGGGTCGAAGCCGCACATTCGGGCCGCGCTTGCAACGAACGCCGCAAGCTGCGGTTCGTCATCGATCAATAGTAGACGCGGCCGCGTCATGCGCTGATATCCCTGTTCAACCTGATACTGGATGCACGATGCGTGACCGTGGTTAACGCGTCAAACACAAGAAACGGCTTATTAACCGCAGCTGTCCTAAAACGCCACGCTTGGAGGGTTTTCTCCGATGGAGTGGCGAATGTTCGGTTCATTGATCCGCCGTAAACCGGCGATATCGCTCGACCAAGACGATATTGCGTTCGAATCGACCACCTTTTCGCTGTCGACGTCCGTCCCGCGCCCGTCGGAACGGCGCGACGACAATCGCCTTCCGTCGACCCTGTGTATCGTCAAGCTGACGACCGAGCGCGGGGAGCAGTTGATCCGCGTGCGCAACCTGTCGGCCGGCGGCTTGATGGCCGAAGTCGGGCAGGTGGTCAGCGTGGGCGACGAGGTCACGATCGAACTGAACAGCAGCCAGCTTCCCGCGAAAGTGATCTGGACCCGGGAGGGCACCGCCGGGTTCAAATTCGCGCACAATATCGATCTTGGCGAGCTGCTTGCCGGGCGCAAGCCGCGGCACGGGTTTCGCGCTCGTCCGCCGCGCCTCGATGTCCAGTGCAAGGCCAATATCCGGGTCGGCAAGACCTATTATAATTGCGACGTGCGCGACATTTCGATGGGCGGGATGAAGGTCGAGCCGATCGAGGAATATTGTCTCGGCAAGGATGTCGTGGTGGTGGTCGAGAGCCTGCGGCCGATCAAGGGCAATATCCGCTGGTATAGCGAGCGCCGCGCCGGCGTGGTGTTCGACGAGCCGCTGACGCTCGACGAACTGGCCGAATGGGTCGGCAAGCGGGTCGAGATGGCAAGCCTCAAGGCGAGCTACAAAAACTAACACCCCTTGCGACCGGCCCTGCGGCTCGCCATCTGACTTGTTCAGGCAAGGAGCAGATTATGGCCGAGCAAATCGCGATATTGGCGGGGGGGTGTTTCTGGTGCACCGAGGCGGTGTTCCTCGACATCGCGGGCGTGAGCGGGGTCGAGAGTGGCTATATTGGCGGCTCGACCATCAATCCGACCTATCGCGAAGTGTGCGGTGGCAACACCGGCCATGCCGAGGCGATCCGCATCAGCTTCGATCCCGATGTCGTCGGCTATGGCGACCTGCTCGATATCTTTTTCGCGACCCACGACCCGACCCAGCTCAATCGACAGGGCAATGACGTCGGCACCCAATATCGCTCGGCGATCTTCCCGCAGGATGAAGGTCAGGCGGAGGAAGCCCGTACCGCGATCGACCGCGCTGCGGTCGATCAGTCGGCCCCGATCGTCACCACCATCGAGCCCGCCGCCACTTGGTATCCGGCCGAGACCGATCATCAGGATTATTGGGCCAACGAAGGCCAGCGCAATCCCTATTGCCTGGCCATCATCCCGCCCAAGCTGGCCAAGCTCCGCAAGAGTTTCCAGGCGAGACTGAAAAGCGAGACGGCGGCGCGCTGAACAGTGTGACGTAAGGGCAATGGTTAACGCGAAATGGCTCATTTCCGCGTTAAAAGCTGTTGAATTGCAAATCCTTGTGTGCCAGCCAACAGTCGCGGTGGCGACTTGTCGCCGCTTCTAGGGGGAATACCATGTACTTGCGCTTACTTGCTTGCGGGCTCCTGCTCGCGCCTCAAACGTTGATCGCCCAGACGGTCATCGCGCCTTCGCCCATCGCGGCGCCGGTCAATAACAATAACGCCATGCTGCGCGTTGGCACCGAAGTGCCGCTGCGCCTGCTTGAAGAACTCACGACCGGCGGAAAGAAGCTTCGCGTTGGCCAGCGCTTCCGGATGGAAACCTCGGCACCGGTCATGGTGCAGGGCGTCGTCGTAATCCCGACCGGCAGTCCTGCAGTCGGCGAAATCACCGATGTCCGCAACAAAGGCATGTGGGGCAAATCAGGCAAGCTCAATGCACGCGTGCTGTTCGTCACCGTCAACGGTCGACAGATCCGCATGACCGGCGGCTTTGACGACAAGGGCGTTGCAGGCGGGATCGGCGCAGTTGCCGTGTCGGCAATCGTCTTCCTTCCCGCAGGCTTTTTCATGACCGGGACCAGCGCCAAGGTGCCGGTCGGTGCCGCTGTTAAGGGGTTCATTGATGAGGACGTTTCCTTGTCGCTGGCAGCAACGACGTCGTCCCCGATGGTAGTTGGCGCGCCGACTGCGCCGATGACGCCGGTCAGCACGACGACCGTTGTGGCACCGGCAAGCCCGCCCCGTCGCTAGACGTCGAAATCATAGAATATTTTAATTAGGGGCGGCTTCGGCCGCCCCTTTTTCATGCGCGCGGGGCGGCGGCGCGTTCCAACCGGTCGCGGATCGCGGTGCCGATGCCTTGGTTCGGAATCGGTGCAACGGCGATGCGTGGCTGCCCGGCGCAATCGGCCTGATGAAGCAGGTCGAACAGTCGCGCGGCGGCTTCGATCAGGTCGCCACTTTCGCTGAGGGTTGCGTCACCCGCGACGTCGCCGAAGCCGATCAGATATTCTCCGTCGCGCGCCTCGGTCGCGTCGAGCCGCAGCGGTTTCGTCGGCGCGTAATGGCTGGCCATCATGCCCGGTGCCTCGATCTTCCCCGATGCCAGCGGCGCATCGACCTCGATCGGGCCGCGTCGCAATAAGCGAAGCCCGCCGCCGGTCGCCGCGACGATGGTTGATTCGATCCCTCGGGCGGTCGCGCCGCCGTCGATCACCAGTGCAATCCGACCGTCGAGACTCGCCAGCACATGGGCTGCTCGGGTCGGGCTGATTCGGCCGCTGGCATTGGCCGATGGCGCGGCGAGCGGGCGTGCCGTGGCGGCGAGCAACGCCTGCATCGCCGGATGCGCGGGGACGCGAAGCGCGATCGTGCTCAGCCCGGCAGTGACGATCGCGGCGATTCCGTTGTCGCCGCGCGCGGGGACGACGATCGTCAGCGGTCCCGGCCAGTGCGCCTCGGCCAGGTTCCGCGCTTCCTCGTCGAACTCGCCAAGCAACTCGGCCGCGGCAAGATCGGGCACATGGACAATCAGCGGGTTGAAGCTCGGGCGGCCCTTGGCGGCATAGATTCGAGCAACCGCTTCGGCCGAGGTCGCGTCGGCGGCGAGGCCGTAGACCGTCTCGGTCGGCACCGCGACCGGCTGTCCCGCCAGAACAAGCTGAGCGGCGCTCGCGATGCTCGTTTCATCATACGGCATCACGAGTGTCTCTGGCGGGCTCATGGCGCGCTCGCTATGGCATGCGCCGGTATCCTACAAGGTGAGCGCGTCATGACCTTCCGTTGCCCCGTCCACGACCAGCGCCAGGTACTCGACCATGTCGTGCGCATCGCCGAGCTGTCCAACGATCTCGACATGGTCGGCGCGGTGCTCGACGGCGCGGCGCAATTTGCGGAGGGACAATTCGCCCCGCTCGACCGGATCGGCGATACGCAGGGCTCGCGGATGGTCGATGGCAAGGTGGTCACGCCCGACGGATTCAAGGCGGCCTATGCGGCGTTTGTCGAAGGTGGCTGGATGACATTGGCGGCGCCCGAGCAATGGGGCGGGCAGGGGCTGCCATTGTCGCTGTCGGCGGCGCTGATGGAGGATCTCAATGCCGCCAACATCGGATTCGCTCTGTGCCCGATGCTGTCGATGGGGGCGATCGAGGCGCTCCAGCATCACGGCTCGGACGAACTGAAGGAGCGGTATCTCGCCAAGGTCGTGTCGGGCGAATGGCCGGCGACGATGAATTTGACCGAGCCTCAGGCGGGCAGCGATGTCGGCGCGCTCAAGACCCGCGCCGAGCCGAATGAGGACGGCAGCTGGCGCGTCTCGGGCACCAAGATTTTCATCACCTATGGCGATCACGACCTAGCCGAGCAGATCGTCCATTTGGTCCTCGCCCGCACTCCCAGCGCGCCCGAGGGGACGCGCGGGATATCCTTGTTCCTGGTGCCCAAGATCCTGCCCGACGGAAGCGCCAACGACCTGCATTGCGTGTCGATCGAACATAAATTGGGCATCCACGCCTCGCCAACCTGCGTGATGAGCTATGGCGACAAGGTCGGCGCCACCGGTTGGATGATCGGGGGCGAAAATCAGGGCATGCGCGCGATGTTCACGATGATGAATAACGCCCGGCTCAACGTCGGGCTTCAGGGCGTCGGCATCGCCGAGCGCGCCACCCAGCGCGCGGTCGCCTACGCGCTCGATCGCAAACAGCTCGGCAAGGCGATCGCCGAGCATCCCGACGTCCGCCGGATGCTGCTCCGGATGCGGAGCCTGACGATGGCGAGCCGCGCGTTGGTCTATTATGCGTTCGGCCAGGTTGATCGCGCGGCAAAGGGCGATCCGCTGGCGGGTTTCCGCGGCGACGTGCTCACCCCGCTCGCCAAGGCGTGGGGCACCGATGTCGGCTGCGAGGTCGCGAGCCTCGGCGTCCAAGTCCATGGCGGGATGGGCTATATCGAGGAAACCGGCGCCGCCCAGCACCTCCGCGATGCGCGGATCGCACCGATCTATGAGGGCGCCAACGGCATCCAGGCGGCCGACCTGGTGGGGCGCAAGCTCGGGCTGGACGGCGGGCTCGCGTTCGATGGGCTGATCGCCGAGATCGAGGCGGAGGCGCAGCATCCGGGGCTGATCGCGCTGACCGACACGGTCGAAGTCGCCGCCGCCAGCCTGCGCAGCGCGTCGCCCGAGGATCGGCTCGCGGGGAGCTATCCGTTCCTCACCATGTGTTCGGTGATGGTCGCCGGCTGGCTGGTCGAACGGCTCGCCCGCGCGCCCGATGCAAGCGACCGCGATCGCGCGGCGGCGGAATATTTCCTCAGCGTGGTGGTCCCCGAAGCGCTTGGGCTTGGAGCGGGGGCAGAGAGTGGCGCGGCGCTGCTGTTCGCGGTGCCGGCGGCGGCTTTAGCTTAGGCTCCTCTCCACGGACTTCCGTGGGGAGGTGGCAGCCGCAGGCTGACGGAGGGGTTCTTGGTCACGCACGGTCCAGAAGAACCCCTCCGTCCGCTTCGCGGCCACCTCCCCGCGCAAGGGCGCAGGGAGGAGTTTAAGCCTTCGCGAACAGTTCCGCGGGGTCGATTCCCAAGCGGTCCATGCGTTCGCGGATCAGCGGCCATTCGCCGCGGATGAAGCTGTCGCGCTCGCTGGTGCGCAGGCGAAGCGCCGCGCCCGCGGCGACGAACATCCCGACCCCGCGCTTGACCACCACCAGGCCCTCGTCCTGGAATCCCTGATAGGCCTTGGCCACGGTCAGCGGGTTGGCGCCTTCCTCGACCGCCAATGCGCGGACCGAGGGCAGGGGGTCGCCGTCCTTGAATCGACCGGTCAGGATTGCATCGGCAATCACTTCGCGAAGGCGGACGTAGACGGGTTTTTCGTGGGATGTTCTAAGTGTCATGCTGTGGCAATACACCACGGCGCGAGAAATGGCAACTGGGTTACGCCTTAGGTGGCGACCAAGTGTTCACGACCGCGTCTAACGCGGGTCTCGGCCGCTCCTGCAATTCCACCCCAGGAGTCCCCAGGAACATGAACCCGGCAATCCGCTCGCCGGGCGCGCAGAAAGCCGCGCGGACCCGATCGGAATAGGCCGCCCAGCCGGTAATCCAGCCGCCGACATAGCCCAAGGCATGGGTCGCGCTCAGCAAGTTCATCCCCGCCGCGCCGCATGACAATTGCTGTTCCCATAGCGGAATCTTGTGATCGGGAACCGGCGCGGAAATCAGCACTATCAACGTCGGCGCCTGGTGCGCGAAATCCTGCGCCTTCTGGTGATGCGCCGGGCCAGCCTCGGGAACGCATTCTGGAAGCGCCGCCGCGAGCAGGTCCGCCAGTGCGCCGCGCTGATCGCTAGCGACGACCACGAACCGCCACGGATTGAGCTTGCCATGATCGGGCGTGCGCGCGGCAATCGCCAGAATGCGTTCCAGCTCGGCGTCGCTCGGTCCCGGAGCGACCATTTCGCGCGGGCGGCCCGAGCGGCGGGTTTCGAGCAGGGAGAGCGGCGAGGTCAGGTCATTGAGTGTCATGTCGTTCGCAGTAGCATGGCGCCTTCACGTAACAACCGGCTTCACAAGCCAAATTTCCCCGCTAGGGTGCGCGCCAACGAAAGCAGGCATCCCCGCGCGAGGCGTGCCATCCAGGTTGGAGAGAATAGCATGAAAGACATGGCTCTTTGGCAGGAAGCCGAGTGGATCGCCGCGATTGCGGTGGTCCTGCTGGCGGTATTCCTCACGATCGGCGCGAAAATCGCGATCCAGAAGGAACCGGAATTCGCTGGCCATCCCAAGGGCCTGTACATGCTGTTCTTCGCCGAAATGTGGGAGCGATTCTCTTACTACGGCATGCGCGCGCTACTGATCTTCTACCTGACCAAGCACTGGCTGTTCGACGACGGCAAGGCCAACCTCATCTACGGTGCCTATACCAGCCTGGTGTACATTACCCCGGTGCTCGGCGGCTATCTCGCCGATCGTTACCTGGGGCAGCGCAAGGCGGTCTTGTTCGGTGGGTTGCTGCTGGCGGTGGGCCACAGTTTGATGGCGGTCGAGGGTGTCGGCGGACAAGAAGATCCAACGATCAACGTCTTCTGGCTCGCACTCGCGTTCATCATCGTTGGCTCCGGCTTCCTGAAGGCCAACATCTCGGTGATGGTCGGGCAGCTCTACAAACTGACCGACATTCGCCGCGACGGTGCCTACACCATCTTCTACATGGGAATTAACGTCGGCGCGGCAATCGGCACGATCCTCGTCGGCTATCTGGGTGAGACGATCGGCTGGGGCTATGGTTTCGGTCTTGCCGGCATCGGCATGCTCGCCGGACTCGTCGTCTTCGTGCTCGGCAAGAAGGCGCTCCATGGTGCCGGTGAAGCACCAGCCCCGCTTAGCAAGGGCAAGGAAACGGCACTGTATGGCGTTGGTATTGCCGCGGTCGCGGTGATCTGGGCCCTGGTCCAGTATCAGGACATCATCCAGACCCTGTTGATCATCAGCGGTGTCGGCCTGCTCGGCTATGTGCTGTTCCAGGCGTTCAAGCTGGAGAAGGAGCCACGCGAACGAATTTTCGCCATCCTGTTCCTGATCGCGCTCAACCCGATCTTCTGGGGGCTGTTCGAGCAGGCGGGCGGGTCGATGAACCTGTTCACCGATCGCTTCGTCGACCGCGCCGGGGTTCCGGCGTCGATCTTCCAGTCGATCAACCCGATCTACATCATCCTGCTGGCACCGTTCTTCGCCATGCTGTGGGTGGGGCTCGGCAAGCGCGGACTCGAACCGTCGGCCCCGGCCAAGTTCGGCATCGCCCTGCTGCAGATGGGCTTCGCCAACCTCGTCCTGGTGTGGGGCGCGGCGTGGATGGGGATCGACGTGATGGTCCCGGTGCTGTTCGTGTTCCTCTATTATCTGTTCGCGACCACCGCCGAATTGTGCCTCTCGCCGGTCGGCCTAAGCGCGATGAACCGGCTCGCGCCGACCTTCATGGCGTCGCTGATCATGGGTGCATGGTTCTACATGACCGCGGTCGGCAATTTCGTCGCCGGCAAGATCGGTGAGGCGACCGGCGGCCATGATGGCGAGATGACCAAGCAGGGGCTGCTCGACATTTACAGCCTGTTTGGCTGGGTCACGATCGGCATCGGCGTCGCCGTTCTGCTGGTCTCGCCGATCGTCAAGAAGTGGATGCATCTCGACACGCTCGAAGATCATCCGCTGGCGGGCGACAAGGAGCTTGGCGAACCGCAGGCTGCGGGGACCAATCTCGCGGGTGAGGTCACGGCTCCTCGGACTCCGGGCAACTGATGCGCAAGGTAGCGATCGTCGGGGTGGCGGTCGCCGCCTCGCTCCTTTCCGCCTGCGCAGCGAAAACCCCGCCGCCCAAGGCACCGCCGATAAGGATCAACCAGGATCCCTATCCGTCGACCTACATGCGTTACTCAGGTGCGCCGACGATCATTCGCAATGTCACCATCTTCGACGGTGAGGGCGGGCGGATCGACAATGGCTCGGTGGTGTTCGCCGATGGCGCGATCGTCGCCACTGGCGATGCTTCGCTGGCCGCGCCCGCAGGCGCGATCACCATCGACGGGACCGGCAAGTTCGTCACGCCGGGGATCATCGACGTCCACAGCCACCTCGGCGATTATCCCTCGCCCGGCACCGAGGGGAACAGCGACGGCAACGAAGCAACCGGCGCGTCGCGGCCCGAAGTGTGGGCCGAACATAGCGTCTGGCCGCAGGATCCCGGTTTCAGCCGTGCGCTCGCCAATGGCGGGGTGACCGCGCTTCAGATTCTCCCTGGCTCCGCGAACCTGTTCGGCGGCCGCGGGGTGGTGCTCAAGAATGTGCCCGCGCGCACGTCACAGGGCATGAAATTCCCCGGTGCGCCCTATGGACTCAAGATGGCGTGCGGCGAGAATCCCAAGCGCGTCTATGGCAACAAGGGTGGCCCCGGCACGCGCATGGGCAATATCGCGGTGACCCGCGCGACCTGGCTCAAGGCGCAGGAATATGACCGCAAGTGGGACAAGTACGACAAGAGCGGCGGCGACATGCCGGGCCGCGACCTTGCCATGGACACGCTGCGCGGGGTGCTCGACGGCAAGATCTTCATCCACAACCATTGCTATCGCGCCGACGAAATGGCGCTGATGATCGATATGGCCAAGGAATTCGGCTACAAGATCAGCACCTTCCACCATGCGGTCGAAAGCTACAAGGTCGCCGACCTGCTGGCGCGCGAGGGCATCTGCTCGGCGATGTGGGCCGACTGGTACGGCTTCAAGATGGAAAGCTATGACGGGATCAAGGAGAATATCCCGCTGGTCGATCGCGCCGGCGCCTGCGCCATCGTCCACAGTGACGACGCCAACGGCATCCAGCGCTTGAACCAGGAAGCGGCCAAGGCGCTCGCCGACGGCCGCCGCATGGGCCATAATGTGTCCGATGCCTATGCCTGGAAATGGCTCAGCTATAATCCGGCCAAGGCGCTCGGGATCGCCGATCGAGTCGGCAGCCTGAAGCCGGGCAAGATGGCCGACCTGGTGTTGTGGAACGGCAATCCGTTCAGCACCTACACCCGGCCCGACAAGGTGTGGATCGACGGCGCGATGATGTACGACAGCGCCAATCCGCGCCTCCGCCCGGTGAGCGATTTCGAACTTGGCCAGCCAGGTGAAGGAGACAACAAGTGAAGCGCCTCCTGATCGCCGCCGCGTTCCTCGCCGGAGCATCCCCGCTCGCCGCGCAGACCATCGCCATTACCGGCGGCACAGTGGCGCTTGGCGATGGCTCCGATCCCATCGTCGGCGGCACGGTCGTCATCCAGAATGGCAAGATTCTCGGCGCGGGCATCGGTGTGCCGATCCCGCGCGG
>JBBQTM010000046.1:0-13430 GCA_038234545.1 Sphingomonadales bacterium
GAGACCGTGCGCCTCGGCTTCGTCGACCAGAGCCGCGACGATCTCGACCCCAAGAAGAACGTCTGGGAGGAAATTTCCGACGGCCACGATTATATGAAGGTCAACGGCCACGACACCTCGACCCGCGCTTATGTCGGGGCGGTCAACTTCAAAGGCTCCGACCAGCAGAAGAATGTCGGCAAGCTATCGGGCGGCGAGCGCAACCGCGTGCACATGGCCAAGATGCTCAAGACCGGCGGCACCGTGCTGCTGCTCGACGAACCGACCAACGATCTCGACGTCGAGACTCTGGGCGCGCTGGAGGAAGCGATCGAGAATTTCGCCGGCTGCGCGGTGGTCATCAGCCATGACCGCTTCTTCCTCGATCGCCTCGCGACCCACATATTGGCGTTCGAAGGCGACAGCCACGTCGAGTGGTTCGAAGGCAATTTCGAAAGCTACGAAGAAGATAAGCGTCGACGGCTCGGGCCGGAAGCGGATCGCCCGCACCGGACAAGCTACAAGAAACTGGCGCGGTAGGGCCAACTGCGACGATCCCTGACCACGCTGCGATCGCCTGACGATCGCGTCGATAGGGTCAGGTCGTACAAATAAGGCGTTGACGAACCGGCCAATTTCGCCAGTCTCGACGGATCGTTTGATCGGGGGTTATCATGATTCGACTGATGTGCGCGGCTTTGCTGCTGGGTGTGGCGACGACGGGGCCGGTAGTGGCGAAGGGGCCGGCCAAGGGGTTCGTCATGGTCAATGAGGAATATGGCGTTCCGGTGTTCCCTTATGACATCAAGGACCGGCCCTATACTGTGGTCGGCGAGGTCAAGGCCGGCGTGCGCAAGGCCACGATCTTCTCCAAGGATCCGTCGCAGGCCAAAATCTATCGCGAATTGTGGGAACGCGCCGAGAAACTGGGTGCCGATGCGGTGATCAACGCCAAATATGGCGACGCCCATGTCACCGCGCTTAGCTGGGGCAAGGCCAACGCCACCGGCACCGCGATCAAGTTTGCCGCCGCGCCCGCGGTCCCGGCGGGCCAGTGAGGCTGCCGACGCCGGTTTCGGCCGGCGTTCGAACGGCAGGGCTGTCGTTGCTTCTCCTTGGCCAGGTGGCCGGGGGGCAGACGATCGCGCCCGCGCCGGTCGCCGCCGAACCTGCGGTCGCCGCCGAATCCAATATTATTGCGCCCCTGGTCGCCCCGGGCCTGCGGCTGGAGCGCGATACGATTGTCAACCTGATGGTGCTGACCGAGGTCAATTCGCGCGATTCGCTGCCCGGTCACCGGTTCAAGCTGCGGGTCCACCAGCCGGTGATCGTCGGCGGACGGACCCTTATCCCCGAAGGCGCTCTGGCGTGGGGCGAGGTCGCCAGCGCCCAGCGCACCGGCGCAGTCGGGCAGGCGGGGGAGCTTGGCGTGCGATTGCTGTACGTCGATGTCGATGGCGTGCGCATCCCCCTCAGCGGCCAGCGCGCCTCAACGGGCGGCGATGCCGCCGACAAGGTGATCCTCAGTGTGCTCGGCTTCGGCATCCTCGGGCTGCTCGCCAAGGGCAATAATGCCAAGTTCAAGGCGGGCGATCTCGTCGAGGGGCATGTTGCCGAGACAATGATTTTTGCAGTCGGCCAGCCGCCGGTAAGCACAGTGCCACAGGTCACCGCAGCGCCGAAAGTCACAGTGCCACTGGTGATCGTCCCCGCCGAGGCGCCGTCAACGCCGCGCTAGGCAATTGACCTAACCCCGCACCCCGTCCCGCACCGCGTCGCGAATCTCTTCCCTCAAGCCCTCGCGGATTTCTTCGCGGTCGTCGCGGGAGACGGCTTTGGCTTCGTCAGCCAGGCGGTCGACCGCGAGTTTGGCGGCATCGCGGCGCTGCTCGGCCTGGACAAGCGCGGCCTTGGGCAATTTGTCGTCGCTCTTGGCCGTGGCCAGACTGACCTCCGCGCGGAGCAATTCGGCGATGGCGCCGACCATCTGGCGCCGGATGACCGGATTCTGTTCGATCGGCACGTCGTCCTCACCGCGGCTGTCGATGCCGCGCGTTGCACGATCGACGATGCGGTCGACCCGGCGGTCGAAATTGCGCTCCCCACGCTCGGATCGTTCCGCCCGGTGGATCACGACATCATCATCGTCCAGGTCAACATCACCCTGCACGACCATGCCCGCGAAAATCGCCGCGCCGGCAACCATGAATGCACCGATCCGTCCCACTGTTCCGCACTCCGTCTTACTGTCTCACCTATATAAGACAGTCCGAGCCGAGAGGGAAGGGGCGGCGGGGCCGCTAGATCACCTTGTCGCCGAAATCCTCGTCGCGATAGCTGCGTTCGCCACCGGGCGCGGCATAGCCTGCAACGCCGGGTTCGTCATCTTCCTCAGGCTTGCCGTCGATCGCCCACGGGCCGGGGCCGGCGAGCGCGATGAACAGGAAGACGAAGCAGAACAAGATCGCCGCATCGCCGCCGTTGAGCGAGGGGTAGAGTGACTTGGGCGCGTGGAACATCCAGTAAGCGACCGCCATCTCGCCCGACAGCAGGAAGGCCACCGGCCGCGTAAAGAAGCCGACCAGCACGAGCGATCCGCCGACCAGCTCAAGCAGGGCGCCAAGCCACAGGATATTGCCGGGCTCGGGGGCGGCCATCCCTTCGGGCATCGGTGGGAAGCCGAACAATTTGCTCGTCCCGTGCAGGATGAAAAGCAGGGCCGCGACGATCCGGAGGATGCTGTGTGCCTGGCCCGAATAACGATCCTTGAACATGATAAATGCTCCCCTAATTGCCCGTCGTCAGCAAGCTGCATCAGTGCCGCTTGCCTGTCAACGCGTCAGCCCACGCAACGAGCAAAAGGCGCCGCGACCGAAGCCGCGACGCCTGTAATGAAATGGTCGGCTGGGCAGGGGCGTTACAGGTCGACCTTGGCCTGGTGCTCCTTGGTGTGTTCCTTGCCCGGATCGACATCGAACAGGGCCTTGAGCGCCGCCGCCTTCAGCGTTGCGCCCGGCGTGGTTTCCCACACGTCGGCGCTGGTGGTGTCGAATCGCAGCAGCTGGAGGTCGGGATCGTCCTTGCCATCCTTGTACCAGCTGGCAACGAACGGGTTCCACAGCCGGTCGATGATCGCGCGGTCGTTCGACGGAATGAGATTACCGTGGATATGGGCGAAGAGGTTGTGGCTCTTGGACGCAAAGGTCGCGACCGCGCCACTGTTGTGGGTGACGGCCTGGCCGACTCCGTCGGTTTTCGATCCGAAGAAATAGATCTGCCCGCCATCGTCCTTGTCGCCGTCCTCGGGGATGTCGATCTGGGCGGTCATGGGGCGGGTGCGATCGTCCTCGACGCCTTTCAGGCCGAGCATGATGAACGGGCTGTCGTTGAGCTCCTTCCAGAATTTCTTCTTGAGGGCGACTTCGGGGCTGTCGTCATTGCCGAACATGGGGGACTCCTTGGGTTGGTTCGCTTCAAGAACAACCGACCGGGAAGCGCGTTCCGCCTAGCGCAAGCGCTTAACCATCATGCGGCCATTGTCGCCCACCCGGGTGCCGAAATTGGGCACCGCGGCGATCAGGTCGCTCAGCCGGGTGAAGCCGTAATTGCGCACCGCGAAGCTCGACACGGCCTTGGCGCGCTGACCCATTTCGGACAGCGAGGCATAGCCTTCGTCGTCGCGCTTGGAAGCCTTGAATGCGGCGCCCAGCACTTGCAGCAGCTCGGCGTCGACCTGGCGCTGGCCGCCACGCGCCGCCGGTGCCTCCAAGGCTTCCTCTTTCTCGCTCGCCAAGGCAGCGACGTCAAAGAAGCGGGTGCAGCTCTGCTGGAAGCTGTGCGGGGTCTTGGTGGTGCCGAAGCCATAGACCGGAAGGCCATCCTCGCGGATGCGCTGGGCGAGGGGGAGGAAGTCACTGTCGCTCGACATGATCCCGAAGCCATCGACATGGCCGCGATAGAGCAGGTCCATCGCGTCGATCGTCATCTTCATGTCGGCCGCGCTCTTGCCCTTGACCACGTCGAACTGCTGGACCGGGACGATCGAATGCAGCCCGCTGAGGTTGCCCCACCCCTTGAGACTCGGTTTCGACCAATTGCCATAGGCGCGGCGGATGTTGATCGTGCCCAATTCGCCCAGCACCAAAAGGACTTCGTCGAGATGATCGGGGCTGGCATTGTCGGCGTCGATCAACAGCGCGATGTTCAGTTCCGGCTCGAATCCGCGATCGTCGTCATTCATCGTGAGCTCTTCCTTTGGGTCTTTTTAGCGCATCGGCAGCGGAACGAAAGCGCTGTTGGAGCGCTTTGGTTGCCGTGGGCGCGGGAGCGCATTGTGAAAGGTTTTGTCATGAAGAAGTTCTTTTTAGCGGCTGCGGTTGCGTCGATCCTGCCGTTGTCGGCCTGCGCGACCAATCCCTACGGCAATGATCGCTACGGCAACGGCGGCTACGGTTCGAACAACCAAGGCCGCAATGCGGCGACCGGCGCGGTAGGCGGAGCGATCCTCGGCGGCGTGGCCGGCGCGGTCATCCCGGGCGTCAGCACGGTCGAGGGCGCGATCGCCGGCGGCATTGCCGGCGCGGTGATCGGCGCGGTGGTCAACAACCGCCAATATTATCGCGATACGCAGGGCTATTGCTATTATGTCGACCAATATGGTCGGCCGATCTACGACCGCAATGTCCGCTGCTAATCCAGCGCTTTAATCGAGAAAGTTCAGGCGAGGCGGAAGACATCTTCCGCCTCGTCAAGCATGTGCAACTGACCATCGGCGATCGAGAAGTGGCAACCATGCAGCGACAATGATCCCGCCGCCTCGCGCTCGGCGATCCACGGGAACGTCCGTAAATTGGCGAGCGACACCTTGATCGCCTGCAACTCCATCTCGACGAACGCGGATTGATCGAGCGCGGGATGTGTTGCCCGGACGGCGCGGGTCGCGTCGTCGAGCAGGCTGACCCAGTCGGCGATGAATTTGCCCTCGCCCGACTCCGACCCGTCGAACTGCCCGGTCAGAGCCGCCGCGCAGCCGCCGCACAAGCCGTGGCCCATGACCACGATCTCCTCCACTTCCAGCTGAGTCACCGCAAATTCTAGCGCGGCCGACACGCCGTGGTGGCCGGGCGTCGTTTCGTAAGGAGGGGCAAGCGCGGCGACATTGCGAACGACGAACATTTCGCCCGGAGTCGCATCGAAGATCACCGCCGGCTCCACCCGGCTGTCGGAGCAAGCGAGCACCATTACCCTGGGGCTCTGGCCCTCGGCAAGCTGGGCCCAACGCTGATGTTCCAGCTTCCAGTCGGTCGTGCGGAAGCGGCGATAACCTTGGATCATGTCGGAAAAACGGGTCATGGCCGCGATCGCTAGCGTGTCGCGGGCAGGGGTGGCAAGCGGCGGTGCTAATCGCTATCTGGCGGCCATGAACGCATTGCTCCCAATCCCTCCCCGCCAGCACAAGCCCGACTGGATCCGAGTCAAGGCGCCGGTCAGCGAAGGCTATGCCGAGACCCGCAAGCTGATGCGCGATCTCAAGCTCAACACCGTGTGCGAGGAAGCGGCCTGCCCGAACATCGGCGAATGCTGGACCAAGAAGCATGCCACGGTGATGATCCTGGGCGACACCTGCACCCGCGCCTGCGCCTTCTGCAACGTCAAGACCGGCATGCCCCGCGCGGTCGACGCACTGGAACCGCAGCACACCGCCGATGCGGCCGCCGCGCTCGGCCTGGAGCATATCGTGGTCACCTCGGTCGACCGCGACGATTTGCCCGACGGCGGGGCGAGCCAGTTCGTCAAGGTGATCGAGGCGTTGCGCCGCACCACGCCCAACACGACGATCGAAATTCTCACCCCCGACTTCCGCAACAAGCATGAAGCGGCGGTCGAGGCGATCGTCGCCGCCCGGCCCGACGTCTATAATCACAATCTGGAGACGGTGCCGCGGCTTTACCCGACGATCCGGCCCGGGGCGCGTTATTATGCCTCGCTTCGGCTGCTCGAGACTGTGAAGCGGCTCGATCCGTCGATCTTTACAAAGTCGGGGGTGATGGTCGGGCTGGGCGAGCAACGGCTCGAAGTTCACCAGGTGATGGACGACATGCGTTCGGCGGGGATCGATTTCCTGACCATGGGCCAATATCTCCAGCCGACCCCGCGCCATGCCACGGTCGAGGAATATGTCACTCCCGACGCATTCAAGGCCTATGCCTCGATCGCCCGCGCCAAGGGCTTCCTGCTGGTCGCGGCGACCCCGCTGACCCGGTCGAGCTATCACGCCGGCGACGATTTCGCGAAAATGCGGGCGGCGCGGGAAGAGCAATTGGCCAAGGTCCGGGCGTGATCGACCATTTCCGTTGGTCCCGAGCCTCCGTCGAGGGACATTCTCGCCGCGTGACACGTGGCTCGACGAAGGCTCGACACAAGCGGGTCCGGGTTGGGCTAGCCTGAAGATGCCGCGTCACAGCGAGACCCGCCACCTGCCGTACAGCCCCGAACAATTGTTCGCGATGGTGGCCGATATCGAGAAATATGACGAATTCCTGCCGTGGGTGGTGGCGGTGCGGATCACGTCGAGCAGCGACGCCGAGACGGTCGCCGACCTGGTGGTCGGGTTTCATGCGTTCAAGGAACGGTTCACTTCGCGGGTGACCAAGCAGGCGCCGGACAAGATCATCGTCGATTATGTCGATGGGCCGCTCAAATATCTGCATAACGAATGGACGTTCACCCCGGCGGCGGGCGGCGGCACCGATCTCGGCTTCGCGGTCGACTTCGCGTTCAAGTCACGGCTGTTCGAAACACTTGCCGGGCAGATGTTCGACCGTGCGCTGCGGCGCATGACGTCAGCCTTCGAGCAGCGCGCCGCCGCGCTTTACGGCATCAGCAAGTCGAGCGCGCAGAGCGCCGCCTGACGGCGAATCCCCGAGCGGCCCTCGCTGGTATCAAACAGTTTCTGGTCGGCGGTGACCACGTCTGGTCCCGGCAGGCGCTCCGCGCGGGCGAAGACGACGGTGCCGACCGGTTTTGCGGCTGTTCCGCCATCGGGCCCGGCAACGCCGGTAATCGCCACCGCGACATCGGCTCCCGAATTCTCCAGCGCGCCCTGCGCCATCGCCCAGGCGGTGGCGACGCTGACCGCGCCGAAGGTTTCGACCACGTCGAGGCAGACGTTGAGCCCGCTCATCTTGGACGCGTCGGAATAGGTGACGTAGCCGGCCTCGAACACCGCCGAGGATCCCGGGATTTCGGTAAGCGCAGCCGATACCAGCCCGCCGGTGCAGCTTTCGGCGACGGCGATCCGGCGGCCGGCCGCCAGATTCGCGGCGATCACCTCACGCGCCTTGTCGACCAGATCCTTGGGGAGCAGCGAGTCCATGGCCGGCGCTATAGGCGCATCAGGCGGGGTAAGCGAACGGCCGGCTATGCCGGCAGACGAATTGTTGCCGTCGCTTGTGCGGCAATGCCTTCGCCGCGCCCGGTAAAGCCGAGCCGCTCGGTGGTGGTGGCCTTGATCGACACATGGTCGATTGGGATGGCGAGGATGTCAGCGATCCGGGCGCGCATCGCGTCGCGGTGGGGGCCGACCTTGGGAGCCTCGCAGACGATCGTGCAGTCGACATGGTCGATCACGCCGCCCCGCGCCCGAATCAGCGCCGCCGCATGGGCCAGGAACTGGTCCGACGCGGCGCCCTTCCATTGCGGGTCGGAGGGTGGGAAATGGTCGCCGATATCGCCCATCGCCGCCGCGCCGAGCAAGGCGTCGGTGATACTGTGCAGCGCGACGTCGGCATCGCTGTGACCGGACAGGCCGCGCTCGTGCGTAACTTCGATCCCGCCGAGCATGATCGGACCGGAGCCGGCAAAGGCGTGGACGTCGAACCCCGATCCGGTGCGGCTGACCATCGCGGCAGCGAGGCGCTGTTCGGCGCGGGCCCAGTCGGCGGCGGTCGTGAGTTTGTCGAGCATCGCATCGCCTTCCACCATGATCATCTTCAACCCGGCCGCGACCATCACCGAGCTTTCGTCAGTCGCGCGGCCGCGCACTTCATCCATCGCGTAGCGCAGATCCTCGGCATGGAACGCCTGCGGGGTCTGGATTCGCACCATCCCACCGCGATCGACCATCGCATCGAGCGTTCCGGCTCCCCTGCCGAGCGTGTCGGCCACAGCAAGCACCGGAACCGCGCCATCGCCGCGCGCCAGTCCGTCGAGCAGGCGGTCGATTACCTCGGGCGGGCAGAAAGGGCGGGCGGCGTCGTGGACGAGGACGATCCCGTCACCGACCGCCGCGAGTCCGGCGCGGACGCTGTCCGACCGCTCCGCCCCGCCGACGATCAGTTCGCCGACCTCGCGGTTGCCGAGTGCGGCACGGGCAATCTCGTCTTGGCCCGCACCGATCACCACCCGCACGGCGTCGATTCGTGGGTGGGCGGCGAGCGCATCGACCGCATGGGCCAGCACCGCCTTGCCGCCGAGCAGGCGATATTGCTTGGGCAATTCCCCGCCCATGCGCGATCCGCTGCCGGCGGCGACGATGAGGGCGGTGACCTGTGTCATGGCGCGCGCCTTGCCCGCTCGCTCCCCATTCTGTAAAGGCGCGGCTTCCCATGTCTCTCATCAAGCCCATCCACGTCGGTCCCGTGACCATCGACGCGCCGGTCATCCTGGCGCCGATGACGGGCGTCACCGATCTTCCGTTCCGAAAGGCGGTCAAGCGCTATGGCGCCGGGCTGACGGTGAGCGAGATGATCGCTAGCCAGGCGATGATCCGCGAGACCCGGCAAAGTCTGCAGAAAGCGGCGTGGGACCCGGTCGAGGAGCCGGTGTCGATGCAGCTCGCCGGTTGCGGCCCGCTCGAAATGGCCGAGGCGGCAAAGCTCAACGAGCAGCTTGGCGCGGCGATCATCGACATCAATATGGGCTGTCCGGTGAAGAAGGTCGTCAATGGCGACGCCGGATCGGCGCTGATGCGCGACATTCCGCTGGCCGCCGCGATCATCGACGCGACGGTCAAGGCGGTCGGCGTACCGGTGACGCTCAAGATGCGCATGGGCTGGTGCCACGACAGTTTGAACGCACCCGAGCTTGCCCGCGTCGCCGAAGATCTGGGGGTCAAGATGATCACCGTCCACGGCCGCACGCGCAACCAGATGTACAAGGGCAGCGCCGACTGGCGCTTCGTCCGCCGCGTCAAGGAAGCGACCAACCTGCCGGTGATCGTCAACGGCGACATCAACAGCCGCGAGGATGCCCGCACCGCGCTCGAGCAGTCGGGCGCCGACGGGGTGATGATCGGGCGCGGCGCCTACGGCAAGCCATGGCTGCTGGGACAGGTGATGGCCGATCTGGCGGGGGGAGGGGTGCGCCCCGACCCGACAATCGAAGAGCAGCTCGCGATCATCCTCACCCAATATGACGAAATGCAGTCGCTCTACGGCCGCGTGACGGGGGTCAATCTCGCCCGCAAACACATCGGCTGGTACACCAAGGGCCTCACCGGATCGGCGGAATTCCGCAATAAAGTGAATCAGGTCGACGACCCCGATACGGTCATCGCGATGCTCCGCGATTTCTATGCGCCATGGCTTGAGAAAGCCGCCGCGTAACGCCCTTCTGCGGCGCGCCAGCAACTGTGTTTTTTATGCCACTCTTCCGTGCTAGGGCGGAGGGGCATGGATGCCCAGACCACCGATTCAGGACCAATCCGCACCGCCGAACAATGGCTATCGCGCGAGCGCGAGAGTGGGCGTTTTTATCGCTGGGCAACCATCGGGCTAGTGATTTTCCTGGCCGCGATGCTACTGTTCAGCGTCAACATTTTGGTCAACAGCGGCAAACCCGGCACATTCCTTTCGCCGCCGCTGATCGCATTGCTGCTGGTCGCAAACCTCATCCCCGCAATCGCGTTAATGGTGTTGCTGTCGCGCAAGGTGGCGATGGCGCGGGCGGAGAAGGGCGGTCTTGCCGGCGGGCGATTGCATACAAGGCTGGTGGCGCTCTTCTCGGTCATCGCCGCAGTGCCAACGGTGATGGTGGCTATCTTCGCCTCTCTGCTGTTCCAGTCAGGGCTCGAATTCTGGTTCTCCGACCGCGCCAAAAGCATGGTGGAGAATAGTGTCGAACTGGGCAGGACCACCTACAATCGCGAAGTCGAGCGCGTCATCAACAACACCGCGACCATGGATGGCGACTTGTCTGGGGCTTTGGCACAGGTCCAAATGAGTGATCCGGCCTTTGCGGACTATATTTTGAATCAGGTCTATGCCCGCGAACTGACCGAGGCGATCATCTTTTCCTTGGGTCCAAAGGGGGAGATTGACAGTCTGGCCTTGGTCAATCCCTACGACCGACCGTTGAACCAGATCATCACGCCGGACGCGATTGATCAATTGCAAGGCCGCACCATCGTCGCCCTCACCAGCCCGGACAGGATTGGTGCGCTGACCAAAATGAAGGCGGGTAGCGGCATCTACCTTTACGCTGCCAAGGTGTTCGATCCCGAATTCAAGAAGACCATCGAACGGACGAAAGAAGTCCAGTCGACCTACAGCGATCTGCTAGAGCGGTCGCGGATTTATCAGTTGCGCTTCAACGGCGCGCTCCTGCTCGGCGCCTTGCTGATTGTCGCTCTCGCCATTTTCACCGCGCTCAAGATAGCCGACCGACTTGTGCGCCCGGTCGGCCAGCTGGTTGCTGCTGCCGGCCGCGTCGAGGAAGGGGATTTTTCGACCCGCGTTCCAGTCCACGAGCCCAATGACGAGATCGCTTTGCTCTCGACAGCGTTCAACCGCATGACCGGCCGTCTGCAGGAGCAGACGGGGGCGCTGGTCAGCGCCAACCAGCAGCTTGAGACTCGTCGCGCCTTCATCGAGGCGGTGTTGTCGAGCGTTACCGCCGGGGTGGTCGCGCTTGATGCCGGTGGCAATATCCTGCTCGTCAATCGCTCGGCCGAAAACCTCCTCGAGCCCGAGGGTGAAGAGATTGAAGGCCGAAATCTCAAGGACATATCGGGCGAACTTGCCGAATTCATGGTCGGCGAAGCGCGCGATTCCAACGTCACCGTCGCGGCCGAGGGCGGGCAGCGCACGCTGGCGGTCAAGCGCGTGCGCTATGCCGATGGCGCGGTGCTGACCTTCGACGACATCACCGACCAGTTGACCGATCAGCGCCGCGCCGCCTGGTCCGACATCGCCCAGCGCATCGCCCACGAAATCCGCAACCCGCTGACCCCGATCCAGCTCGCTGCCGAACGGCTCCAGCGGCGCTATGGTGCGGAAGTGACGTCGGATCCCGAAGTGTTCGAGCGTCTGACCGGGACGATCATCCGCCAGGTCGGCGACCTCAGGAACATGGTCGACGAGTTCAGCAATTTCGCGCGCATGCCCAAGCCGGTGTTCAAAGCGGAGAATATCCACGAGATCGCCCGCGCGGCCTTGTTCCTGCACGAGGTGGCGCATCCCGGCATCGCGTTCAGCATCGATCCGCCCAAGGCCGACATTCCGTTGGTATGCGACCGGCGCCAACTCAGCCAGGCGCTCACCAATGTCGTCAAGAACGCCGTGGAAGCTATTGAAGTGCGGCGCAATCGCGGCGAAACCAATTTCGACGGCGACCGCGTCGACGTGCGGGTTCGAAGCGAAAATGACCAGGTCGTGATCGACGTCCACGATACCGGCGTCGGGCTGCCCGCGGACCGCGAGCGGCTGACCGAACCCTATATGACGACGCGGGTCCGCGGGACCGGGCTGGGCCTCGCAATCGTCAAGAAGATTGTCGAGGAACATTGCGGCGAGATCGCCTTCCTCGATCGAAGTGGCGGCGGAACGCATGTGCGGATCGCGTTCGATGCGGAGCGGCTGGCGGGGCTAGCCGGTGAAGAAACTGAAAACGGGGACAACGGGGAAGCTGGAGAGGAAGAGCAGACCGATGGCGCTTGATGTGCTGGTAGTGGACGACGAGGCCGACATTCGCGATCTCGTCGCGGGCGTCCTCGAGGATGAGGGCTATGCAGTGCGAACCGCGGCCGACAGCGATTCCGCGCTCAATGCGATCGAGGACCGGCGCCCCAGCCTGGTGCTACTCGACGTGTGGCTGCAGGGCTCGCGGCTCGACGGGTTGCAGATATTGGAGGCGGTCAAGCAGCGCGATCCGACGCTGCCGGTGATCATGATCTCGGGCCACGGCAATCTCGACACGGCGGTGGCCGCGATTCGCGAGGGCGCGGTCGACTTTATCGAGAAGCCGTTCGAGGCGGGCAAATTGCTCCACATGGTGGCGCGCGCGACCGAGACTGACCGGCTACGGCGCGAAAATGCCGCCTTCCGCCAGCAATTCGGGCAAGACGACCAGCTCGGCGGATCGTCGGTCGCGATCAACAATGTCCGAGCGACGCTCAAACGGGTCGCGCCGACCGGCAGCCGGGTGCTGATCACCGGGCCGGCCGGCGTCGGCAAGGAGATTGCCGCGCGCACGATCCATAACTGGAGCCCGCGTGCGGCGGCCCCGTTCATTACCGTCTCGGCGGCGATGATGAGCCCCGAGCGGATGGAAGAGGAATTGTTCGGGGTCGAGAGCGAGGGCGTCGCCCGGCCCGGCCTGCTCGAGCAAGCGCATGGCGGGACATTGTTCCTCGACGAGATTGCCGACATGCCGGCCAATACCCAGGCCAAGATGCTGCGCGTGCTGACCGACCAGAGCTACACGCGGGTCGGCGGGCAGCGCCCGGTCAAGGTCGATGTGCGCGTGCTGTCGGCGACCTCGCGCGACCTGGCGGAGGAAATCGCCGCGGGGCGGTTCCGCGAGGATCTCTATTACCGGCTCAACGTCGTGCCGGTGCGGATCCCGTCGTTGCGCGAGCGGCGCGAGGATATTCCCGACCTGGTGGCGCATTTCCTGGCCCGGTTCGCGGCCGAGCGGCGGATCGCGACCCCCGACGTGACCGAGGAAGCGACCGCCGCGCTGCAGGCTCACGACTGGCCGGGCAATGTCCGCCAGTTGCGCAACATCATCGAGCGGACGCTGATCCTGGCGCCGGGCGACCGGGTCGAACGGATCGACATCGACTTGCTTCCAGCGGAAATCATCGAAGGTCAGGGGGGCGGCAATCTCGGCTCCTCGTCGATCGCGATCATGGGATCGCCATTGCGCGAGGCGCGCGAGAGCTTCGAGCGTGAATACCTCAAGGTTCAAATTCGGCGCTTTTCGGGCAACATCTCGCGCACTGCGTCGTTCATCGGGATGGAACGCTCGGCGCTGCATCGCAAATTGAAGGCGCTCGGCCTGGCTGATCGCCGCGACATCGAGGAATAAGCACTTTCATGCCCGAACGAGCGATGAGCCTGCAGGACCAGTTCCTCAACAGCGTCCGCAAGGAGAAGATCCCCGTCACCATCTTCCTGATGAAGGGAGTGAAACTGCAGGGCGTGATCACCTGGTTCGACGCTTTCTCGATG
>JBBQTM010000047.1:0-13182 GCA_038234545.1 Sphingomonadales bacterium
GTTCGACCGCGCGGAGGCCGAGGCGCTGGCGATCGACAATGCCGCCACCTTCTACCTCGCCGGGCATGAGACCACCGCCAATGCCATGACCTGGGCGCTGTTCCTGTTGTCCGAGCAGCCCGAATTGCAGCAGCGGATCGCCGAGGAGGCGCGGGCCGCGCTGGCCGGCGGAGACCGCGATTCGGCGCTTCCCGACCGGCTGCCGCTGCTTCGACAGGCGTTCGACGAGACACTTCGCCTCTACCCGTCCGCTCCCCGGCTCGACCGGCAAGCTATCGCGGAGGACGAGATTGGCGGCCACGCGGTCGCGCCGGGTGACATAGTCTCGATATGGCCGTGGATCATCCATCGCCATTCGAAACTGTGGGACGATCCCGATGCGTTCAATGTCGATCGCATGACCCCCGCCGCCAAGAAGGCGCGCCATCGCTTCCAATATCTCCCGTTTGGCGGCGGCGCCCGGGTGTGCGTCGGCGCGCGATTTGCGACTGCCGAGGCGCTGACCATCCTCGCCCACTGGCTGTCGGCGTGGCAATTCGCGCCGGTGCCGGGGCGGTCGGTGCGCCCATCTGGCATGGTTACATTGCGCCCCGCCAACGGCCTCCCGCTGATCATCCAAAATCGCTATTGCGACTGATTATCATTAACGGTAGAGCGCTTCCCATCCAAGGGGAGTCCAATGCGTTCCAGCCTGATTCTAACGACCTCGATCCTGTCCCTCGCGCTCGCAGCACCAGCATTCGCAGGTGATGCTCGCAGCGTGACCTCCACCGTAGAGGCAGAGGCCGACGACCCGATCATCGTCGAGGGCCAGCGTTCCAGCTATGGCGCCAAGGCCATCAACAGCGCCACCAAGACCGACACGCCGATCCGCGATATTCCCCAGGCGATGACGATCATCACCGAGTCCCAGATCAAGGATCAGGGCCTGCGGTCGATCAGTGACCTGCTGACCTTCGTACCCGGTGCTTCCCCGGCCACGGGCGAAAGCAACCGCGATCAGTTCACCCTGCGCGGCAACAACAGCACCGCCGATTTCTTCATCAACGGCGTGCGCGACGACGTCCAATACTTCCGCGACTTCTACAATGTCGAGCGGGTCGAGGTTTTGAAGGGTCCCAATGCGATGATCTTCGGCCGCGGCGGCGGCGGCGGCGTGATCAACCGGGTGACCAAGCGGGCCAGGTTCACACCGTCGATCTCGGGCGACATCGGGACCACCAACTTCGGTGGAATTCGGCTGACCGGCGACGTCGATCAACCGCTCGGCAGCAATTTCGCTATCCGGGTCAACGGGCTTTATGAAAAGGGCGAAAGCTTTCGCCGGCACGTCGATCTGGAGCGGTACGGGGTCAACCCGACCGTCGGCATCGCAATCGGGCCGGATACGCGCCTCGACCTGTCCTATGAATATTTCCACGACCGGCGAACCACCGATCGCGGTGTTCCCTCGCTTAGCGACGGCAATGCGGCGACGATTGACCGACCGGTCGAGGGGTTCGACCGAACCTTCTTCGGCGATCCGGACAAGAGCTTTTCACGCGCCGACGTCCATCTGGCGACGGTCGCGTTCGAACATCGGTTGGGTGAAGGCCTGACTCTTCGCAACCGGACCTCGTTCGGCGACTATGATAAATTCTATCAGAACATCTATCCCAACTCGCCGGTGAGCAGCGCCGGGACACTGGCGCTTGCCGCCTATAATGACGTTACCAAACGGACCAACTTGTTCAGCCAGACCGACCTTGTGTGGGAGAATCGCCTGGGCGGAATCGACCAGACCCTGCTGGTCGGGTTCGAAGTCGGCGGTTCGGAAGGTCGCAACCAGCGACGCAACGGGATCTTCTCGACCGGTCCTGTCGGGCCGACCTCGTTGATTGTCCCGATCAGCGACCCGACGGTCGATGTCCCGGTGACCTTCCTTGCCAATGGCAGTAACACAAGGGTCGAGACGCGGGTCGCGGCCGTTTATGTGCAGGACCAGATCCGCCTCACCGACTGGCTGGAAATCGTCGCCGGGCTGCGATTCGACCGCTTCTCGATCGATGTCATCAACCGGGCCAGCGGGCAGACCTTCGACCGTACCGACGAACTTTGGTCGCCGCGGCTCGGGCTGGTGGTGAAACCGCTGGCCAACCTGTCGTTCTACGCCAGCTACGCCCGGTCTTACCTTCCCCAGTCGGGCGACCAGTTCAACAGCCTCAACCTGACCGGTGAGGCCCTGCGGCCCGAGCGGTTCGACAATTACGAGATCGGCGCCAAGTGGGAGCCGGTCGAAGGGCTGCTCGCGACCGCCGCGCTTTACCAGCTCGACCGCACCAACACGCAGGCGCGCGATCCGCTCAACCCCCAATTGATCGTACAGACCGGCGCGCAACGAAGCCGCGGCCTGGAGCTGGGGCTGGAACGCAGCGTCACCGACCGCTGGCAGATCTCGGCGGGCTATGCGTGGCAGAATGCCGAGATCACCGACACCACCACCGCCGCCCCGGCGGGACGCAAGGTGCCCCTGGTCCCCAAGCATAGTTTCGCTCTGTGGAGCCGCTACGATGTCAACAAGTCGCTCGGCTTCGGCCTTGGGCTGACCGGGCGGACTCGAAGCTATGCCTCGATCAGCAACCAGGTCGTGCTACCCGGCTATGCCCGGGTCGATGCGGCGGCATATTACAAGGTGGCGCGCGGGGTCGAGGCAAAGCTCAACGTCGAGAATCTGTTCGGTGCCGACTATTTTTCAGCCGCGCATAATGACAATAACATCGCGCCCGGTGGACCGCGCAACGCCAAACTGACCTTGCGCTTCGGGATCTGAGCTAGGCGGCGAGCTCCGCCGCGCGATTGCGAATTCGGGTGAGGTCGGCGATGAATTTCGCCCGCTCGGTGCGGCGCGCTTGCTCGTCGGGCAGTCTCAGCAGAAAGCTGGGGTGGACCGTCACCCAGCACTCGCTGCCGTCGGCCAGCACCAGCGGGGCGTCGCGGACCTTGGAAATGGTCACCGTCCTGCCGGTCAGCGATCGTGCTGCGGTGGCGCCGAGGGCGACCGTCAACGCCGGGCGGATCAGCCCGCGCTCCTGCTCCTGCCACCAACGGCAGGCGTCGATCTCGCTGATGTCAGGCCGCGCGTGGATGCGCTTCTTGCCGCGCAGGACGAACTTGAAATGCTTGACCGCATTGGTGACGTAGGTGGTCGACCGGTCGATCCCCGCTTCCTCAAGCGCGGCATCGAGCAATTGCCCCGCCGGTCCGACGAACGGACGCCCGGCCAGATCCTCTTGGTCGCCCGGCTGCTCGCCGACGAAGACGATTGAGGCATCGAGCGGCCCTTCGCCGAATACGGTCTGCGAGGCGCATTTGTACAGGTCGCAGCGGGTGCAGGCGGCGGCCTCGTCGCGCAAGGCGGCCCAGCTCGCTTGAACATTCGTCGGCGCCTGGCTTCGCGATGTTTCGATCATCGCGGCCTCCCGTGCTTGCGCGCCCGCCAGCAAGCCACCGATGAGCGCAGTCTCGGGCATGTTTTTCCAATATTTCTTGGGCATCTCCTTCGTCATCGCCTTCACCTTGACCCGGGCGGGATTGAAGATGCTCGCGTAATAGGTTTTCCACGTCTCCTCGACCGGATCGCCGTCAGGCGCATCGCGGCGGGTCGCGCCGGGGCTGGTCGTAAGCGACAGGCCATCCCAATGGATGCACTGCTCCGGGGTCAGGATCGACCAGCGCATGTTGGCGAAGCGGCGCATGAAAAAGCCCGCCTCGCGTCTCACGATATGATGGTCGGGCTCGAACCAGGCGACGAACCGCGCGCCCGCTTCATCCTCAATCTCGCGAAAGCGGACAAAGGCATGCATTTTGTGCGCGTCGCGGCGGACTTCCTTGGCCAGTTTCTCAAGCCGGTCGACCAAAGGATCGGCGCGATCCTCGAGAGCCTGTTTGTTCGATCGAAGCTTGAGCAGCAGCGTGTAAAGCAAGGCGAACCGCTCGGGATCCGAATGGCAGATCGCCGCTTTGGCCAGGTCGACGAAGGCACGCGGAACGGCGAAACTGGGACCGCCCGGCGCGGGGGTGGAATCCCCGCCGAACAAATCCGCCTCGCCGCCCGCCACCTCCCATACGATCGCCGATGGCGGAATGCCCGCTTCGGCCAGCCCGCGCGCGGCATCCCGCCAGCCGTCGAAATCGTCTTCGCTCGTCAACAGGACGCGGTGCGCGTCGATCATCGGACCGTCCGCTAACATTGGGCGCCTAACATCGCGCGGGCAGCATCAGCCGATCTTGGCGGCGATCTTTTCGTCCGCGCCCGATTCGGCTCGCTCGATCTCTTCGGGCTTGATGGCGTTATAGGCATCCCTCAGTTCGACCGCTTTCTCCTCGCCCAGATCTTTCCGCGCGTCGGGAAAGATGGTCTCTTCCTCTTCCTTGATATGGTCGAGATAGGTGTCCTTGACCGCGCGGAAGCTTGCCAGCCAGCCAGTCGAACCGAAATCCACCGCGTCGGTTGCCTGGAACGCTTCGCTGATCTCGTGATGATCCTTCGCAGCATGTTGCGCGTATTCGCGCATCTCGATCTCGGCCATCAGTGTCGCGTATAGAGTCACTTCCTCGCTCGACGCATGGGCGGTCGCCTCGATCTTGAACGCCTCGTACAAATCGCGCCGTTCGGGCGTGTCGCCACTGGTTTCCTCGATCGCCGCGATCATCGTGCGATGCTTGTTATGATCCACGATCAGTCGCTCAAAAATATCGGTCGCCGCCACACCATTTCTCCTCTGTTGACCGACTGAACGGCTCAGGCGGCGAACAGGTTCAATTGCTCGGCCCTGGGCGCGACCAACGCTCGAAGATCGGCGCGGTCGGTGAGCAATGTCGGCCGCCAGTCGGTGGTGACGATGAACGGGCGAACCTTGGCCACCGACACCGTCAGGCGAGCCACATCGTCGAGGGTGATTGCTCGCCACCGTCGCGATTTGAGGATCCTCGCCACCGCCTTGGTGCCGAGTCCGGGCACACGCAGCAATTGTTCGCGCGGCGCGCGATTGACGTCGACCGGAAAACATTCGCGAAACTTCAGCGCCCAGGCGAGCTTGGGATCGATGTCGAGCGGCAACATGCCGTCATCCCCCGCCGCGCTAACCACTTCAGCTGGCTTGAACCCGTAGAATCGCATCAGCCAGTCGGATTGGTACAAGCGATGCTCGCGCATAAGCGGCGGGCGTTTGAGCGGCAGGACGGCGCTCGGGCTGGGGATAGGCGAGAAAGCCGAATAATAGACCCGGCGAAGCGCATAGCGGTCGTACAGTTGGCTGGCTCGGGTGACGATGTCGCCATCGCTCGCGGCATCGGCGCCGACGATCATCTGCGTCGACTGGCCGGCGGGGGCGAATTTGGGAGCGGAGCGATATTTCTTGCGCGCATCACGACCGTCCTCGATCTCGCCTTTCATCGATTTCATCGCGCCATCGATGCGAGCGGCGGACTTTTCTGGCGCCAGCCGCTCGAGCCCGGCGCGGGTGGGAAGCTCGACATTGATCGAGACGCGGTCGGCATGAAGTCCCGCCTGGCGCACCAATTCACAATCGGCGTCGGGGATCGTCTTCAAATGGATGTAGCCGCGGAAGTCGTGATCCTCGCGCAACGACCGCGCCACCTCGACCATCTGCTCCATCGTATAATTGGACGATCTGATGATCCCCGAGGAGAGGAACAGGCCCTCGATATAATTGCGCTTGTAGAAATTGAGCGTCAGCTGGACCACTTCCTCGGCCGTGAAGCGCGCGCGACGGACGTTGGAGCTCTTGCGGTTGATGCAATAATGGCAGTCGAAGATACAGCTGTTGGTCAGCAGAATTTTCAGCAGCGAGATGCAGCGGCCATCGGGCGCATAGGCATGACAGATGCCCATGCCCTCGGTCGATCCGACGCCCTTGCCGCCGCGACTGTCACGTTTGCTCGTCCCCGACGACGCGCAGGACGCATCATATTTCGCCGCATCGGCAAGAATCGCAAGTTTTTCGCGGGTGTCTAGCTGGGCCATTCGTTCACTCTATGTTCCCTTCATGGGGGAGTCGAGCGAATTCAGTCGCTTGGCGGCATCACGCGTTTCAGGAAATCGTCGAACAGGGGAACGGTGAAGGCGGTGTCGCCGTGCGCCGGGCTAAACAGCATGCCCTTGCGGATCAGGCTGTTGCGGATCGGCGCGGCGCTCGACACCTTGAGGCCGAGCCCGGACGCAATGTCGCCCGATCGATGCGGCCCGGGCCCGAGATCGGCCATGGCCCGCAGATAGCGCTTTTCGGCAGGCTGTAGCTGATCGAACCGAACCCGGAAGAAACTCGCATCCAACTCCGCGACCGCGCTCAGTCCCGCGATGGCAACGTCGTCGGCGGTGATCGGCGAGGCGTCGGCCACGTCCCAGCTATGCTTGCCCCATTCCTGCAGGAAATAAGGATAGCCCTGCGTGGCGCGGACGATCGCGGCGACGGCGCTATCGTCAATTTGCTCTTCCTCGCGTTCGATCGGAAGGCGGATCGCGGCCGCCGCGGACGACGCATCGAGCGGTCCGATCGGCACGAATTCGAACAGTCGTTCGGCATAGGATTTGGCCTCCCCCATCTGGCCGAGCAGGGGCGGAAGCCCGGCGCCGACCAGGGTCACCGGCAGGCTTCGCTGGGCGGTGCGATGAAGCGCGCTGATTAATGCTGCCAATTGGGCTTTCGGGACATATTGCAGCTCGTCGATGAACAGGACGATGGCAGAATCGCGTTCGCGCGCGGCCTCGCCGATTGCCTGCATGAGGTCGGCCAGATCGGTGTCCAGATCGCCGCTGTCGGCCAGACCGGCCTCAGGTTCGACGTCGAGCGCGATCGTGATGTCGCCATAGGCCATTTTTAACTTCGCGAAGCCGGCGATCGCCCGCAGCCCGCGGGTCACGGCCACGCCGGCCTGCTTGATCCGGTCGAGCCGAAGCAAGGCGGCACGAAGCGCGGGGAGCAGTAATCCGGGCAGCGAGCGGCCCTCGGGCGCTTCGATCGCCACCGCAATCATCCCGTCGGCCTCGGCATTGTTGCGGATCGTGCTGAGCAGCACCGTCTTGCCGACCCCGCGAAGGCCGTACAGGATGACGCTTCGAGCCGACCGGCCCGCGCGAATGCGATCGAGCGCGATCGAGGCCCGCTCGACCAGATGTTCGCGGCCCGCAAGTTCGGGCGGCGGCGCCCCGGCACCTGGAGCAAAGGGATTGCGACGCGGATCCATCGCGATCTTATGCCAAGTTAGCGGAATATTGTAAACTGACCTAATTTCGTGATAGATTGGCATTCGGTCGCTATTGCCAGCCACTCATGCTAAGCCCTTGGCATCACCTGCACATTCCGCAAGCATCCTGTGACAGAGGGCTGACGTGCCCCCGCTTGCCCACGCAAGGTCGACCCGATGGACCAGACATATTGGCTCAAGCGCAAGCGCTCGTCGCTCGCCAAGGCCCACACCGCGACCAGCGCCGAAGCGCGGCTGGTGCACTTCGACCTGGCCGGTCGTTACAGCGTCAAGGCAATCCATGCCGCGCCTTCGCCCACGGAGGCCGACAATGACCAATAAGATCCTCGTCCCCGATGCCCAGGTGCTTGCCGAAGAGCATGACGCCGAGCCCGCGATCCATCACCATCCCGAAGGTTTCACGGATCGCTTCGCGCTGGCCTTCACCAAGCTGCTGCGCTTCTTCGCCGACACCTTTTTCGCCAAGCGCTACGGTCATCGTGCGATCGTGCTGGAGACGGTCGCCGCGGTGCCGGGCATGGTCGGCGCGATGTTCACCCATTTGAGTTCGCTGCGGCGGATGAAGGATGACGAGGGCTGGATCCGCACGCTTCTGGAAGAGGCGGAGAATGAGCGGATGCATCTGATGACGTTCATCGAGATCGCCAAGCCGACTTTGTTCGAGCGGCTGGTGATCCTGCTGGCGCAATGGGTCTTCCTCGTCCTGTTCTCGCTCCTCTATCTGATCTCGTCAAAAACCGCGCATCGCGTGGTCGGCTATTTCGAGGAGGAAGCAGTGACCAGCTACACATTGTACCTCAAGGAAATCGACGAAGGCCGATCGCCGAACGTGCCCGCTCCGGCGATCGCGCGCCATTATTGGAAAATGGCCGACGATGCGACGTTGCGCGATGTCGTGCTGCTGGTGCGCGCCGACGAAGCCCATCACCGCGACGTCAATCATGGCTATTCGAGCAAGCTTGCCGGACGCCAGGTCGATCGCGCGACGGCGGCGCCTTATCCGGTCCATGCCGACGACGTGCGCTTAAGCGCCTGACCCGGGCCCGCCGCGACCTTTCGTCGAAAGGCGGGTTGCGGCGGGGCGTGCTCGGGCTACTCTTCCCTCGAGTTGGGGGGATATCATCATGCGCATTCGTCATCTGCTGCTGGCCGCCGCCAGCCTGACCGCCACCACACTGGCCACCACCGCGCCCGCGCTTGCCGGCGCACCGGAGGATTTCAAGGCGCTGACCGACGATTATTGGGCGTTCGTGATGCGCGAATCCCCGACCTTCGCGTCGCAGCTCGGCATTCGCGATTATGACGACAAGCTGCCCGACATCAGCCTGGCGGGGGAGGACCGGCGGTCGGCGGCGGCGGCAGCGTATCTCGGGCGGCTCGACTCGATCCCCGACGCCGGCCTGTCGGCGGCCGACCGGATCAACAAGGCGATCCTGAAACGCAGCCTGGCGGAAGCGGTCGAGGCCAGTCGCTTTGGCCAGCGAATGATGCTGTTCTCCAACAGTTATGGCTGGCACCAGGAGCTTGCCGGTCTGGCCGACGGACTGACTTTCAAGACCCGCACCGATTACGACAATTACCTCAAGCGGCTGGCCGCTTATCCCGCGCTCAACGACGAAGCGCTCAAGATCAGCACCCGGGCGATGAACGAAGGCTACGTCCTGCCCTGCGCCTCGCTTGGCGGACTGGAGGCGACCATTTCGGGGGTGATCGCGGCCGATCCGACCAAATCGCGCCTCTACGGGCCATTCGCGGCGGAGCGGCCCGCAGCCGTGGCGGCGGCCGAGTGGAGCGCGCTTCAGGGACGCGCGCGCGCCCTGATCGATGGCGACCTGCGCCGGGCCTATGCCAAGCACCTCGCCTGGTATTCGGGCCAGTACAAACCCAAATGCGCGACCGCGATCGGAGTTTCGGCATTGCCCGATGGCAAGGCATGGTACGCCTACAAGATCCGCAACCAGACCACGACCAACCGTACCGCGGAGGACATCCACCAATTGGGCCTGAGCGAGGTCAAGCGCATCCGGGCCGAGATGGAGCAGGTCGCGAAAAAGGCCGGGTTCGCGAGCCGTGAGGCGATGATCGCCGACCTTCGCACCAACCCCAAATATTATGCGAAAACGCCCGAGGAATTGATGCAGGCGACCGCGCGCGAGCTCAAGAAGATCGATGGCAAGATGCCCGGCCTGTTCACCGTCCTTCCGCGCCTGCCATACGGTATCCGCGAAATCCCGGCCGAAATCGCACCGGGGACGACGACCGCTTATTACAATAGCGGATCGCCCGAGAACGGCATTGCCGGAACCTATTACGTCAACACGTCGAAGCTCGACCAAAGGCCATTGTGGGAAATCCCGCCCTTATCGGTGCATGAAGCGGTGCCCGGCCATCATCACCAGATCGCGCTCCAGCAAGAGCTCGACATGCCGGCGTGGCGCCGCAACGGCACCTTCTTTACCGCCTTCGTCGAGGGCTGGGGATTGTATTCCGAGCGGCTCGGGATCGAGATGGGATTGTATGACACTCCGGCCAAGGACATGGGGCGATTAAGCTACGAGATGTGGCGCGCGACGCGGCTGGTGGTCGATACCGGGATGCACGCCAAGGGCTGGTCGAAGAAGCAGGCAATCGACTTCATGACCGACAACAGCGCTTTGTCGGCGGCCAATATCGAAGCCGAGGTCAATCGCTACATCGCCGATCCGGGGCAGGCGCTGGCCTACAAGATCGGCGAGCTGAAAATCCGCGAATTGCGTGCGCGGTCGGAGCAGGCGCTCGGGACAAAATTCGACCTGCGCCGCTTTCACGATGCAGTGCTCGGTCAGGGCGCGGTGCCGCTCGACGTGCTGGAGGCGCAGATCGACCGGTGGATCGCGGCGGAAAAAGCCCGAAGCTGATAGCCCCAATTAATTGCGCGGCGTGCTGTCGGTGCCGATTTGCTCGCGGCGCTCATCGAACGCTTGCTTGGTGAGCTGGCTGAGGCACCCGGTGAAGCCGCCCGGACCCACCGGCGAGCAGCTGTTGGTGCCGGTCGCGCCGACCGTCTCGAAGCTACGCGCGCGCGCCGCCCACGACTGGCGCGACTGGAGCGAACCGCCCTGGCGGAGACGCTCGGGGATGCGGTAGCGCTCGGTCTCAGGCTTGCGGGCGCAGACCACGATCTCGTCGTCGGTTGAGCGCGGGCAGGGGTCGGTGCCATAAACGATGATCTCGCTGACTTTGCCATTCTGGGCCAGTGCTGGCGTGGCCGGCGCGATCAGCGAGGCGAGGCCGACGGCGACGGCGCCTAGGCTGAGGGGCAGTTTCGACATGATCAATCCTTTCGACGGAATAAGCGGTTTTGGCGCGTCCAAGTTCCTCACACCCGCTTCGACAGGCCGATGGCCAGGCGGCATCCGGCGCGAATCGCCGCCGTCAGCAAGGGATAGCCGGGGGCATTCTCGGAACCAAGCGCGCGCGCGGTGTCGCGATGCTCAAGCTCCTCGGCGCGAAACTCGGCGATATCGGCGGAAAGTTCAGGGTCGCTGTCGCCAAGCTCGTCGAGCTGGGCCGAATAATGACGGTCGATTTCGGTCTCGACCGCGTCGGTGCAGGCCATCGCCGCTTCTTCGGAGATCAAAGCGGTGGCGGCGCCGAGCATGAAGCCGGCGACGTTCCACATCGGCTGGAGTGCGGTCGGGCGCACCCGCCGCTCGGCGAGCAAGGCATCGAACCGGTCGAGGTGGCGCTGTTCCTGCCGCGCCATGCGCGCGATCTGGTGAGCGGCGTGGCTGCCCTTGGCGAGCACCGCAAGCTGGCCGGCGTAGATTCGCGTAGCGCCATATTCGCCGGCCTGGTTGACGCGCAGCATGCTGTCGGTGTCGGGCCGACGGTCGCCGGGGCGCCAGCCGGTCATGCCGAAGCTCGCTTGAGCAGGAGGCCGATGAACACGACCGAGCCGAGCGAGATGATCGCATTCCACCCCGCCATGCTGACCGACAAAAATTTGAACTGCACCTCGTCGCAGCGCACCAGCGGTACCGCCATGATATCCTCCAGCGTCATCGCGCCGCCGCTCGAGCAGCGGGTCAGTCCTTCCCACCATTTATATTCGACCCCGGCATGGAACACCCCGATCGCGCCCGAGACGGCGATCGCAAGCGCGGCGAGCCCGATCAGCAGCCGCGCATTGCGCGTGGGCGCGGCGAACAGGAAGGCGACCGCGGCCAGCGCGACCGCGGCGAAATGCGGCCAGCGCTGCCAGTAACACATCTCGCACGGGTGGAGCCCGCCGACATATTGCGACAAATACGCGCCAGCCAGTAGCGCTGCCGGAACGCCGAGCGCGAGCAGCCGGGCAAGCGCCGCGGGCGCCGGCCGCGCCACCGTCATCGCGTCACTCGCCATCCTGTCGTCCCTAGCGGGCGCGGGTCGGGGTCGAGGGTGCCGCCGCCGGCGCGAGGCGCTTGAGCGTGCGAATGGCGTAATCGAGCTGGAAGTCCTTGACCCCGCGCTTCTTCAATTCCTCGGCGGTGGCACTGAAGCGCGGATCGGTGCCACTGTCCTTTTCCAGCACCTCGTCCTTGACTCCGGATTGACTGACCAGATGGCGGCGAAGATCGGCTTCGCGGATCGCCGGACGGTCCTTGTAATCCGGGTCCGACAGCTGGGGCACGTTGATGTCGGGATCAATCCCGCCGGCCTGCACCGACTTGCCCGACGGCGTGTAATAACGGGCGATGGTCAGGCGAAGGGCGCTGGTCGCGTTGAGCTCCTGGACGCCCTGGACCGAACCCTTGCCGAAGCTGCGCTCGCCCATCACGATCGCCCGGCGATGGTCCTGCAGCGCGCCGGCTACGATCTCCGCCGCCGACGCCGAACCGACGTCGACCAACACGATGATCGGAAGACCGTGCGCCATGTCGCCCGGCTTGGCGCTCCAGCTTTGGAAGTCGCTCTTTTCGCGCCCGCGCTCGGACACGATCTCGCCGCGCTCAAGGAAGGCATCGCTGACCCGCACCGCTTCGTTGAGCAAACCGCCCGGGTTGGAGCGAAGGTCGATGACATAGCCGGTCGGCTTGCCGCCGGTGGCCTTGTCGATCGCGGTCAGCGCGGCTTCAGTCGCCGCGCCCGTGTTCCCCGCGAAGGTGTTGATGTTGATGATCCCGATGCCGTCCTTGATCTCCCACTTGACCGGACGAAGCTCGATCTTGGCACGGGTGATGGTCAGGTCGAACGGCTTGTCACGGCCAAGGCGGACGATGCTCAGCTTGATCCTGGTGCCCGGCGCGCCGCGCATCTTCTCGACCGCCTCGTCAAGCTCCAGCCCGTAGAGCAATTGGCCGTCGATATGGGTGATGTAATCGCCGGCCTTCATGCCCGCAGCGAAGGCGGGCGTGTCCTCGGTCGGGGTGATCACCTTGACCGCGCCATCCTCCATCGTGACCGACAGGCCGAGCCCGCCATAATTGCCGTCGGTGGTGGTGCGCAGCGAGGCGTAGTCAGTCCCCTCCATGTAGCTGCTGTGCGGATCGAGCGCGGCGAGCATGCCGTCGATCGCACCCTTGACCAGCACATGATCGTCGACCTTGTCGACATAATTGGCACGCACCTGGTTGAACACGTCCATGAAGGTGTCGAGTTCCTTCATCGTGTTGGCGTCGGCGGCGGCCAGCGAGCTGGTCGTCAGCGGGATCATGGTCAGTGCCCCGACCACCGCGAGCGGCTGGAGCAACTTGGCGAGACGCGTCATCAATCAATTCCTCGCTTAGGGTTGGCGCATATTAGCCGCCCTTGGCCTTAATGGACAGTGACTAGGATGAACGGGCGATGAGGGCTGCCGAGCGGGGCCGCCCGTTGATCGACAATTCAAGGGTCACCGGGCCGAGCGCCCGCCCAAGCGGCGCGCCACGCAAAATCCTCGTTCCCTTGGGCATG
>JBBQTM010000048.1:0-12734 GCA_038234545.1 Sphingomonadales bacterium
CTCGACCAGCGGCGCATAGCGCGACGACCAGCGATCGCCCGCGCCGGCACCGGCGCCGACGATTGTCACTGATGAAAGCGTCGGCTTCTGCTTGTCCTTCAATTTGGTGCGATAAACGTCGAACCGCCAGCTGCGCAGCGCGGCTGCCAAACCCACCCGCGCTGCCGCATCGGCGTCATAATTCAGCCCGGTCAGGTCGATCACCGCCGCCGTCTCGCCCGAGATCAGCAACCGCGCCACCGCCGCGCCGCCCAGTTTTTCCGCCGCATCGGCCGGGTTCACTCCGTCACCCGTGCCGATCGCCACGATCCGCCGGTCGCCCACGAAATGCTCTGCCGCCGCGCTAGCCTCGCCATCGAAGCGCTGGCGCGTGAGCGCCGCGTCGATCCCGCCGCCAAGCGCGCGCAGGACATCGCTTCCGCTCTTGCCCGTGACCGGGACGACCAGGGCATAGTCGCCCTCGGGGCGGCTGTCGGCGAAGCTTATTTTCATGCGCGAACGGATCCTTGGAAATAGACTGAAATCGAAGTGAATAAGGCCTTTAGGCCGGACAATTGCTCAAGCAAAGCGCAGATGTTGTGCGATTGGACGCAAGGCGGATTGCCGCTTTGCGGGCAAGGTGCAATAGGCGGCGGACGAAGTGACGTGCCGGGCGGGGTCGACTTGAGCGTATCGAAGACATGGTTGGGCTGGACCGCGCTGCCGATCCTGTTGGTCTGGCCAGGGGCGAGCCTTGCCGCCCAGACCCAGCCGGCCGAAGCGCGCCCGAGTGACGAATTTGCGACCGCCGCGCCCGAACCTACGGCGGTTACGTCAACCGTCACCGCGCCAACCCCCGCCGAAACCGCCGAGCGCATCAACTTCAGCGCCGATGAAGCCGCCTACGACAGCGAGGCCGATCTCGTCACCGCCACCGGCCAGGTACGGATGGACCGCGATGGCAATTATCTCGCCGCCGACCAGGTCGTGTGGAACCGCAAGACCGGACAGGTCCAGGCGGTCGGCAATGTCGTGGTGGTCAACCCCGAGGGCGACAAGTTGGTCAGCGACCGCGTTACCCTGACCGAATCCCTGCGCGACGGCGTGATCGACAATCTCTTGGTAGTGCTCGAAAGCGGCGGGCGCATCGCGGCCACCCGGGGCAGGCGCGTCAATGGCGTGACCACGCTCGAAAATGCGGTCTATTCGCCGTGCCCGGTGACGACCCCGGCGGGCTGTCCCAAGAATCCGAGCTGGAAGATCGTCGCCGCGCGCGTCGTCCAGGATCCCGCGACCAACCGCATTCGTTTCGTCGGCGGACGGATCAGTCTGTTCGGGATCACCCTCCCCCTCCTCCCGATCTTCAGCGTCGGCACCGGCGGCAGCGGATCGGGCGGCATATCCGGCGCACTGGTGCCCGATATCGCTTATTCGAGCTCGAACGGGCTCGAACTCGCCTTGCCTTATTACTTCCGCTTCGCACCAAACCGCGACCTGACGATCATCCCGCATATCTACACCAAGACCCTGCCCGCGCTCGAGGGTCGGTTCCGCAACCTGACCAGCCTCGGCGCCTATCAGATCGGTGCGTTTGCGACCTACGGCCGGATCGACGATCCCGATCCCGATGCGGTGAGCTTCAACGAGCGGCGCAATTTCCGTGGCTATTTCGAGGCCAATGGCAAATTCCAGCTCGATCCCTACTGGAGCATCACCGGATCGCTCCGCGCTGCTTCCGACAAGACCGTCACCCGCCGCTACGACATCAGCCGCGATGACGTGTTGCGCAACTTCATCGATGTCGAGCGGATCGACCGCAACAGCTACATTTCGATCGCCGGCTGGGCGTTCCAGGGCCTGCGCGTCGACGACATCCAGAAGCAGATCCCGATCGCCCTCCCTGCGATCGACGCACGTTACATCCTGCCCGGCACGATCGTCGGCGGAAAGGTCATGGTCCAGGCCAACAGCCTCGCCATCTTGCGCATCGACGGCCAGGACACGCAACGCGCCTTCGCCAGCGCCAAGTGGGACCTTCGCAAGATCACTAGCCTGGGCCAGGAACTTACCCTCACCGCCTTTGCGCGCGCCGATGCTTACCACACCAACGACAGCGAGCAGACCAGCGTTCCCGCCTACGCCGGCAAGGACGGCTGGCATTTCCGCGGTATCGGCGCGCTCGCCGCCGACATGCGCTGGCCGTTTATCGGCAATGCCCTCGGTGGCACCCAGCGACTGACCCCGCGGGTGCAACTGGTGCTCACCCCGCCGACTCCCAACCTCGACATTCCCAACGAGGATGCGCGCTCGGTCGATCTGGAAGACAGCAACCTGTTCGCGCTCAACCGCTTTCCCGGCTACGATCGCTGGGAGGATGGCTCGCGCATCACCTACGGCCTCGAATATCAGCTCGACCGGCCCAACGTCTCCATCTCCACCGTCATCGGCCAGAGCTACCGGCTGACCCGCAACGAGAGCATTTTTCCCGATGGCACGGGCCTGACCGATCGATGGTCGGACATCGTCGGCCGCACCCGGGTTCGCTTCGGCCGGTTCGTCGATCTCACCCACCGCTTCCGCATCGACAAGGACAATCTCGCGCCGCGCCGCAACGAGCTCGACCTGACCGTCGGCACCGACCAGACCTACCTCCAGGTCGGCTACCTTCGCCTCAATCGCGACATTACCAGCACGGTCGAGGATCTGCGTGACAAGGAAGAGCTTCGCCTCGCTGGCCGGGTCAAATTCGCGCGTTACTGGTCGGTGTTCGGCGCGACGGTGCTCGACCTGACCGACAAGAATGAAGATCCGCTGGTGCTCGCCGACGGTTATGAGCCGGTCCGCCATCGGCTCGGCGTGACCTATGAGGATGAATGTCTGGAGCTTGGCCTGTCGTGGAAGCGCGACTATGAGCGCATCGGCGAATTCCGCAAAGGCAGTACCTTCTCGCTGCGAGTCGCGCTGAAGGGCCTTGGTCGCTAACCCTGCGTTCAGCGACACACGGTTACGGGGCCGGCAACAAACGATTGAACGAGCAAGGAATTTGAGGGTGGGAGTAAGCATGATCAAGACCAAAGGTGCGTTACTTGGCGCGGTAATCGGTCTCGGAATGGCGAGCGCCGGTGCGGCAATCGCGCAGGATCAGCCGGTGAGCAGCACCAGCGGGCTCAACCTGCCGGAAAATCCCACCGTGTTCGGCAACAGCCTTCCGTCGGTGGTCAAGGCGACCGCCATCATCAATGGCGAAATCATCACTCAGACCGACGTTGACCAGCGCCTCGCGCTGCTGGCGATTGCCAATGGCGGCAACGTGCCCGCCGCCGAAGTCGATCGTCTGCGTCAGCAGGTGCTTCGCAACCTGATCGACGAGACGCTCCAGATCCAGGCCGCCAAGCATGCCGAGATCAACGTGTCGGAAGCCGATATCGACCGTACGGTCGAGCGCGTCGCCGGCAATGTGAAGCAGACGCCCGATCAGATGGCCAATTATCTTCGAAGCCGCGGTTCCTCGATCAAGTCGATCCGCCGCCAGATCCTCGGCGAAACGTCCTGGCGCCGGCTTCAGAGCGCCAAGATCGAAAGCGGTGTCAGCGTCGCCGACGATGAAGTGAAAGCGGTGATCGACCGGATGGAAGCGTCCAAGGGCACACAGGAGTATAAGGTCGGTGAGATCTTCCTGTCGTCCACCACGGCCAATGCCGCCGAGGCGATGGCCAACGCCAGCCAGATCCTCGATCAATTGAAAAAGGGTGGCTCGTTCGTCGCTTATGCCCGCCAATATTCGGAAAGCTCGACGGCCCCGGTCGGTGGCGATCTTGGCTGGGTTCGCCCGGAAATGCTGCCCGATCCGCTCGCCGTGGCGATCCGCAATCTGGCGCCCGGCCAGGTCTCGACCCCGATCGCGGTTCCTGGCGGGGTGTCGATCGTCGCGCTTCAGGACACCCGCAAGGTGCTGACCGCCGATCCGCGCTCGGCCGAATTGAACCTCAAGCAGGTCTCGGTCAGCTTCCCGGCGGGCACGACCCGTTCCCAGGCCGAACCGATCGTCGCCCGCTTCGCACAGGCGTCGCAGGGCATCGGCGGTTGCGGCGGCGCGGAGAAACTGGCGGCCGATTTCCGCGGCGAGGTCGTCGAGTCGGACGGCGTCAAGCTTAAGGAATTGCCGGCCGCGCTTCAGGAAATGATGCTGCCGATGCAGGTCGGCCAGTCGACCCGTCCCTTCGGAAGCCTTGAGGAGGGCGTTCGAGTGCTCGTCATCTGTGGCCGCGACGAGGTCAATCCGAGCGTGCCGACATTCGAAACCGTGATGGCGCAAATGAACGAGGAGCGCGTCAACATGCGTGCCCGTCGTTACCTGCGCGATCTTCGCCGGGATGCCATCATCGACTTCCGCTAGGTTGATCGGGTAAGGCGCCTCCAGCATGGCGTCCGCCCAACTTCCACCGCTCGCGGTCTCGCTTGGCGACCCCGCCGGAATTGGTCCGGAAGTGCTCGCCAAATGCTGGGACAATCGCGCCGTCTTCGCGCTTCCGCCATTCGTCGCGGTGGGCGACGCGCGGTCGCTTGAGCTGGTGTGGGATGGCCCGATCGAACCGATCGACGATCTGGCCGACGCCGACGCCGCCTTCGACGTCGGCCTGCCGATCCTCCACATCCCGTGCAACGAAGTCCACCGTCCCGGCCATCCCTCGACCGTCGGTGCGCACTGCTCGCTCGACTCGCTCGAGCTGGCGGTCGGCCTCGCCCGTTCGGGTAGTGCCGCTGCGGTGGTCACTGGCCCGGTCAGCAAACAGCAATTGTACGCCATCGGCTTTGCTCACCCCGGTCAGACCGAATTCGTTGCCGAACGCTGCGGGATTTCGCCCGGCAATGTCGCGATGATGCTCGCTGGCCCGACCCTTCGCACCGTCCCGGTCACCACCCATATCCCGCTCAGCGCGGTCCCGGCGGCGCTGAGCATCGACCTGATCGTGGCCCGCGGGCGTGCCACGCTGCGCGGGCTGCAGCGCAATTTCGGAATATCCGAGCCGCGCCTCGCGGTGGCAGCACTCAATCCTCATGCCGGCGAAGGCGGAGCGCTCGGCCGCGAGGAGATCGAGTTGATCCAGCCGGCGATTGACGCCCTTCGCGCCGAGGGGTGGCAAGTGGCCGGCCCGATGCCCGCCGACACCATGTTCCACACCGAAGCCCGCGCCCGCTACGACGCCGCTTTGTGCATGTATCACGACCAGGCGCTGATCCCGTTGAAAGCATTGCACTTCGATGAAGGCGTCAACATGACGCTCGGGCTGCCGATCGTCCGCACCGCGCCCGACCATGGCACCGCCTTCGACATTGCGGGCCAGGATCGCGCCGACCCGCGCGCCATGGCGGCGGCGATCGCACTTGCCGCCCGCGCGGCAATGCAACGCCGGCCCGAATGGCGCTAGTGGCGGACAGCCCGGAGCCACTGCGTGACGTCATCGCCCGCCACGGGCTGCAGGCAAGCAAGGCGCTCGGCCAGAATTTCATCCTCGACCGGCAATTGCTCGCCCGCATTGCCGCCCTCCCCGGCCCGCTCGACGGCCAGACCGTTTATGAAGTCGGCCCCGGTCCCGGCGGATTGACCCGCGCGTTACTCGACACCGGCGCGAAGGTCGTCGCAGTCGAGCGCGACCGTCGCTGCCTGCCCGCGCTGGCCGAACTCGACGCCTCTTTCCCCGGCAAGCTCACCCTGATCGAGGATGACGCGCTCAAGATCGATGAGGTCGCAACCGTCGGCACCGGCGCCCACATCGTCGCCAACCTGCCCTACAATGTCGGCACTGCCCTGCTGCTGCGCTGGCTCGGCGGTGAGGCGTGGCCGCCGTGGTGGTCCTCGCTCAGCCTGATGTTCCAGCGGGAGGTTGCCGAGCGGATCGTCGCCAAGCCCGGCAGCGACCATTACGGCCGCCTGTCGGTCGCCGCCCAGTGGCGCTCGACTGCGACCATCGCCATGCTGGTTCACCGCTCCTCCTTCGTCCCGGCGCCCAAGGTGATGAGCGCGGTCGTTCACCTCCGGCCCGCGCCAATGCCGCAGGGCGTTCGCCATGCCGTGCTGGAGCAGGTCACCGCCGCCGCCTTCGGTCAACGCCGCAAGATGCTCCGCCAGAGCCTCAAGGGCGTCCCCGGCGCGTTGGATGCGCTCGCGACCCTGAACATCGACAGCGAACGCCGCGCCGAGACGCTGGCGGTTGAGGATTTCGTCGCGCTTTCGCGATGCCTGTCCTGAGCTTGTCGAAGGGCGGTCGCACGAATTCTCTCGTGACCCCCCAAACCCGTTGGTGTCGAGCTCTTGTCGAGACACGTCCCTCGACAAGAGCTCGGAACAAACGGAATTGGAAATCGGCTCAGCTCAATAGGTGAACCGCGCCGTCAGCCGGATGTCGCGCCCGGCAAGAGGGGCGTAATCCTTGAGCAGGCTGGCATGCCGCCGCGCGACCACGTCGAGCAGATTGTTGGCAGTCAATCCAAGCGTCAGCTCGGGGCGGTCATCGAGAGGATGCCAGTCGATGCCCGCATTGAGCAACGTGTAGCCTTCGGTTTCGGTCTCCAGCACCGCATTGCGCTTCTGCGCGAATACCCGCTCAACCTCGATCCGTCCGTCGAATGCGCCGCTGCTTCCCGCAAGCGCTCCCAGCAGCCGCAGCGGCGGGATCTGCGGGGCCGGGCCGAAGCCCTTGATCGTTGCCCGCGTCGCATCGGCCACGCCTTCCAGCGACCAGTCGATCCCCATCGCCTGGCCAAGCTTGGCTTCCACTTCCAGCTCAAAGCCGTAATATCGAGCCTTGCCCTGACGGTAAGCGAACACCGGCAGATCATCCTCCACATCCCCGGTCGGCGCCTGGTAGATGAAGTTGGAGAAATTGCTGAAATAGGCGGTCGCAGTCACCTTGACCGGCCCGTCGCCGCGCTTGATGCTGGCCTCGAAGCCCCGGCTCTTTTCGGGGTTGAGGTCTGGATCGCCGACCTCGAACGCCTGCGTCCCGGCGTGCGGCCCGTTGGCGAACAATTCCTCGATCGACGGCGCGCGGACCGACCGCGATATATTGAGACCGGCCTTCCAGCCTCCGCCGCCGATGTCGTAGGTCGCGCCGCCAGACAGCGACAGCGCATTGAACGACCGCTTGAGCGCCGGATTGCCGATATCCTCGTCGGGCTTTGCGGTCAGCCGCGAATGTTCGAACCGCACCCCGGCCTCAAGCCGCAGCGGCCCACGCTTGAGGCTCTGCAATGTGAAGATCCCGGCCTGCTTCTGGCGGCTATCAGGCAGGAATTTCTCCTCGCCCTCGATAAACACCCGCCGGCTCAGCCCCTGCACGCCGCTGGTCCCTTCCCAGCCTTCGCGATCGGCCTGGACTAGGTCGATCCGCCCCTCGGCGCCGCGGGCGTAAAAGCTCGACCCGATCGCGCCGTCAGGCTCCAGCTCGTCATGGTGGTAACGCGCCCCGCCCGCCCGAAACTTGACCTCAGAAAACGCGCCCGACAGCGGCACTTCGACCCGCGCATCGATCCGCGTCTGTTCGACATCGAGCCGCGGCGCTTCCACCTCGGCCTCGGGGTCGAGGGTATAACGCAGCGGCACACCGTACAACGCAGTGTGGCGCGCGATCGAGAAACCGGCGTTGAACCCGCTATCGATATAGGCGACGCCGCCGGCGTAATCGGCGCTTTCCGCCTTGGTGTTGGGTAATTTGCCCTTGAGGTCGGCCAGCGCGCGGATCTCGGGCGACGCGCTGGCCCGCGCTGCATCGCGCAAATCGTCGGACAGCAGATGCCCGCCGGTGCGCAAATCGTCACTGCGCGACAGTGCCGCATCGCCATGCAGCACGAACTTGCCAACCGGCACCGACAGTGACACCGCGCCCGACCGTTCGTCGGCAGCGCTGCCATAGCCGAGCGACACGTCGGCGTGGAGCGGCTCCTCGGCGCGGCGCGGGATTCGCGAATCGATCACGTTGACGACCCCGCCGATCGCCGACGACCCGAACGGCAGCGCCGCAGGCCCACGAAGCACCTCGATCCGGTCCGCGGTCAGCGGGTTGATCGCCACCGCATGGTCGGCGCTGGAGGCGGAGACATCGAAGCTGCCGATGCCGTCGGTCAGCACGCGGATCCGGTCGCCCCCCAGCCCGCGCAGGATCGGCCGCGACGCGGTCGGGCCAAAGCTGGACGCCGACACACCTGGCAACCGGGTCAGCGTATCACCGATCGACGGCCGGATCGCGCTGGTCAATTCCTGCCCACTGAGTACCGAGATGCCGCCCAGTACATCTTCCGCCCGGCGGCGCACGCCAGTCACCACAATCGCGTCCTCGGCATGATCGCGCGCATCGCGTGACACGGGAGCGTTGGCAGGCGCCGGCGTCTCGCCAGCGGGCGCCGCTTCGACAGCAGGGGCTTGAGCAGCAAGAGCAATGGCGAGCAATTCGAACGACATGGGATTCTCCGACAACAAGATCGGCTTAATGATACATCATATCTCTTGACGCAACCCGAACCGCCGCATCCTCACGCCGCTTCGCCGCAAGTCCATCGCGAATCTCGATTGCCTTCGCGCCGGAACCGAATAGACGCCGGTGCGATTGTGCATCGACTTGCCCCTTGGTGGGAGCCTTTGATGATGGTTCGTCCGCTTGCCGCATCGCGGTCGACTGCATGATCGGGCACGCCGCCCCGGCGATGCGGCGCACCCGCTCCGCAATGCCCGGATTTTCCCTGTCGCTCGGAATCACCCTGGCCTGGCTCGGCCTGATCGTCCTGATCCCCCTCTCCGCCGTGTTCCTGAAGAGCGCCGGCGCCGGCTGGGACGCGTTCTGGACTGCTGCAGGTTCTCCGCGCGCCATCGCCGCTTACCGTCTCAGCTTCGGTGCCGCGATGCTCGCCGCGGCGATCAACCTCGTGTTCGGTATGATCATCGCCTGGGTGCTGGTGCGCTATCGCTTCCCCGGCCGCCGCCTGTTCGGGGCATTGATCGATCTGCCCTTCGCCCTACCCACCGCGGTCGCGGGGGTCGCGCTCACCGCTTTGTATGCCGAAAATGGCCTGATCGGGCGCCTGCTCGAGCCCGCTGGCCTCAAGGTCGCCTACACTCCCACCGGCGTGGTCATCGCCCTGATCTTCGTCGGCCTGCCGTTCATCGTCCGCACCGTCGAGCCGGTGCTCGCGCAATTGTCGAAGGAGACCGAGGAGGCCGCCGTCACCCTCGGCGCAACCCGCCGCCAGACCTTCATCCGGGTGATCCTGCCCGCCATCCTCCCCGCCCTCGCCACCGGCTTCGCCCTCGCCTTCGCGCGCGGCGCGGGGGAATATGGCTCGGTCATCTTCATCGCCGGCAATTTGCCCTACGTCTCGGAAATCGCGCCATTGCTGATCATTACCCAGCTCGAGGAATATGATTATGTCGGCGCCACCTCGATCGCGGTGGTGATGCTGGTGCTGTCGTTCGGCATATTGTTCCTGCTCAACGGGCTGCAGGTCTGGCAGCGGAACCGCGGCGCATGATCCGCCGCTCCCCGCTCGAGGAAGGCCGCCTCGCCCGCGCCGCGCTGATCGGCATCGCCGTGATGTTCATGGCGGTGGTCGTCGTCCTGCCGCTCGGCGTCGTGTTCATCGAGGCGTTCAAAGCCGGGCTCGGCGCCTGGGCAGAAGCGGTGATCGAGCCCGACGCCCGCGCCGCCATCAAGCTCACGCTTCTGGTCGCCGCCATCGCCGTCCCGCTCAACATGATCTTCGGGATCGCCGCCGCCTGGGCGATCGCCAAGCATGACTTTCGCGGCAAGTCGCTCCTGCTCTCGCTGATCGATCTGCCCTTCTCGGTCTCCCCGGTCGTGTCGGGTCTGATCTATGTCCTGCTATTCGGCGCGCAGGGCTGGTTCGGGCCATGGCTATTGTCCAACGATATCCAGATCATCTTCGCCGTCCCCGGGATTCTGCTCGCCACGATCTTCGTCACCTTTCCGTTCGTCGCCCGCGAACTCATACCGCTGATGCAGGAACAGGGCCGCTCGGACGAGGAAGCGGCGCTGTCGCTCGGCGCCAACGGCTGGCAGGCGTTCTGGTATGTCACATTGCCCAACATCCGCTGGGGGCTGCTTTACGGGGTCCTTCTGTGCAACGCCCGGGCGATGGGCGAGTTCGGCGCGGTGTCGGTCGTCTCGGGCCATATCCGCGGCGAGACGAACACCATGCCGCTCCATGTCGAAGTGCTCTACAATGAATATAACTTCGTCGCCGCCTTCGCCGTCGCGTCGCTGCTTGCCCTGCTCGCGCTCGTGACCCTCGCGCTCAAATCCTTCCTCGAATGGCGCCACCGCGACGCCATCGCGGCGATGGGTCACTAGGATGGGCCACTGATGTCGATCCGCATCGAGAACGTGTCCAAGCGGTTCGCCGAGTTCCCCGCGCTCGACAACGTGTCGCTGCGGCTGGAGGAAGGCGAATTCGTCGCGCTGGTCGGCCCGTCGGGATCGGGCAAGACCACGCTGCTGCGCCTGATCGCCGGGCTCGATTTCCCCGACACCGGGCTGATCCGCTTCGGCGACAAGGACGTCACCAGCCTGCCCGCCGCCAAACGCGGAATTGGCTTCGTGTTCCAGCATTATGCCTTGTTCAATCACATGACCGTCGCCCGCAACATCGCCTTCGGACTCGACATCCAGCCGCGGGCAAGGCGGCCCGCGCGCGACGCAATCCAGGCGCGGGTCACCGAATTGCTCGCCCTCGTTCAGCTCCCCGGGCTCGAAGACCGTTTCCCCGCCCAGCTCTCGGGCGGCCAGCGCCAGCGAGTCGCGCTTGCCCGCGCCCTCGCCCGCGATCCCGCCATCCTGCTGCTCGACGAGCCGTTCGGCGCGCTCGACGCCCGCGTCCGCCGCGAATTGCGGAAGTCCTTGCGCGCGATCCACGATGCTGTCGGCGTGACCTCGATCCTCGTCACCCACGATCATGAGGAAGCCTTCGGCCTCGCCGATCGAGTCGCCATCCTCAATGACGGCAAGGTCGAACAATTCGCCACCCCCGAGGAGCTGATGGCGAACCCGGCCAGTCCATTCGTCAAGACGTTCATCGAGTGACGCGCTAAGGGATGAATCATGACCAAGGCCCTGACCATGCTTTCCGCCTTGCTCCTCCTGTCCGCCTGCTCCGACAGTGAGCACTCGGGCGGCAAGGTCACTCTTCTGAATGTCTCCTACGATCCGACCCGCGAGCTGTACCGCGACATCAACCAGGCGTTCGCCAGGCAATGGCTTGCCGAGACCGGGCAGAAAGTCACTTTCCGCATGAGCCACGGCGGTTCGGGTAAGCAATCGCGCGCGGTGATCGACGGGCTTGAGGCCGACGTGGTCACGTTAGCGCTCGCCTCCGATATCGACTCGATCGCCGGGAGGACGAAGAAGCTGCCCCCCGACTGGCAGACCAGATTGCCCGACAATAGCGCACCTTACACTTCGACCATCGTGTTCCTGGTCCGCGCCGGCAATCCAAAGGGGATCAGGGACTGGGGCGATCTCGTCAGACCCGGCGTCAAGGTAATCACCGCCAACCCCAAGACCAGCGGCGGCGCGCGGTGGAATTTCCTCGCCGCCTGGGGTTATGGTCGCGCCGCCGGCGCATCGGATCAGGCCGCTGAGCGCTACGTCAACGCGCTCTACGCCAACGTCCCCGTGCTCGACAGCGGTGCGCGCGGATCGACCACCACCTTCGCCGAGCGCGGCATCGGCGACGTGCTGCTGGCGTGGGAAAATGAGGCGTTTTTGGCGATGGAAGAACTCGGCAAAGGCAAGTTCCAGATCGTGGCGCCCTCGCTGTCGATCCTCGCCGAACCCCCCGTCGCGGTCGTCACCGCCAATGCGCAAAAGCACGGCACCACCAAAGCCGCCGAAGCCTACCTTCGCTTCCTCTATACCCACGCCGGCCAGGAAATCATCGCCCGCCACCACTATCGCCCGCGCGATCCCGCCGTCGCCGCCAGATATGCCGGCCGCTTCCCGCCAATGAAATTGCTCACCGTCGATGGCGATTTCGGCGGCTGGCAAGCAGCCCAGAAACGCTACTTCGCGGACGGCGGTATATTCGACCGCATGTCGAGCAGGCGCTTCAAAAACTAGTCCGCAATCTTGAACCGTTCAGTCTCGCGCGGCGAACCCGACAGAAGCCAGATGTCACCGAAGTCCTCGTGGACCAACGCTGCCGGACGCTGCCCGCCGAGCAGCCCGATGATGTCGGGAACGGTATTGCTGTGACCCACCACCAGCACGTTGCCGGTCTCACCGGCGACCGCCGCAACCAGCCCGGGCGTATCCGACGGATTGTAGATTTTAGGCGTGATTCCCAGGCTCTGCGCCAGCGGCGCGGCGGTCTGCTGGGCGCGCTTGGTGCTGCTGACGTAGATCACCGCCGGTTTGGAGCGCGTCCTGAACCACGCGACCAGGTCCACGGCGGCGCGCTGGCCGTCGCCGGTGAGGTCGGGGTCCGGCACCCCCGCCGGCGTATTGAGGTGACGCATGACATAAATGTCCGGCGGGGCCGACGGCTGCCGCGCGCTTGTGCATCCCGCAAGCGCCGCCAGCATTACGATCATCAACCATTTCGCCCGTCCCATGCCCCTGCTCCTTATGTGGTGCCGCCATCTTGTGCCCCCGCATCGCAATCGACAACCGCCGCCCCCGGCCAAATGTCACAAAAGTGTCAAATTTGTTGAATGACGGAAGAAGGCGACTTAGGCGGTGCGGGCGCTG
>JBBQTM010000049.1:0-11615 GCA_038234545.1 Sphingomonadales bacterium
GGTTACAGGATCCGCCGAGGTAAAACCGGAAGGAGACTATCCTATGGCGACTCCCGTCGTCACGATGCAGCAATTGCTCGAAGCTGGCGCCCATTTTGGCCACCAGACCCACCGCTGGAACCCGCGGATGAAGCCGTACCTCTTCGGCGACCGCAACGGCGTTCACATCATCGATCTGTCGCAGAGCGTGCCGCTGTTCGCTCGCGCCCTCGATTTCGTCAATTCGGCCGTCGCCCGGGGCGGCAAGGTGCTGTTCGTCGGCACCAAGCGCCAGGCGCAGGACGCGGTAGCCGAGGCTGCCCGTCAGTCGGGGCAGCATTTCGTCAACCATCGCTGGCTCGGCGGCATGCTGACCAACTGGAAGACCGTGTCCAACTCGATCAAACGTCTCAAGACGCTTGAGGAGCAGCTCAGCGGCGACACCGCCGGCCTGACCAAGAAGGAAGTTCTCCAGCAGACCCGCGAGCGCGACAAGCTTGAGAAGAGCCTTGGCGGCATTCGCGACATGGGCGGGCTTCCCGACGTCATGTTCGTGGTCGACACCAACAAGGAGGAGCTGGCGATCAAGGAAGCCAACGTTCTCGGTATCCCGGTTGTCGCAATCCTCGATTCGAACAGCAACCCGAACGGCATCGCCTTCCCGGTCCCGGGCAATGACGATGCCGCCCGCGCCATCCGCCTGTATTGCGAAGCGATCGCCAATGCCGCCATGTCGGGCAAGACCGGCAATGCCGCCGCCCGCGGCGAAGACGTCGGCGCAATGGTCGAACCGCCGGTCGAGGCCGCGCTGGAAGCTTAGCTCTTCCTCCCCTCCCGCTTGCGGGAGGGGATCGAGGGGTGGGGCTGTCTAACCAATGGCCCACTCCCTATTTATTGCGTCCCCACCCCCAGCCCCTCCCGCGAGCGGGAGGGGAGTAAGAGGAAATAGAAATGGCTGAGATCACCGCCGCTTCGGTGAAGGAACTGCGTGAGCGCACTGGCGCCGGCATGATGGATTGCAAGAAGGCGCTGACCGAAAACAATGGCGAAATGGAAGCGTCGGTCGACTGGCTGCGCGCCAAGGGTCTTGCCGCCGCTGCCAAGAAGGCCGGCCGCACCGCCGCCGAGGGCCTGGTCGGGGTTGCCGTCAGCGGCACTCGCGGCGCGGTCGTCGAGGTCAATTCGGAAACCGACTTCGTCGCCAAGAATGAGCAGTTCCAAAACTTCGTGCGCAATGTCGCCGAGCTTGCGCTGGCCAATGGCGGCGACGCCGAGGCGCTCAAGAGCGCAGCCTATCCGGGTGGCGGCACGGTCGAGGAAAAGCTCACCGAGAACATCGCCACCATCGGCGAGAATCAGTCGCTTCGCCGCACCGCCTTGCTCGACGTCAGCGAAGGCGTGGTGGTGAGCTACGTCCACAATGCCGCCGCGCCCAACATGGGCAAGATCGGCGTGCTGGTCGCGCTTGAGAGCGCCGCTCCGTCCGACGCGCTTGCGTTGCTTGGCAAGCAGCTGGCCCAGCACATCGCCGCCGCCAATCCGCTGGCGCTCGACGGTGACGGCCTCGACGCCGACCTGCTCGCCCGCGAAAAGGCGATTGCGATGGAGAAGGCAGCCGAGAGCGGCAAGCCGGCCAACATCGTCGAGAAGATGGTCGATGGCACGATTGCCAAGTTCAAGAAGGAAAATGCCCTTCTGAGCCAGCTGATTGTCCATGATGGCAAAACCCCGGTCACCGACATCATTGCCCAGGCCGGCAAGGATGCCGGAGCGCCGATCGTGCTCAAGGCGTTCGAGCGCTTTCAGCTCGGCGAGGGCATTGCCAAGGCCGAGAGCGACTTCGCCGCCGAAGTCGCCGCCGCTTCGGGCGTCCCGCAACCCGTCGCGTAAACTTCCTGAATCATGGTTGGCAGAGGGGCGGGTGCGCCGTAAGACGCGCATCCGCCCCTTGTCACATTTGTCGGAGATCGCATGACCCGCCCTCGCTTCAACCGGATCCTGCTGAAGCTGTCGGGCGAGGCGTTGATGGGGACCGGCCAGTTCGGGATCGATCAGGACGCGGTCGCCAGCCTGGCGCAGGAGGTCAAGGCGGCCCGCGATCAGGGCTTCGAGCTGTGCCTGGTGATCGGCGGGGGCAACATCTTCCGCGGCATGGCTGGCGCCGCCAAGGGCATGGACCGCGCCCAGGCCGACTATATGGGCATGCTGGCGACGGTCATGAACGCGCTGGCGATGCAGAATGCGCTCGAACAGGCCGGGGTCGAAACCCGCGTCCAGTCGGCGATCAAGATGGACCAGGTGTGCGAGCCGGTGATCCGCCGCCGCGCCGAGCGCCATCTTGCCAAGGGCCGCGTAGTAATCTTCGCCGCCGGGGTAGGGAGCCCCTATTTCACGACCGATACCGGTGCCGCCCTGCGCGCCGCCGAGATGAAATGCGATGCCTTGTTCAAGGGCACCAGCGTCGACGGCGTGTATGACGCCGACCCCAAGAAAGTCGCCTCCGCCAAGCGCTATGACGTCATTGGTTACGACCGGGTGCTGGCCGACGATTTGAAGGTGATGGACGCGTCCGCGGTGGCGCTGTGCCGGGACAATGATATTCCGATCGTGGTGTTCAGCATCCGCCAGCCGGGCAATCTTGCCGAAGTGCTGGCCGGGCGCGGGACGGCGACGATCGTTCACGATGGAGACTAGACATGCCGACGTATGACAAGGCCGACCTTCAGCGCCGGATGCATGGCGCGATCGAGGCGCTCAAATCCGATCTGGTCGGGCTCCGCACCGGCCGCGCCTCGACCAATTTGCTCGATCCGGTCAATGTCGAGGTGTATGGCGCGCAAATGCCGCTCAACCAGGTTGCTACCGTCTCCGCGCCCGAGCCCCGATTGTTGTCGGTCCAGGTGTGGGACAAGGGCAATGTCGGGCCGGTCGAAAAGGCGATCCGCTCGGCCGGGCTGGGCCTCAACCCGATCACCGACGGGACGATGATCCGCCTGCCGATCCCCGATCTGACCGAGGAGCGGCGCAAGGAACTGGCAAAACTGGCCGGTCAATATGCCGAGAAAGCACGCATCGCGGTGCGCAACGTCCGCCCCGACGGGATGGATCATCTCAAGCTCGACGAAAAGAAGCATGAGATCAGCGAGGACGAGCGCAAGCGGCTCGAGGTCGAGGTTCAGAAGATGACCGACGACACGATCAAGGAGATCGACTCGTCGGCCAACGCCAAGGAACAGGAAATCCTCGGTCGGTGACCCAACCAATCACGCCGTTCGTGTCGAGCGAAGTCGAGACACCTCCCTCGACTAGGCTCGGGAAGAACGGTTTTGGTGTGCCAAAGCATGTCGCGATCATCATGGACGGCAACGGACGCTGGGCGGCCAAGCGCTCGCTGCCCCGCGCGGCCGGACATCGCGCCGGTGCCGAAGCGGTCCGCAAGACCTTGCGCGCGGCCGCCGAAGCCGGGGTCGAGGTGCTCACCCTCTACGCTTTCTCGTCCGAGAATTGGCGCCGGCCCGAGGAAGAGGTCAGCGATCTCAAGGGGCTGCTCGGCTATTATATCGACAAGGAATTGCAGACCCTCGAAAAAGAGGGGGTGCGACTTCAGCTGATCGGCGATCCGGCAGCGTTCGGCCCGCAGCTTGAAGCGCGACTGAAGATCGCGGTCGAGCGCACTGCGGCTAACCGGACACTGACCCTGGTGGTGGCACTCAACTACGGTTCGCGCGGCGAGATCGCCGCCGCCGCCCGCCGGATGGCCGAGGAAGTGCAGTCTGGCAGCCGCGATCCGGCCAGCATCGACGAGCAGGCCATCGACGCCGCGCTTCAAACCGCTGATCTCCCGCCGCTCGACCTGCTGATCCGCACCTCGGGTGAGGTACGCCTGTCCAACTTCCTGTTGTGGCAGGCGGCCTATGCCGAACTGATGTTCGTCGACACCTTGTGGCCCGATTTCGACGGACAGGATTTCAACGCCGCGCTTGAAACATTTGCGTCGCGCCAGCGGCGGTTCGGCGGGCGATGACCGAAACCATGGTGCGCAGCCTGGCAGCGATCGTCATGGCCGGTATCGCGCTGGCGGCGGCCTTTCTCGGCGGATATATCTTCGCCATTCTCGTCGCGCTCGCGGCGGGGGCGATGTTCGTCGAATGGCGCCGGCTGACCGAGGGTGGGGGGACCGGCTGGCTGGTCGCCGGTTTTGCCTATGCGCTGCTGCCCGCGATCGCCTTGCTGTGGCTTCGCGACCGCGCGCCGCAGGGGCTCGAAATGGTGTTCTGGGTGTTCATCGTCACCTGGACGACCGACATCGGCGCTTATTTCGCTGGTCGCGCAATCGGTGGGCCCAAGCTTGCGCCGACGATCAGTCCCAACAAAACCTGGGCCGGCCTGATCGGCGGCATGGTCAGCGCCGCATTGGCCGGCTGGGCGTGGACCGAATATGTCATGCTGCCGACCGCATTGATCTGGCTTGCACCCGCCTTTGCCGCCGCGGCGCAGGGCGGGGATTTGTTCGAAAGCTGGCTCAAGCGCCGTGCCGGTGCGAAGGATAGCGGATCGCTGCTGCCCGGCCATGGCGGCCTCCTCGACCGGCTCGACGGTCTGGTGGTGGTCGCGGTATTGACGGCCGTGTTCCAGGGGGGAGGCCTGCTTTGAAGCGGCGCATTTCGATCCTTGGCGCGACCGGCTCGGTCGGCACTTCGACCCTCGACCTGGTCGAGCGCCATCCCGACCGGTTCGAGGTCGTGGCGCTCACCGCCGCAACCAACGCCGCCGCCTTGGCCGATTGCGCCCGCCGCACCGGTGCCAGGCTCGCGGTGATTGCCGACGAGCACAAACTGCCCGAGCTTCGCGAAGCGTTGGCCGGGACGGCTTGCCGTGCCGCCACCGGCCATGATGCGATGGTGGAAGCGGCGGCGGGCGAGGCGGAATGGGTGATGGCGGCGATCGTCGGCTGCGCCGGGCTTGAGCCGGTCATGGCGGCGGTCGCAGCGGGGCGGACGATCGCGCTCGCCAACAAAGAGGCATTGGTCACCGCGGGTTCGCTGATGATCGACGCGGCCAAGCGGTCGGGCGCGACCATCCTTCCGGTCGACAGTGAGCATAACGCCATTTTCCAATGCCTTGCCGGCAATAGCCATGACGGTGTCGCAAAGCTGATTCTGACCGCCAGCGGGGGGCCGTTCCGCACCTGGGCCAAGGCCGACATGGATGTCGCCCGGCCCGAGCAGGCGCTGAAGCATCCCAATTGGTCGATGGGCGCGAAGATCTCGATCGACAGCGCGACGATGATGAACAAGGGGCTCGAATTGATCGAGGCGCATCATCTGTTCGGGCTGCCGTCGGATCGGATCGACATTTTGGTCCACCCGCAGTCGGTGATCCATTCGATGGTCGAATATGTCGACGGTTCGACCATCGCGCAGTTGGGATCGCCCGATATGCGCATCCCGATCGCGCATTGCCTGGCGTATCCCGACCGGATCGAAACCCGCGCCCAACCGCTCGACCTGATCGCGATTGCCAGCCTGACGTTCGAAGCGCCTGATCCGACACGCTTTCCCGCCCTCCGGCTGGCGCGGGCCGCGCTCGAAGGCGGAAAGGGGGAGGCGATCGTCCTCAACGCCGCCAACGAGCTCGCGGTCGCCGCCTTCCTCGACCGGCGAATCGCGTTCGGGGAAATTGCAACGACGGTTGAGCGCGCGATCGACCGGACCAATGCTCCCGCCCCATCCTCGATCGCCGAGGTAATTGACATCGACCGGTCGGTGCGCCGCTCGGTCGCCGTTTCGCTCGAAGCGGCGGCCGCCTGATGCTGTCGCAACCCCCCGCATGGTTCATGGTGCTGGCCTTCCTGGCGGCGATCGGGCCGCTGATCATCTTCCACGAGCTCGGCCATTATTGGGTCGCGCGCTGGTTCGGGGTCGGGGCGGAAGCTTTCTCGATCGGCTTCGGCAAGGAAGTGTTTGGCTGGACCGACAAGCGCGGCACGCGCTGGCGGATCGCCGCACTACCGCTCGGTGGATACGTCAAGTTCGTCGGCGATGCCGATCCGACCAGTTCGCCGATCGCGAGCGACAAGGTGCCCGTCGACAAGCGCAGCCAAAGTTTCAACCTTCGCCCGCCGTGGCAGCGATTCCTGATCGTGCTCGCCGGGCCGATGACCAACTTCCTGATCGCGATCCTGATTTTCGTCGGTTTTTTCGCGGCGTTCGGAAAGCCGCAGACCCCGCCGATCGTGCGGGAGGTCGTTGCCGCCAGTGCGGCGCAACGCGCCGGCCTGCAGACCGGAGACCGGATCGTCGAGATTGCCGGTCGTTCGACCCCGAGCTTTGAAGAATTGCAGACCGTCGTCACGCTCCGTCCGGGCGAAACGGTCGATGTCGCCATCATTCGCGACGGCCGGGAAATGAGCCTTCCCGCGACGTTGGGCACGATCGAGCAGGCCAATCGCTTCGGCCAGCGCTTCCGGATCGGCCAATTGGGTGTCGGCGGGGGCAGATATGTCCTGGTCGAGTTGCCGGCATCGCGCTTGGTGCCGGAGGCGGTTTCCACCACCTACCGGACCACCGTGTCGATGATCGACGGCTTGTGGCAGATCATCAGCGGGCGCCGATCGATCACGGATCTGGGCGGGCCGCTGCGCATGGCGCAGATCGCCGGTCAGGTCGCATCGCTCGGTCTGTATGAGTTCATTCAGTTGATCGCATTCTTCTCGATTAATCTGGGATTCATCAACCTTCTCCCAATCCCGATGCTGGATGGCGGTCACCTGGTCCTTTACGGAATCGAGACGGTCCGGCGGCGTCCGGCAAGCGAGCGAATCGTTGAATGGGCCTTCCGTGGCGGGCTCGCTTTCCTGCTTGCTTTGCTGTTGGTCGCAACCTTCAACGATCTCAGCTTTTTCGGGCTGTTCGATGGAGTTGGGCGCTTGATTGGTTAGCGCAGGTCGGGCAGGGCTGGCGAAACATGACTGGCGAGGCACGGGAACGTGCCTCGCTTCAGCAGCAAGAGGGCGGGAACGCGTGATTTCAACACCCAAGTCAATCGGTACGCATACGGGCGCGATGCTCCTGGTCGGAACGATCCTCGGCGGACTGTCGTCGCCGGTGTTCGGTCAGGATGCGGCCCAACCCGCGCCACCCACGGCTCAGCCCGCACCCGCGCCGGCTCCCGTTGTAGCGGCGACCGGCACGATCCGTTCGATCTCCGTCCGCGGCGCCGAGCGGCTTGAGCCGGCGACGGTCATTTCCTACTCCAACCTCTCGCCCGGCCTGGAATATTCAGCTGAATCGCTCGATACCGCGCTCAAGGATCTGTACGCGACCGAGCTGTTCGCCGATGTCGTCATCGGCGGCGGGGAAACAGGCGCGTTGGTGATCAACATCAAGGAAAACCCGGTCATCAACCGCATCATCCTTGAGGGCAACAAGCGCATCAAGGACGCCAAGATCCAGCCCGAAATCCGGCTCGCCCCGCGCCAGATCTTCACCCGCTCCAAGGTCCGTTCGGACGTCGACCGGATCATTGAATTGTACAAGCGCGGCGGGCGCTTCGCCGCGACCGTCGAGCCGAAGATCGTTCAGCTCGACCAGAACCGCGTCGATCTGGTGTTCGAGATCGTCGAGGGCCCGACCTCCAAGGTCCGCGCCATCAACATCATCGGCAACCAGGAGTTCGCCGACGGTCGCCTGCGCAAGGAAATGTTCACCAAGGAAGCCGGCGGCGTGCTCGGCGTCTTCAAGTCGAACGACAGCTACGATCCCGATCGCCTTGCCGCCGACCAGCAGAAGTTGCGCGCCTTCTACCTGACCGAGGGTTATGCCGATTTCCGCGTCGTCTCGGCGTTGGCCGAACTGACCCCCGATCGCCGCGACTTCGTCATCACCTACGTGGTCGAGGAAGGACCGCGCTACAAGTTCGGCACGATCGAGGCGGAAAGCAGCGTCCGCGATCTCAACAAGGAATTGATCAGCAGCTACATCAAGCTGCGTCCGGGCGACTGGTTCAATGCCAAGGCGGTCGAAGATGTCGTCGCCGGCCTTAGCGAAGTCGCCGGCACGAAAGGCTATGCGTTCGCCGACATCAACCCGGCCTATGACCGCGACGCCGAAAAGCGTGTCATGAACATCGAGTTCCGGGTCAATGAAAGTCCCCGCGTCTACATCGAGCGGATCGACATTGCCGGCAACACCATCACCCGCGACAAGGTCATTCGCCGCGAATTCCGGGTCAACGAGGGCGACGCCTTCAACGCGGTCAAGATCAAACGCAGCCAGGATCGAATCCAGAGCCTCGGCTTCTTCCAGGAGAAGCTCGAGATCAAGCAGACCCAGGGCTCGACCCCCGACCGCGTGATCCTCGGCCTCGACGTCGAGGAAAAATCGACCGGCGAGCTCCAGCTGTCGGGGGGCTACTCGAGCCTCGAGAAATTCATCGTCTCAGCCAACATCGCCCAGCGCAATTTCCTCGGCAAGGGCCAGGAATTGAATGCCGGGGTTAACTGGTCGCGCTATTCGCGATCGGCCCAGATCGGCTTCGTCGAACCCTATCTGTTCGACAAGAACATCCTGTTGGGCGGTGATATTTACCGTCGCGATTACAACAGCTTCAGTCGCAACCAGAGTGGCGACCGTAACACGACTTATTCGCAACGTAGCACGGGTATTCAGGCGCGGTTGGGTTTTCCGGTGACGGAATTTATCAGCTTCGGCACACGCTATCAGCTAGAGCAAACCCAATTGACGCTCGACGAAGGGACCTTCTTCAGCGATCCCGACGGCGTGGGTCCGCTCGGACGGAAGTGCGATCCGCTGCTCGCCGGTCGCTATCTTTGCGACCAACTGGGTACGACGGTTAGTTCGGTAGTCGGCTATTCAGCAATCTTCGACAATCGCAACGGCATTCGTGCCACCCGCGGCCAGCGGATCGTCTTTAGCCAGGATTTCGCCGGCCTTGGGGGCGACGTCAAATATGTGCGCACCCGCGTCGACGCGACCAAATATCTTTCGCTTCCAAGGGACTTCCTGCTCTCTGTGCATGGTGAGGCCGGCTATATTCACCCGCTTCAAGCTAGCCGCGGGCCGGGCCTCGACCCAATTCGTCTCAACGATCGTTTCTTTGGTGCGCAAATGCGTGGCTTCGACATTCGCGGCATTGGCCCGCGGGTCGAGCGCATCGGTTATCTCGATGTGAACGGGACTTTGGACACCGAGGGAAATAGCGTCAGCGACGCGATCGGCGGTCGCGCTTATTATATGGGCCGGATCGAACTCGAGATCCCGGTCAGCGCCAACATTCGCAGCCTCGGATTACGGCCTTCCGCATTCATCGACATCGGATCGGTCTTCGGGGTCAAGAAGCCCAACCTCGAAAACATCACGGCCAGGTGTACGACGACCACCGGCACGAACGACATTCGTCCGGGCGGGTCCAATCTCCTCGAATGCCCGGGCGCGTTCATCGTCGACGATCCGCTGACGTTAGACGTAGTAGAAGGTCCTACAGCGTCACTGACTCCAGGCTTCCAGGAATTCTTCCTCGGCAATTCGCCCAAGCCGCGCCTGTCGATCGGTGTCGGCGTCAACTGGAACTCGCCATTCGGCCCCTTGCGGATCGATGTTGCCCACGCCCTGCTCAAGCAGGAAGGCGATGAAACCAAACTCTTCTCGTTTAACGTAGGAACCCAATTCTGATGCGCAAAATTCTGTTTCCGTTGGTCGCCGTTGGCGCCATGCTGTCCGTCGCACCGGCCGCCGCTCAACAGCGCCCTTCGGTGCTGGTGGTCGATACCGACAAGATCCTAGGCGAGTGCACCGCGTGTCGCGCGGCCGGCACCGCCATCCAGGGTCAGATCACATCGGGTCGTACCCGCGCCCAGCAACTTCAGACCCAGTGGCAGACCGAACAGAAGGCGCTCGAAGCCGCGGTTACTGCGCTTGCCGGCAAGCAGCCAGACGCAGCGCTGCAGCAGCGCGTCCAGCGTTATCAGACCAGCCGCCAGCAGGGCGAGGCCGAGTTGTCGCAGAAAGAAAACCAGATTCAGTCAACCCAAGCCAACGTGCAGCGTCAGATTGCCTCCCGCGTGGTGCAGATCTCGGAACAGTCGCGCGCGCGCCGCCAGGCCGACCTTGTGGTCGCCAAGAATTCGACACTGGCCAGCAACGCAGCTAGCGATATCACCGCCGAAGTGCTGGCCGCGCTCAACCAGCAGCTTCCCGCGGTCAGCGTGACCCCGCTGCCGCAGCAGCAGCAGCCGGCGGCACCGGCCGGGCGCTAGGCGAATGACGGAGGAAAGCGCCGCCCTCGGCCCGCTCGACGTGCGGCGGGTGATGGAGGCGCTTCCCCATCGTTATCCGATGTTGCTGGTCGACCGGGTCGAGCGACTGGAGAAGGACGTGTCGATCACCGCGATCAAGGCGGTGACGATCAACGAGCAATTCTTCCAGGGCCATTTTCCCGGTCGCCCGATCATGCCCGGCGTGCTGATCATCGAGGCGCTGGCACAGGCCGCCGGCGTGCTCGCGGTCGAGAGTCTTGGCCTCGCGGGCTCTGGCAAGCTGGTCTATTTCATGGCCATCGACGGTGCCAAGTTCCGCTTGCCGGTCGAGCCTGGGTGCCTGCTCACCCTCGATGTCGAATTTGTCCAGAAACGCGCGTCCGTTTGCAAATTCTCGGGCCGTGCCACCGTCGACGGAAAGCTCGCCGCCGAAGCCAATTTTACTGCGATGATCGCGGATCCGCCCGCCGCTTGATTATCCAGCCGCTGTCGTCTCGTTCGACGCGGAAGGCGGCCCCGAATTCGGCGCTCTCCAGCACCGCGCCGGGCGATCCGTCGGCAACCACCGCGCCGCCGCTGACCAGCAGCACCCGGTCGAACCGCGCCACCGTTGCCAGGTCGTGGACCGAGACCAGCGCGGCGCTGTCGTTCGCACTCACTTCCGAGCGAATGATCTCCAATGTGCGAATGACCCAATAAGGATCGAGATTGGATAATGGCTCGTCGAGCAACAACAGCCGGGCCTTGCCGGCAATCGCCCGCCCAAGCATCGCCCGCGCCCGCTCGCCGGTTGACAGGCGGTCGATGGGCCGAGCGGCGAGGGGCGCAAGTTCGAGCTGCTCGATAAGTTCGTCGATACGCGCGGGGTCGGGCGAAGCCAGGCCGAACCTGACATAATCCGCCACCGACACCGGCCATGCCGCCTCCCGCGATGCCGGAAGGAAGGCGAGCAGGCGGCGCCGCTGCGCCTCGCTGGTGCCGTCGATATCCTGGCCGCCAATCTTTACTGTGCCGTCGGCATCCTCGGTTCGCGCCAGCGCGCGCAGCAGGCTGGTCTTGCCGCCGCCATTGGGCCCGATCACCGCCACCATTGCACCGGGTTCGAGAATGAGGTCGGTCGCCAGGAGCCGTCCCGATATGCCAACCGCCCGCGCGTCGACCCCCCGGCCTTCAACAAGCGCCGTCATGACGCCAGCCTTGCCCGCATCGACAGCAGCACAATGATGAACACCGGCGTCCCGATCAGCGTCGTCACCACCCCCACCGGGATCGCATGGTCGAGCGGGACCGAGCGCAGCGCGAGGTCGGCGAGCAGCACCAGCAACCCGCCGATCATTCCCGCCGGGACCATCGCTCGTCC
>JBBQTM010000050.1:0-11375 GCA_038234545.1 Sphingomonadales bacterium
CATAGTGTAATCCTTTCAGAGCGGCGCACCCGCGTTTCGACGCGGTGCGGCCGACGAACCAGCTTATTTCGGGCGCTTGGCGCCGTACTTCGAACGCGACTGACGGCGATCCTTGACGCCCTGTGTGTCGAGCACGCCGCGAAGGACGTGATAGCGCACACCGGGAAGATCGCGGACACGACCGCCGCGGATCAGCACGACGCTATGCTCCTGGAGGTTGTGACCCTCACCCGGAATATAGCTGATCACCTCGCGCTGGTTGGTCAGGCGGACCTTGGCAACCTTGCGCAACGCCGAGTTCGGCTTCTTCGGAGTGGTCGTGTAAACGCGGGTGCAAACGCCGCGCTTCTGCGGATTCTGTTCCATCGCAGGGACCTTGGACTTGGCCTTCTGCGGGTCGCGGCCCTTGCGGACCAGCTGGTTAATCGTCGGCATGAAGCCTTCACCTTTCGTTGTCAGGAAGCCCCTGACGGTTACTTTTGCCCAACACGAATGAGCGAATTGCGGCGATCCTTGCGGGTCACCGGCCTTCGCATGTGGGAGCAATGTTCAGCTCTTGTCCGTGGGGATGCGAAGAATCGCGGGAGCCCTGCGGACGAGCGGGCCAATACGGGCGAACCTCGCTGAGGTCAACGGTGAGCCGCGACGGGGCGGGTGAATCGTCGAGGTTTACGCGTTCTTAGAAATTCATCGGCCATGAAAGCAGCGGCAAACAGGCGGAGTGGGGTAGCGACATGGGGAAAATTCACTTTTGGCTAATTGGCTTCGGGGTCGCCTGGCTGACCGGCGTATTCCTGCTCGACGCGCCGATGGGCTTCGTCGGGATCGGTATTCCGGTCGGCGCGATCGGGTTTGGCATCCGCCAGTGGTTCATGGCCGACGCCTACGCCGAGCAGCGCGGCGGTGCCTTTTCCAACACCGGGGTCGGCGGCGACTACGACAAATATCACTATCACGATCTCGACGACTAGGACGCGGCAGCCGAAACGCCGCTAATCCTTGATCACCTCGCCGCGCGCCATGACGAAGACGACCGACTTCAACACCCGCACGTCGGCGATGGGGTCGCCATCGACAGCGATGAGATCGGCGCTCTTGCCCGGCTCGATCGTGCCGATTTCCCGAGACAGTCCGAGCAAATCGGCGGCGTTGACGGTCGCGGCCTTGATCGCCTCGGTGGGCGACATGCCATATTTGACCATCAGCTCGAACTCGTCGGCATTGCGACCGTGTTTGCTGACCCCGGCGTCGGTTCCGAAGGCGATTTTGACCCCCGCCGGCGCGGCCCTGGCGAGCGACTGGCCGGTGATGCCGATGCGCCAGTCGATCTGCTTTTTCACATCGGGCGCATAAGCGTTGGGGTTGGCCGCGAGCCGCTCGAGATAGCCATTCACAGTCGACAAGGTCGGGACGTAATAGGTGCCCTGCTTCTTCATCGTCGCGATGATCGCGTCGTCCATCACCGTGCCATGCTCGATTGAATCTGCGCCCGCCCGAAGCGCGAGCTTGATCCCGTCCGCGCCGTGGGCGTGGACCGCGACCTTGCGGCCATAGGCATGCGCGGTGTCAACCAGCGCCCGCGCCTCATCTTCGTTCATGCGGGTGGCAAGGCCGGTGCCGCTGTTGACCCCGCCGGTGGTGGCGAACTTGATCACATCGGCGCCGCGATCAATCTGGCGGCGGACGACCTTGCGGCAGGCATCGACCCCGTCGCACAGGTTTTCCGGGGCCGGCAGGTGGGCGACGAGGTCGTCGTTGAGGCCGCCGCGCCCGTCCATGTGGCCGCCGGTGGTCGAGATGCTGCTTGCCGCATCGACGATCCGAGGCCCCTGCACCCAGCCGCGCTTGATCGCCTCCCGAAGCGCGAGGGTCGCGCCATCGTCGCCGAGGTTGCGGACCGTGGTGAAGCCGGCGCGCAGGGTCTTCATGCCGTTCATCTGGGCTTCGAGCGCATTCATCTGCGGCTCCTCGCGGACGAAGCTCAACAGCCCCGCCTCCCCTCCGCGATCCGAAGCGAGATGGACGTGGCTGTCGATCAGGCCGGGCAGGACCAATTTGTCCCTGAGGTCGACCAAAGCCGCGCCTGCGGGCGGAGCGATGTGGCCGGCCTGGATCGACACGATCCGCCCGCCATCGACGATGATGGTCGACGGGCCGAGGATCGGCTTGCCGGGCACCGCCATCACCCGCCCGGCATGGATCGTGGTCGGCGCGGCAATCGACGCGGTCGTGGCGATGAGCGAAACAGCGGTCAGCAAAAAGCGGGCGATCATGCGGAATTCCTCAGGGCGAAACGGGACAGATAGTCGTAGTCGGGACGGCAGGCGTTGGCGATGCCTAGCATCTCTGGATCGAGGGTGACCGGTCCCTCCTCGGGCGGGCCGAAGCCGGTGCTGGCCGCGACCGTGTCATACCAGTGCGATGCCCAGATGCCGTCGGTGGCGCGGATCCCCCGCTCCCACTCGAGCATCGCCGGATCCCACTCGATGTCCAGCGCGGCGCACAGCAGGCGAAGCGTCCCTTCCGGATCGCGCAGCACGTCGGCGCTGTCGATCACCGGCGGGGCGTGGCCAAGGCGGTCAGCCTCACGGGTGAAATACTCCACCTGCCGCGCGGTGCCGAGATGCTCGGGCCTGACCGCCTCGCGCTTGGCCGCGTAGCTCGCCACCACCCGCGACGGATCGCGGATCAAGAAAGCGTGGGTCAGGCCGGGAAGATCGTCATGTGCGATGGGGCCGACCATGTGGTGGGCCATATGCTTCTGGTACCAGATCGAGGCACCGTGCGGGGCCGGGCCGGTCAGGGCGCGGGCGACGCTGGCCCAATCGCAATCCATGGCGGCGATCACCTGGTCGGCCATCGCCTGAGGGTCGCCGGTGGCCTTGAGATAGGCGCCGTAGAACGGCTCGTCGGTGACAATGGTATCGGCGCGGCTGCCGAAGCTGCGCATCATCGCGGTCGAGAGGTTGCGGGGGCCGGACCACATGGCGATCCGGACGGTCACGCGTTGGAAACATCCGCCGCAACTCGATCGGCGTAGAGCTGTTGCAAACGCTCGACCATCGGTCCGCGCCCGTCGCTGATGGCGCGGCCGTCGACCGATCGGACCGGGGTCAGGCCGGCGAAGGTACCGGTGCAGAAGGCTTCGTCGGCGCCGTACACGTCGGTCAGCGAGAAGTTTCTCTCGAACACCGGGACGCCGGCGTCGCGGCAGATCAGGATGACGTTCTCGCGGGTGATCCCGCCTAGGCAATAATCGCCACTCGAGGTCCACACCTCGCCCTTGCGGACGATGAAGAAATGGGTCGAGTTGCAGGTCGCGACGAAGCCGTGGGGGTCGAGCATCAGCGCCTCGTCCGCCCCCGCCTCCGCCGCCTGAATGCAGGCGGTGATGCAGTTCAGCTTGCTGTGCGAATTGAGCTTCGGGTCCTGCACCGCAGGGTCGCCGCGGCGGACGTGGACGGTGAACAGGGTGAGGCCCTTGGTCGCGAGTTCGGGCGGCGGCATTTTATATTCGGCGATGATGACGATGGTCGCGCCGCCGACCACAACGCGCGGGTCCTGGTAGGGGGTCGAGCGGACGCCGCGGGTGACCATCAGGCGGATGTGGGCACCATCGACCATGCCATTGGCGTCGATGGTTTCGTATAGCCGCTTCGTCAGCGCGGCGCGGTCGAGGCCGATGTCGAGCGCGATCGCCTTGGTGCCTTCGAACAGCCGATCGAGATGGCGGTCGAGGAACGCAATCCGCCCGCTAACCACGCGCATCCCCTCCCAGATTCCGTCGCCAAGCATGAAGCCGCTATCGAACACCGAAACGCTCGCCTCGGCGCGGGGCGTCATGACGCCGTTGACGTTGATCAGGATCGTCGCGTTGCGCGGGTCGGAGGTGTCGTGAAGGGGTTGGACCATGGGTTACTCGGTCGTCCCCCCGTCCCATTCTTCATCGTGATGGCGGGCCTCGGCGTCGGCCTTGGTTGCCTGGGTGATGCCGTCGAGATGTTCGGGCGGGCCGTAGAGGGTGTAGAGCTTGAGCGGCGCGCTTCCCGTGTTGCGGACGTTGTGGCGGGCGCCGGCGGGGACGACGACACCGCTGCCGTCGCTGACCTGATGGCTGTGATCGTCGATATCGACCGCCCCCTCGCCTTCCTCGAAGCGGAAAAACTGGTCGCGATCGTCATGCACTTCGGACCCGATTTCCTCGCCCGGCTGGAGCGTCATCAGCACCAGTTGAAGGTGCTTGCCGGTGTAGAGCACGCGCCGGAAATCCGAATTGCCGATCGTCTGTTGTTCGATGTCCTGGTGATAGCCTTGCATCGCTCGTTCCTCATTGAATGCGCCCGGGTTTAACCCGCCACCGGCCGAAGGGTTCAGCGGGCGCGTTCGACCAGCGTGCCGCCCTTGACCACCGCGGCCGGGGCTTCGAGCAGACGGACGTTCTCGAGCGGGTCGCCGGTGACCGCGACAATGTCCCCATAACGTCCGACCGCGATGGCGCCGACGTCCCGCGTCCGGCCGAGGGCGTCGGCGGCGTTGCTGGTGGCGGCGCGGATCGCGTCGAGCGGGGTCATGCCATAGGTCACCATGGTGGCGAACTGGCGGCCGACCTGGCCGTGCGGCATCACCCCGGCGTCGGAGGCGAACACCATCTTCACCCCGGCGCGGTGGGCGGCGCGGAAATTGTCGCGCTGGATCTGGGCGACTTCGCGATCCTTGCGCAGATTGTCGGGCAGCACGCCATTCTTCGCGCCCTCGGCCTGGGTGTAATCGGTGTTGTAGATATCCATGCCGAACCAGACGGGCTGCTTGCGGGCGACGGCGAGGCGGATGCCTTCGGCATCGACCAATGACGCATGTTCGATCGTGTCGATCCCGGCGCGGATCGCGGCCTTGATGCCGTCGGCGCCGTGGGCGTGGGCGGCGACGCGAATGCCCCATTGATGCGCCTCGTCGGCGATGGCGCGCATTTCGGTCTCAGATAATTGCTGCTGGCCGGGCTCGGTATTTCGGCTGAACACGCCGCCGGTGGCGCAGATCTTGATCACTTCGGCGCCATATTTCCGCTGGCGGCGGACCTGGTATCGAAGCTCTTCTACGCCATCGGCGACGCCTTCTTCCTTGTTCGCTTTCTCCAGGCTGGGCGGAAGGAAGGTGCTGTCGCAATGGCCGCCGGTGGCGCCGAGCGAATAGCCGGCGGGGACGATGCGCGGGCCGATGGCGTAGCCATTGTCGATCGCCTGCTTCAGCCCGATGTCGTTGCGATTGGCCGATCCGACATTGCGGACCGTGGTGAAGCCGGCATCGAGCATGGCGCGGGCATTGCCGACCGCGGTCATGCCGAAGAAGCTGTCGGTAAATTCCAGCCCGCGATAGCCGCCGATATCGGCTGGCCCGTCGAGGTGAACGTGCATGTCGATCAGGCCGGGGACCAAGGTCTTGCCGGAGAGGTCGATGTGACGGACGTCGGCTCCCCATTTGACGGTACGCGCGTCGGCGATGCTGGTGATCCGCCCGTCGTCGCCGATGAAGATGGCGGGATTTTCGACATAGCGGCCGGTGGCGACGTCGAGGTAACGGTCGGCGGTGACGACGCGCTTTTCGGCAGATGCCGACGTCGCCAGCAGTGCCGCGATCAATCCCAACAACATGCGCATCGATTTACCCCTTAAATGTGGATTACTCGGTCTTCTGACGCCAGCACGCTTTCATGCATCATTTCACTTAAGGTGGGATGCGGGAAAACGGTCTGGATGAAGTCGGTTTCGACCAATTCGGCGGTCTTGCCGATGGTGTAGCCCTGGATCAGCTCGGTCACTTCGGCGCCGATCATGTGCGCGCCGAGCAACTCGCCGGTCTTGGCGTCGAACACGGTCTTGATGAACCCCTCGACCTCGCCCAGCGCGATCGCCTTGCCATTGCCGATGGCGGGGAATTTGCCGACCTTGACGGTGTGGCCAGCTTCCTTCGCCTTGGCCTCGGTCAGGCCGACGCTGGCGACCTGCGGGTGGCAATAAGTACAGCCGGGAATGTTGCGCGGGTCCATCGCATGGGGGTGGACCTCCTTGTTGCCGAGCGCCTGGGCGATCGCCTCGGCGGCGATGACGCCCTCGTGGCTCGCCTTGTGGGCAAGCCACGGCGGGGCGGTGATGTCCCCGATGGCCCACAGGCCGGGGACGTTGGTGCGGCACATCGGGTCGGTCTTGAGGAAGCCGCGGTCGGTCGCGACATTCAGCGCCTCGAGCCCGATATTCTCGGTGTTGGGGACGATCCCGACCGCGACGATGCAGTGGCTGAAGCGCTGCTCGGCGGACTTGCCGTCGCTCGTCTTGATGGTGGCGGCAATGCCCTTGGCGTCGCTCTTGAGGCTCTCGACCCCCGCGCCGGTGAGGATCGTCATGCCCTGCTTGGTGAGCGACTTGGCGAGCGCGTCGGACACGTCCTTGTCCTCGACCGGCACGATCCGGTCGAGCATTTCGACCACTGTCACCTTGGCACCCATGTCGTTGTAGAAGCTGGCGAATTCGATCCCGATCGCACCCGATCCGATGACCAGCAGCTCGGTCGGCATTTCGGGCGGGGTCATGGCGTGGCGATAGGTCCAGATGCGCTTGCCGTCGGCCTTGGCAAAGGGCAGGTCACGGGCGCGGGCGCCAGTGGCGAGGATGATGTGCTTGGCGGACAGCTCGGTGGTCTTGCCGTCGTTCGTGACGGTCAGCTTGTTAGCGGCGGTGAGCGCGCCCTTCCCCATGTGCACGTCGATCTTGTTCTTCTTCATCAAATGCGTGACGCCCTGGTTGAGCTGCTTTGCCACGGCACGGCTGCGGGCGACGACTTTCGCGAGATCGGCGGTCGGTTTGCCCCCGGCGCTGAGGCCGAACGCGTCGGCATGGTTCATGTGATGGAAGATCTCGGCCGAGCGGAGCAATGCCTTGGTCGGGATGCAGCCCCAGTTGAGGCAGATCCCGCCGAGATTCTCGCGCTCGACGATCGCGGTCTTCAGCCCGAGCTGCGCCGCGCGGATCGCGGCGACATATCCGCCGGGACCGGAGCCGAGGACGATGAGGTCGTAGGTGTCAGGCATCTTTGTCTTTCTTTTCAGCAATTGGTCTCGGCCGCTCGTCATCGCCCAGCGCGACGAACGTAAACTCCCCGCTGGCCACCGCGAAGATGCGTTCGCCGTCGCGGTCGCGGGCTTCGGCGTCGACGGCGATGATCATCGAACTTCGGCCCTGGCGCATCAGCTCCGCGTAGACCGAGATTTCGTCGCCCACTGCGGGCGCGCCGGTGAACTTGAGCGCGTCGGCCGCGACCACCACGCATTTGCCCCTGGCATGGCGCGAGGCGAGCGACCCCGCGGCGAGCGCCATCTGGCTCATCAGCCAGCCGCCGAACACTCCCCCATAAGGGTTGGTGTCGGTCGGCATGGCCGTCACCCGAATGTGGGGAATGCGGTCGGTCACCGCAGGCCGGTCAGTTGCTGTGCCAGTTGAAGAACAGGCGGAAGGCAAAGGCCGAGCCGAGGAAGACGGGGATCGAGAACAGGAAGCCGGGCGAGCCGGTGATCGGACGGATGGTGCCGACCTTGGTCCAGCCGGTCATCCACACGCCGTGCGAACCGCCGAGCGCCATGGGCAGGGTGAATGCGAGGATCGCTCCGATTATCAATGCCGTGAACCATTTCATGTCAGGCCACCATTGCTAGAGGATTTTCCACCAACGCCTTGAACGCTTTCATCAGTCGCGCGCCGTCGGCGCCGTCGATCGCGCGATGATCGAAGCTGCCGGTCGCGGACATGATGGTCGCGATCTGCAGGCTGTCGTCGATGACGTACGGACGCTTCTCGCCCGCGCCGATCGCCATGATCATGCCTTGCGGCGGATTGATCACGGCCTCGAACTGCTTTATGCCGTACATGCCCATGTTGGAGAGCGAGGCGGTGCCGCCCTGATATTCGTGCGACTGCAATTTGCCGTCCTTGGCCCGGCTCGCGAGGTCGTGCATCTCGGTCGAGATCTTCGACAGGCTCTTCTCGTCGGCGCCGCTGACGATCGGGGTGATCAGGCCGCCTGTGATGCTGACCGCGACGCTGATGTCCGCGCGGCTATATTTGATGAGCGTGTCACCGGCGAAGCTGACGTTGCATTCGGGGACTTCGATCAGGGCGACGGCGAGCGCCTTGATCAGCATGTCGTTGACCGAAAGCTTGATGCCGCGTGATGCGAGCCCGGCATTGATCTCGCCGCGCAGTTTGAGCAGGCGATCGAGCTGGATGTCGACCGTGAGATAGATGTGCGGAACCTGCTGTTTGGATTCGGTCAGGCGGCGCGCGATGGTCTTGCGCATGTTGCTGAGCTTGACGATCTCGTGCGGGATGTCGCCCGGCTCGACCGGGGCGGACTTGGCCACCGGTGCGGAGGCGGTGGCGGGCGCGGCCCTGGCGCCCCCTGCCCCTTCGCCGAGGTCGGCGCGGACGATGCGGCCACCGGGGCCGCTGCCGGTGAGTGTGGCAAGATCGATGCCTTGCGCTTCGGCCAGGCGGCGGGCGAGCGGGCTGGCTTTGACGCGATCGCCGGTGTCGGCTTTTGGAGCGGGAGCGGGCTGCGGGGCAGCAGCCGGGGTTTCGCCGCCGCCTTTGGCGGGAGGGGCGGGCTCGGGCTTGGGCTCCTCTTTCTTCGGAGTCGCATCGGCTTTCGGTGCCGGCGTTGGTGCGTCACCGGCGGCTTCCCCCTCCCCGGTCATCAGCGCGATCGGGGTGCCGACTTTAACGCCGTCGCTGCCCTCGGCAACGAGGATCTGGCTGATCGTGCCTTCGTCGACCGCTTCGAATTCCATCGTCGCCTTGTCGGTCTCGATCTCCGCCAGCAAATCGCCCGACTTGACCGTATCGCCTTCCTTGACCAGCCACTTGGCCAAGGTTCCCTCCTCCATCGTCGGTGACAAAGCAGGCATTTTGAGTTCGATCGGCATGGGGCGTCCCGGTTGAGAATGAGTCGCTGGCACAAACGCCAAAGCATGGCTCGCGGTCAAGGGCCGCTTGCCAATGAAAGGGCTTTGGCGCAGCAGTGAGCGATGAACGGGGCAATGGAAAAACGCACCTATCTGGTGGTGATCGACGACAGCGCGGAGGCGCGCACCGCGTTGCACTTCGCCGCGCGCCGCGCCGCCAAGACCGATGGCGCGGTGGAAGTGCTGGCGGTGGTCGAGCCGCAGGACTTCGTTCAGTGGGGCGGGGTCCAGGCGGCGATCGAGGAAGAGCAGCGCCTGCGGATCGAAGCGATCGTCGCGGCCGCGGTCGGCGAAATCATGGATGCGGCGGGGATCCAGCCCAACATCATCGTCAGCCCGGGCGATCCGGTGGCGGCGGTACGCGGGCTGATCGGCACCAGAAGCGATATCGCCGCCTTGGTGCTGGGCGCCGCGCCGTCGGGCAACCCGGGCGTGCTGGTCGCCAATTTCACCGGCCACGATGCGGGCAAGTTGCCGTGTCCGGTGATGATCATCCCGGGCGGGTTGAGTGATGAGCAATTGGAGCGGCTGAGCTAGAGCGCTTTCGCCAGGATTTCGCCGAGCAATACACAGCCCGCCTCATCTTCCGTATCGAACCGCGCAGTCTCCGGACTGTCCAAGTCCAGCACCGCGATCAGCTCGCCATCCCTGACAATCGGCACCACCAATTCGCTGTTCGAGGCGCTGTCGCAGGCGATGTGGCCGGGGAAGGCGTGGACGTCGTCGATGCGCTGCACTTGCAGCGTCGCGGCCGCAGTGCCGCAGACGCCTTCGCCGAACTTGATGCGGATGCAGGCGGGGCGACCCTGGAACGGGCCGAGCACAAGTTCCTCGCCGACATTGCGATAGAAGCCCGCCCAGTTGAGCCCGGGCAACGTCTCCCAGATGAGGGCGGCGGCGTTAGCCATGTTGGCGATCGGATCGGGTTCGCCGTCGGTCAGTCCGCGCAGCGCCGAGGCGAGGTCGGAGTAGAGGATGGCCTTGTCGGCGGTGTCGATCTTGAAGTCGTACATTCTAATAATCCGTCACTTTCCCGCGCCCCGCCTTGATCGTCGCCCTGCCCTTCTTGGCATCGACCCGCTTCGCCTTGGCGGAGCGGCTCGGCTTCGTCGGGCGGCGGCGCGCCTGGACGATATGGGCATCGGCGATCATTTGCGCCATCCGCAGCCGCGCATCCTCGCGGTTGGCTTCCTGCGAACGAAAGCGGCGGGCTGTGATGATGAGCTCGCCGCCGATCGTCATCTTCGATCCGGCGATCGCCTTGAGCCGCTGGAAGACGTGCGGGGCCAGACCGAGCTTGTAGACGTCGAGGCGAAGCTGGCAGGCGGTCGCGACCTTGTTGACATTCTGCCCGCCCGGCCCGGTCGCGGCGAGGAATTTCTCGCTCAACGCATCTTCCGGGATGGACACATCGGAGGTCACGGCAGCAGATCCAGCCAGCGGCCGAACCGGTCGGGGACCGGCGCGGTGACGTCAATCGGCTCCTTGGGATCGCGCGGCAGGCCGATCCGCCAGGCATGGAGCAGCAGGCCGCTGTCGGGGAGCACCATGCTGCCCGGCTCGTCATCGTCGTCGGCGCGGCAATAGACCGGATCGCCGACGATCGCCGCGCCGAGGCCGCGCGCGGCATGGACGCGGATCTGGTGGGTGCGGCCGGTCGAGGGCAGGAATTCGACCAGGCTCTGGCCATCGATTGCACCGATCCGGCGCCATCGGGTGACGGCCTGCTTACCCGTATCCTCGATCACCATGCGCCAGCCCCGCGCGGCGCTGGAGCGCTTGGCGATGGGCAGGTCGATCACGCCCTCCTCACCCGGAGTCTCGCCGTCGACCACGGCGATATAGCTCTTGCTTACAAACCCGCCCTCGAACGCCTGCTGGAACTTGGCGCGGCTCTTGTGGTTGCGGGCGAACAGCAGGCAGCCCGAAGTGTCGCGGTCGAGCCGGTGCATCGCCACCGGCGGCCGCGCGAAACCAAGCGTCAGCTCGCCGATCCGCGTTTCGATGCTGGTCCCGCCGGCGCGCGGCTGGTCGACCGGTAGGCCAGCAGGCTTGTCGATCACGATCGCTTCGCCATCGACGAACAGGATGAGGTCTTCGAGGGTCATGGCGGGCAAATGGCAGTTGGCGGTGCTTGCGGCAAGAGACCCACCCCCAACCCCTCCCTTGAAGGAAGGGAGGGGAGAAGGGGACTGATGCACATGCGCAACGATTCCTCGGGATTCCAACCTTTTAGGACTTATTAACCTTTTGCCTTCAGATGTTGCATGGTTAATGAACGCTTCAAGACCATTAAGGGCGAGTGAAGCTCTGAGGTTTTCGGAACGGGGAAAAATGCTCATGCGCGTGCTGCTGATCGAAGATGAGG
>JBBQTM010000051.1:0-10609 GCA_038234545.1 Sphingomonadales bacterium
GGCCGATCCGGCGGTGACCAAGGACGATCTTGTCCGCCGCCTGCAGGGTCGCCGACGATTGATGCAATGTTGCGTCGATCTCGGCTCGGAATCGGTCGATACCCGCTCCAATGCCGAGGAAGCGCGGCGCTGGCTGGACAAAAAGAAGTATCGCTCGGCGCGGCTGATCACCAGTGACTGGCACATGCGCCGCGCGGCCTACGAATTCGATCGGCAGCTGGATGGCAAGGTGGACATCGTCCAGGACGCGGTGAAGAGCGAGCCCAATTTCATGACCCTGTTCGCCGAATATAACAAATATCTGCTTCGCCGACTGGCGGTATGGCTCGACATCTGATGGCCTGGCTTCGCTCCCTGCTGTTCGCTTTATCCTTTTACCCCGGAACGCTTTATTACGTGCTGAGCGTGATCATCGTCTCGCCCTGGGGCAGCCGGCCGGTCCAGCGTCAGGTCCATGCCTGGTCCGCATATCACCACTGGCTGGTACGCAACGTACTTCGCATTCGCTTCGAGTGGGACGGCGTGATCCCCGATGGCGCCTATCTCATCGCGGTCAAGCACAGCTCGATGATGGAAGCGGTCGACACGCTGCATTTCGCGCGCGCGCCGGTGGTGGTGATGAAGCGCGAGCTGACGGTGATCCCGTTGTTCGGCTGGGTCACGCTTCGCTACGGCGCGATCGGGGTCGACCGCGAGGCCGGGTCGGCGGCGCTGCGCGAGATGATGACGCAGGCCAAGGCGGCGATTGCGGGCGGACGGCCGGTGCTGATCTTTCCCGAAGGAACGCGGGTGCCGTTCGACGCCAGCCCACCGCTCAAGGCAGGATTTGCCGGCCTCTATCGAGCCCTCGGCCTGCCGGTGGTCCCGATCGCGCACGACGTCGGAAAGCTGTGGCACAAGGGTTTCGTCAAGCAGTCGGGGACGGTCCGTTTCAAGGTTGGGGAAGTGATCCCGCCCGGGCTGAAACGCCCCGAGATCGAGGGGCGGGTCCACGCCGCGATCAACGCGCTCAACCCCGAAGGCTCGCCCCCAGTTTAGCCGCCGCCGCGACGATTTTCGCGGACATTTCGCCGATTTCGGGATCGGTCAATGTCTTATCGACCGGCTGCAACGTCACCTCCACCGCCAGGCTCAGCCCGTGTTCGCCCTCATACCGGTCGAACACGCGCACGGCGGTGATCAATGCCTTGTCGGCCCCGCGGATCGCGCGAACCAAGGCGTCGGCGGCGAGATCTGTGGGCACGATGAAGGCGAAATCGCGGCTCAAGGGCTGGAGCGTCGGCGGGGCGAACGCGGCCCGCGCCCGTTCCTTGCCGCGTGGCGCGGGAATGGCGTCGAGATAGAGTTCGGCCGCGACCGTCCCGCCGGGCGCATCGAGCGCCCTGGCGATGCGCGGGTGCAATTCGCCGAACGCCGCAAGCACCGCCTTGCCGAGGCTGAGTGTCGCCGATCGCCCCGGGTGCCAGGTCGGTCCGGCGTTCATGGTCAGCTGCAGACTGGCGATCGGTGCCCCCGCGGCCTCGAGCAACGCGAGCACCTCGGCCTTGGCGTCATACGCGTCGAACCCCTTGGCCTTGCCGTCCTGCCAGCCGCGCGGGCTCGAGTTACCGGCGAGCAGCAGGCCGACGGTCGGCTTCTCGCCCTCGGCCAGATAGCGCCGACCGACCTCGAACAGTCGAATGCTCGCCGCACCGCGGTCGGCATTGCGACGCGCCGCTGCTGCAAGCCCGGGGATCAGCGACGGGCGCATGACCTTCATCTCCTCGCTGATCGGGTTGGCGAGCACGTGCGGCGCGCCACCGAACAGGTCGGCCTCGGCTTGCGAAATGAAACTCCAGTTGATCGCTTCGTCGAGGCCTCTTGAGGCCGCCGCGCGGCGGATCTTGCGCTCCATCGCCTGCCCGCGCGTCGCGGTCGCCTTCGCAACGCCGTCCGCGCGCGGAAGGGGGGTCGAGGGGATGGCGTCATAGCCGACGATCCGCACCAGTTCCTCGACCAGATCGGCGCTGCCGTCGATATCGCGGCGCCAGCTTGGCACGACCGCCTCATCGCCTTCGATGGCGAAACCGAGCCGCTCGAGGATCGCGATCTGCTCATCCCTGGGCACGTCGATCCCGCCAAGGCCGGCTGCCCGCTCGGGCTTGAACGATACGTGCTTCGCCACAGCCGGCGGCTGTCCCGCGCGCGTCACCCGGCTCGGCTCCCCGCCGCAAATGTCGAGAATCAGCTTGGTCAGGATCGCCAGCCCGTCATCGAGAAACGCCGGGTCGACCCCGCGCTCGAAGCGGCTGCGCGCGTCGCTGGTGAGCATCAGTTTCTGGCCGGTCCGGGCGATCCGCTCCGGATCGAAATAGGCCACCTCGAGCAGGACGTCGCGGGTGTCGGGCGACACCCCGCTATGCTCGCCGCCCATGATCCCGCCGATATCGTGCGCTCCATTGTCGTCGGCGATCACCGTCATGCTGGGGCCGAGCGTGTATTCCTTTTCGTTGAGCGCGACGACGGTTTCGCCCTCGCGCGCCCGCCGCGCCACTACCGCGCCGGATAACGTCATGACGTCATACGCGTGGCTCGGGCGGCCTAGGTCGAGCATCACGTAATTGGTAATGTCGACCAAAGCCGAAATCGGCCGTTGCCCCGCCGCCTTGAGGCGCTGCTGCATCCACTCGGGGCTCGCCCCGTTGGTCACGCCGCGCACCATCCGGCCGTAAAACGCCGGACATCCCTCGGGATCCTCAATGCGGATGTCGATGTCATTGTCGAAGCTGCCGTCGATCGTCGGCACGTCGAGCGGCTTGAGTGCACCCAGCCCCGCCGCGGCGAGATCGCGCGCGATCCCGTGGACGCCCATGCAATCCTGCCGGTTTGGCGTGATCGCAACGTCGAACACCGCATCGTCCAGCCCGACATAATCGGCATAGCTCGTCCCGACGGGCGCATCGTCCGGAAGCTCGATGATCCCGTCATGATTGTCGCCCAGCTGCAACTCGCGCGCGCTGCACATCATGCCATTGCTCTCGACCCCGCGAATGGTCGCTTGCTTGAGCGTCATGTCGCTGCCCGGAACATACGTCCCCGGCCCGCCGAACACGCCCAGCATCCCCGCCCGCGCATTGGGCGCGCCGCACACGACCTGCATCGGGCCATCACCCGCGTCGACACTCAGCACCTGCAATTTGTCCGCTTGCGGGTGGCGCTCGGTGGTCAGCACCCGCGCGACTTTAAACGGCTTCAAGGCCTCGGCCGGATTGGATACCTCCTCGACTTCCAGACCGATGCTGGTCAGCTTCTCGGCCACCGTCGCCGCGTCGGCCTCGGTGTCGAGATGATCCTTGAGCCAGGAAAGCGAAAACTTCATGCCCCGACTCCCCCGCTGAGCGTGGGCACATCGAGGAAGCGGAAGCCATAATGCTTCATCCAGCGCAGATCGCCGTCGAAGAAGGCGCGAAGGTCGTCCATGCCATATTTGAGCATTGCCAGCCGGTCGACGCCGGTGCCGAAGGCGAAGCCCTGCCATTCGTCGGGGTCCAATCCGCACGCCGCGATCACGCGTGGATGGACCATCCCGCTGCCCAGCACTTCCATCCAGCCTTCACTGCCCCCGACCACGCGGCGGCCCTTTTCCATCGACCAGCCGACATCGACCTCGGCCGACGGCTCGGTGAACGGGAAGTAGCTCGGGCGAAGCCGCAGCACGATGTCGTCGCGCTCGAAGAACGCCTTGAGGAAGGTTTCGAGCGTCCACTTGAGGTGACCCATGTGGATCCCGCGATCGATCACCAGCCCCTCGATCTGGTGGAACATCGGCGTGTGGGTGGCGTCGCTATCGCTTCGATAGACCCGCCCCGGCGCGATGATCCGTATCGGCGGCGGAGTCGATTGCATCGTGCGGATCTGCACCGGCGAAGTGTGGGTGCGGAGGACCATTGGCTCCCCGGATCCCTCGACATAGAAGGTGTCGTGCATCGCCCGCGCGGGGTGAGTCTCGGGAATATTGAGCGCGGTGAAGTTATGCCAATCGTCCTCGATCTCGGGCCCTTCGGCGACCGCAAAGCCCAGATCCGCAAAAATCTCCGCCAATTCGTCCATCACCTGGGATACCGGATGGACCGACCCGCGCGGCGCTTCGCGTGAGGGTAGCGACAGGTCGAGCCGCTCGGTCGCCAGCCGCCGCTCCAGCTCGGCGCCGTCAAGCTCGTCCTTCTTTGCGGCTAGCGCGTTCGCCACCGCCTCACGCAACGCATGTATCTTCGGCCCACGCTCTTGGCGTTCCTCCGGCGACAACGACCCCATCGTCTTGAGCAATGCCGAAACTTCGCCCGACTTGCCCAAAGCGGCAACCCGCAACTCTTCGAGCGCAGTGGCGTCCGACGCCTCAGCTATGCGGGCGGTCCAGGTCTGGCGAAGCATGTCGGTGTCAGCGGTCATGGTCAGCGCCTTTGCCAAGCCCGCGCCCTAAATGCAAAGGCGCGGCGCGCCCTGTCACCCGCTGACGAACGGATAAGGCGAGATGGTCTTGCGCGACGTGTCGATCGCCAGCATCCGTCCGGCGGGTGGCGTGGCGCGGTCCCAACAATCGTTGCGCGGGCAGATTGAGCAGGCCGGGCCAACCGGAGTGACCGCCGGATTGCTGAAATCCACCCCGTCGGCACAATGCAATTTGTGGGCATGTTTCAATTCGCAGCCCAGCCCGATCGCCTGCAACCCAGTGGTCAGCGCGGTCTTGATCGGCCGCTCGATTGTGCGCGACACGGTAAAGTAGCGTTGTCCGTCGGGGGTCTCGATCACCTGGGTCACCGCCTGCCCGGACACTTGGAAGGCGGCATGGAGGTTCCATCGCGGGCAAGTGCCTCCGAAGCGCGAGAAAGGAAAATTCTCCCCCGCGTAGCGTTTGGAGATATTCCCCGCCGGATCGACCCTGAGCATGAAGAAGGGTACGCCCCGGGCACCCGCTCGGCCGAGCGTCGTCAGCCGGTGCGCGACTTGCTCGACATTGGCGCCATAGTGGCCGCACAATCGGTCGATTGAGTAGCGGTAGTCCTCGGCACTCTTCAGAAAGTCCCCATAGGGCATCATGATCGCCCCCGCCGCATAATTGGCCAGGCTCATGTGCAGCAGCTCGCCGATCCCCTTGTCGGGCGGGGCGGCGGCGGCGACCATCTTGTCGATCACATCGGCGAATTCGGTCAGCGCTAGCTGGTAGGCAAGCGCGAAGGTGCGATTCTCGGCGCGCAACAGCGACGAAATCAGGAACTGCCGCCGTTCCCGATCGAACATTTGGCTGGCATTGCCGAGGTCAGCCTGCGGCACGACCCGCGCGCTGATGCCCCACGCTTCCTTCAGCCGGCGCCGCATCGGCTCTGCCATCGACAGTGGATCGCTCAGCGCCCCGCCCAACGTCTCCGCCGCCGCTTCCAGCGCGGGATAATGGTTGCGATGCTGCTGGATATAGTCGCGCACCCAGTTTTCCGGGGTGACCAGCCCGCGGGCATCGCCGTCGGCCATGCCGGGGTTGCGGTCGACTTCCTTCAGCGCCGCATAAAGCCGGGCGATCGCATCCGCCACCGACGGGCTATTATTGGCAAGTTCGGACAATTCGTAACGCGGCACGCCGAGGTCGCCGAGCAAAGTATCGGAAAAGATCTCGGCCAGTTCGTCGGGACCGGTGCGCGTTCCCCCGCCCGCGGCAAAGGTGCGGACGTCGATCTCGTAGGTTTCCGCCAGCTTGAACAGCAAGGCCGCAGTGACCGGCCGCTGGTTGCGCTCGAGATGGTTGAGATAGGACGGGCTGATGGCGAGACTCGCCGCCATGTCGGTTTGTGACATGTCGCGATCGCGCCGAAGGCGGCGCAGACGGTGACCGAGGAAGAGTTTGGCGTTGCTCATCGTCGAAATTTGTCAACTTCGCTCAAATTACACAAGTCAAATTGTGACATTTAGACCCTATTAGTTGGGACTCACTGGCCGATTCGGGTGTTTGCTGCGCTGCGACACACAACGAAATTGTTAGAGGTGCTGCCCGTGACAAGTTTTGACCAATTGGTTCCTGCTCCTACCGGCCGATTCGACGGCATCACCCGTGGCTATGGCGCTGCGGAGGTGGAAGCCCTGCGCGGATCGGTGGTGGTTGAGCAGACCCTCGCCCGCCGCGGCGCGAATCGCCTGTGGGAATTGTTGAAGCGCGAAGAGCCCGTCCGCGCGCTCGGCGCGGTCACCGGCAATCAGGCGATGCAGCAGGTTCGCGCCGGGCTCGATGCCATCTACCTTTCCGGCTGGCAGGTCGCGGCCGACGCCAACACCGCCGGCGCCATGTATCCCGACCAGTCGCTCTATCCCGCCAACGCCGGTCCCGAACTGGCCAAGCGAATTAACCGCACCCTCCAGCGCGCCGACCAGATCGAGGTTAGCGAAGGCGGTGCCCAGCGCGACTGGTTCGTGCCGATCGTCGCCGACGCCGAAGCCGGCTTCGGCGGACCGCTAAACTGCTTCGAGATCATGAAAGCCTATATCGAGGCCGGCGCCGCCGCGGTCCATTTCGAGGACCAGCTCGCGGCCGAGAAGAAGTGCGGCCATCTCGGCGGGAAGGTCCTCATCCCGACCCAGGCGCACATCCGCAATCTCGACGCGGCGCGGCTCGCCGCCGACGTGATGGGCGTGCCAACCCTGGTCGTCGCCCGCACCGACGCCGAAAGCGCCAAGCTGATCACCAGCGATGTCGATGAGCGCGACCGCCCCTTCCTGACTGGCGAGCGCACGCCCGAGGGCTTCTTCCGCCTCAAGGACGGCACCGGTCTCGATCATTGCATCGCTCGCGGCCTGGCCTTCGCCGAACATGCCGATTTGTTGTGGTGGGAGACCAGCAACCCCGACCTCGACGATGCAAGGCGGTTCGCCGAGGCCGTCCATGCCAAATATCCCGGCAAACTCCTGGCCTACAATTGTTCGCCCAGCTTCAACTGGGAAGCCAAGCTCGACAAGGACACCATCGCCAAGTTCCAGCGCGAACTCGGCGCGATGGGCTACAAGTTCCAGTTCGTCACCCTGGCCGGCTTCCACAGCCTCAACCATGCCATGTTCGAGCTTGCCGGCGCCTATCGCGAGGAAGGCATGGCGGCTTACTCGCGGCTCCAGCAGGCCGAATTCGCCAGCGAGAAGGATGGCTACACCGCCACCCGCCACCAGCGCGAAGTCGGCACGGGTTACTTCGACAAGGTCGTACTGACCCTGTCGGCCGGCGCCTCGTCGACCACCGCATTGTCCGAATCCACCGAAGCCGACCAGTTCACCAAGGCGGCCGCCTGACATCGTTCGAGTTCGAGAGGAGTACATCATGGCAAGCAAATATTGGGTCATCGGCGGCGAATATCGCGACTGCCAGTTCGACGAGGTCGTTCCCGGCACCGAAGAGATTTCGGGTCCGTTCGTCGATCCCACGCGCGCGCGCACCGAATGGCAGCGGCTGACCTTCCGCGACCGCCTCAACGCCACGACCCGCTATGTCATCACTCATGAGGCGCGTGCGTGAGCCAATCGACACTCGCCGAGCGGACGGTCGAAGCCGCATCGAGCGATCACCCCCGGGCCGGGGAAATCCTCACCCCGGCCGCGCTCGCCCTGCTCGGCGAGATCCATCGCCGGTTCGATGCGCGCCGCCGCGAGCTGCTCGAGCAGCGGGTCGCGAAGCAGAAGCGCTACGACCTAGGAGAGATGCCGGACTTCCGCTCCGACACCGCCGTTGTTCGCGATTCCGAGTGGTCGGTGTCGCCAGCCCCCTCGGATCTGCAGGATCGCCGCGTCGAGATCACCGGCCCGACCACGCGCAAGATGGTCATCAACGCGCTTAATTCGGGCGCGAAGACCTTCATGGCCGATTTCGAGGATTCGACCGCGCCGACGTGGGACAATATCATCGACGGCCAGGCCAACCTGATCGACCGCTGGCGCGGAACGCTCGCCTTCACCGATCCCGCCACCGGCAAGAATTATCAGCTCGCCGACAAGCCCGCCGTCCTCATCGTCCGCCCGCGCGGCCTCCACCTCGACGAGCGCCACCTGACTCTCGACGGCCAGCCGCTGTCGGGCGCATTCGTCGATTTCGCGCTCTACCTCTTCCACAATGCCGCCGCCGCGCGCGCCGCCGGCTCGGGCGCCTATTATTATCTGCCCAAGCTGGAGTCCGCAGAGGAAGCGGCCTTATGGAGCGACGTCATCACCTTTGCGGAGGAACAGCTCGGCTTGCCCCACGGCTCCACCCGCGTCACCGTGCTGATCGAAACGATCGACGCCGCTTTCCAGATGGACGAGATCCTCCACGCGCTGAAAGATCATATCGTCGGGCTCAATTGCGGCCGCTGGGACTATATCTTCTCGACCATCAAGCGCATCGGGCGGAGCCACGATCGGCTCACCCCCGATCGCTCGGCGATGACCATGGATAAGGCCTTCCTCGCGGCTTATTCGCTGCGTCTGATCGACACCTGCCACCGTCGCGGCGCGCATGCGATGGGCGGGATGGCAGCGCAGATCCCGGTCAAGGACGACCCCGCCGCCAACGATGCCGCGCTGGCCAAGGTCCGCGCCGACAAGGAGCGTGAGGTCCGCAACGGTCATGACGGCACCTGGGTCGCGCATCCGGCCTTGGTCGATGTGGCGATGGAGGCCTTCGCGGCCATGCCTCGCCCCAACCAGCTCGGCCGCCGGGTCGCCGATCTCCCGACGCGCGAGGCGATGCTCGAGATCCACGCAGGGGTCCGCACCGAAGCCGGCGCGCGCGAGAACATCCGCGTGGCCACGCAATATATCGCAGCCTGGCTCGGCGGGCGCGGCGCGGTGCCGCTCTACAATCTGATGGAAGACGCCGCGACGGCGGAGATCTGCCGCTCGCAACTGTGGCAATGGCTCCGCTTCGAGGCGCGGCTCGACGACGGACGCCTGTTCAGCGCCGATCTGTTCGAGGAGCTGTTCCGAGAGGAGCTTGCCAACCTCCCAGATACGCCAGACCTCGAAAAAGCAGCGAGCCTGTTCTACACCCTCGTCACCACCCGCGACTTCGAGGAATTCCTGACATTGCCGGCCTATCCCCTGCTCGACGGGGAGACTAAGCTGGCGGCATGAGCGCCACCTGGCCCATGTTCGACACCGCCCGCGATTCGCCGACGATCGCGACGCTCCATTTGATCAGCCAGATGCCCGGAAAGCTCCGAGTGAAGCATGCGCCGTGGGTCAATCACGGCTGGCAGGTCACGCTCCATCCGGTCGCGTCGGGGCTGGTCACCGCACCGACCGCTGCGCCCGACGGCCGCAGCTTCACCCTCGGCCTCGACCTGTGCGAGCATGCCCTTACCCTGCGGGTCAGCGACGGCGCGCATGACCGGATCGCGTTCGCCGACGGCCTGACCATCGCCAATTTCCACCGCGACTTCGTGGCGATGCTCGACCGCCACGGACTGCGGTCAAGCTTCAACGGCACCCTAACGAAGTCGCCGACGCGCTGCCGTTCGCTGACGACCAGGCCCCGCGCGCCTACAATCCGACCAGTGCCGAGGTACTGCGCGACATGCTCGCGCGCATCGTGCCGATTTTCGAGACATTCCGCGCCGGTTTCGGCGGCAAGGCCAGCCCGGTCCAGTTCTGGTGGGGCAGCTTCGACCTCGCCGTGACCCGCTTCTCGGGCCGCACCGCACCACCCCACCCAGGCGGTGTCCCCGGCCTGCCTGACCGGGTCACCCGTGAAGCCTATAGCCACGAGGAATCCTCCGCCGGCTTCTGGCCCGGCAGCGCGGCACAAGCCGCCGACCCAATCTTCTACAGCTACGCTTATCCCGAGCCCGCCGGCTTCCGCGACGCCGCGATCACTCGGGGCCACTTCGACAAGGATCTCGGCGAATATGTCCTGCCCTACGCCGAGGTAGTCACCGCCGCCGACCCCGAAGCGACCTTGCTCGCCTTTCTCCAGTCCACCTACGCCGCCGCCGCCGACCTTGCGCAATGGGACCGCGCCGCGCTCGACCGCCTGCCGGACGCGCCATAAGGAAAGGGCGCCCGGATTGCTCCGGACGCCCTTTCATTGTTCGATAGCCCCGAAAGCTTACGCCGCCTTGGCGGTGTCGTCCTTGGGCATGGCCGCTTTCGCTTGCGCGATGATCGCGGAGAAGGCTTCGGCTTCGTGCATCGCGATATCGGCCAGGACCTTGCGGTCGAGGTCGATGTTGGCGAGCTTGAGCGCGTGGATGAACTGGCCGTAGGTCAGGCCTTCCGCGCGGACGGCCGCGTTGATGCGCTGGATCCACAGGGCGCGGAAAGACCGCTTCTTAACCTTGCGATCGCGATAGGCGTACTGCCCGGCCTTTTCGACGGCCTGGCGGGCGATACGGATGGTGTTCTTGCGACGGCCATAATAGCCCTTCGCATTGTCCAAAATCCGCTTGTGCTTGGCGCGCGTGGTGACGCCGCGTTTGACTCTTGCCATTGTCCGCTAGCTCCTAGTTGAGGCCGTAGGGCGCCCAAAGCTTGACCCGCGGCGTATCCGCCGATGACAAGACTTCGGTGCCGCGGTTCTGGCGGATATATTTCGAATTGTGGCTGATCAGCCGATGGCGCTTGCCGGCAA
>JBBQTM010000052.1:0-10182 GCA_038234545.1 Sphingomonadales bacterium
CCGATACATGGTCAGCGGCCGGAACGCTCCAGCCCGGGAGACCATGGCGCTGCTAGAAGCGCATCTCCCGAACGAACTTCTCCGACCCCTTAGCTGAACCATGAGACATCGGATCACCTCCTTTCGCTGTGTTGAGTTGCATCCACAACATGTGGTGGTTTCGACACTCAAACAAGACTTGTAATAGAATTTTTGCAGGCTAATCTCACTGCCTTCGCGCTTCGAAAGCCAGCTCTTCACTTTACCTTCGCGACCCAGCCGCCGCAGCTAAACGCAACTGACCGATTTGCGGCGTGCTCGCTTGGGCAGGAAGTCCAGATCGTTGGCTTTCGTTCGAACCGCCTCTTGCGATCGCCCGAGGGCGTCGGCCATTTCGGGAATTGACCGACCCGCGAAGATCAATTCGGCCATCTGTTCGATATCGTCGGCGTGCCATGGCTTGGTGTGGTTGCACCGGTTCTTCTGAAACAACATTGATACGCTCCAACGCCTTCTCAGACCGATGTGGTTTCCAGGGTGGTGAGCGACGGCTTCGGCAACCCCTTCGATTCAAACTCGGCGGTCAATTGCTCTTTTCGCGCAGCCAGCTCGATACCCAAAGCGTCCATGTCCAGTCCGGCCTTGCGTGCCTGGGCGAACATGCCCTCCATGCGCTTTTCCTCTTCCTCGACATGATGCTCGATCTGCTCCTGCAGAACCGTGACCTTGGCGTCGTAATATTCATCGTCGGGCCCGCCGGCCATGATCTCGGCGATCAGTACCTTGGCGCCATCATGCTCGACATAGGCTTCCTTGAGCAGATCCTCCTCGATCTTGCCTTCGCAGGCCGGATAGAAAATCTCTTCTTCAATCATGGCGTGGACACTGAGTTCCAGGCAGATCTGCTTGGCGATCTTCTCCTTGCGCCCATCTCCGCTTGCTTTTTCGAATTGCGCGAACAGCTCTTCGACGGTGCGATGATCCTCTTTCAAAAGCGCTACTGCATCCTGGGTTTTTTCACTGGCCATTCTAAAACCTTTCATCTCAGGGAAAAGTTGAGTTGAACCCGGGTCCGCCTCTTGTCGATTTCTTCGAGATAATGCGCAAAACGCTGACGAGTTCCGACCGCCAAGGCGGCGCCCGCGAAATTTCTCCGGCGGTTAGTGCTGCGTTCCGATTGCCCGCGACGGAGCAGTAACGATCACAGTGACGGTAACCGACTACGCGCCTGACGGCCCGCCCCACAAAAAGCTTTCAAAATAGGATTTCGACTGCTTGGGTCGGCCCCGGCGACTCGTGCGCCCGGCTCCTTGAATCGTCGATCATGTTTCCCTGCGGGGCTCGCGCGGCGCGCGTTTGTTCAGCCCTCGCGCCGCCGTTCCTTAAGTTTACAAAAACCCCCAAAAAAGCCGCCGCAGTGGGGAAACTTTATCAACTTAAGCCTGTCCTGAGCCTGTCGAAGGGACGCTGGCTATTTCCCCAATTTGTCGACCTTGGCCTGCAGCGCGGCGAGCTCGGCGCGCAATTTGTCGACTTCGCTTTGGCCATCCGATTCGGGGGCCGCGGGCTTCTTCGCCGCCGCGCTGGGCACGAACGCACGTCCTGCTTCCTCGAACATCGCCATGTTGCGTTTCGCCAGGTCGGCAAAGATCGTCGGACCGCCGAACGGAGCGCCGCCGACCGCTCCGCCGACGGCATCGCGCATCGCCGCCTGGTTCTTGCTGAACATGTCCATCGCCGCATCGAGATATTGCGGCACCGCGCTTTGCATCTGGCCGCCGTAGAGCCCGATCAATTGGCGCAGGAAATTGACCGGCAACATGGTTGCCCCTTCGCCGCGCGATTCTTCCTCGACGATGATCTGGGTCAGCACCTGGTGGGTGATGTCATCACCGCTCTTGGCGTCGATCACTTCGAAGTCCCGTCCCTCGCGGATCATCGCCCCCAACCGGTCGAGCGTGATGTAGCTTGAACTTTCGGTGTCATACAGACGCCGGTTGGCGTATTTCTTGATCGTGACCTTGCCCGACGATTTACCCATGAACAGCGCTCCTGATGCGGAGGGTGTCGTAGCACCCCCGCCTATTGCACCGCAACATGGGCAAAAGACGGTGCAGCAAAAGCGCAGCATTCCCCACTCCCCGCGCCCGCTGCCGCTGTTCCTCGAACTGGTAAGGCAGGAGAGCGTGCGCCATCCGGCGCTGGCCCGCAAGGCGCTGACCGGGCTCGATCTGTACGCCACCGCAGCCCGCATTCCCCGTGCCCCGAAGCCGCCCTCGGTCGCGACGCTGGGCGGCGCATGCCTTCGCAGTCACGGCGGCAGCGGGCGACCGCTGATCCTGGTGCCGTCGCTGATCAACCCGCCGCACATCCTCGATCTCGACGGCGACACCTCGCTCGCCGCCGCGCTGACCCCGCACGCCCACGTCCTGCTGCTCGATTGGGGTCCCGCCAGCGCCCGCGCCGAGCATAGCATCGCCGGCCATATCGAGGCGATCCTCGTGCCGCTGATCGCTGCGCTTGGCGAGCCGCCCGCCCTGCTCGGCTATTGCCTCGGCGGCACCATGGCCATCGCCGCCGCCGGCCTGACCTCGGTGAACCGCCTCGCCACGCTCGCCGCACCGTGGCAGTTCGCGGCTTATCCCGCCACCAGCCGCGCCGCGCTGGCGCGCATCTGGGCCAGCGCACGCGGCCCCTCGGCGGGGTTCGGCGCCTTGCCGATGGAGGTGCTGCAGGCTGCCTTCTGGGCACTCGATCCGGCGCGCACCGTCGCCAAATTCGCTGCCTTCGCCGATCTCGATCCGGCATCGGACGAGGCGCGGCGGTTCGTGATGCTGGAGGATTGGGCCAATGAGGGCGAGCCCCTCCCCCTTCCCGCGGCGCGCGAGATGGTCGAGGATCTGTTCGGCGCCGACCTTCCCGGCCAGGGGCGTTGGCGGGTCGGCGGGCGAGTGGTCGTCCCCGGCCCCGGCCTTCACCTCCTCGCCGCTCGCGACCATATCGTCCCCGCCGCCACCGCCGCGCCGGGTGAGACCGTCGCGATCGAGGCCGGGCATGTCGGCATGATCGTCGGCCGGGCACGCCATGAGCTTCACACCCGCCTCGCCTCCTTCCTCGAACACTGACCCTGTTGCCCCGGCGCGCCCGCGCGGTTAGATGGGCGCCACGCATCCGTAGCTCAGCTGGATAGAGTACTGCCCTCCGAAGGCAGGGGTCACAGGTTCGAATCCTGTCGGGTGCACCATTTCCTCTCTGGCCCGTTGGCCGCGTTTCCCGGGGGCCTATGCTGCAAATCGACGACCGCCGGTTCAATCGTCTTGCGGCGTCGGCGGTCGCGGCCGGGTTCCTGTTGCTATTCCTCGCCTTCATCGGCGGGATCATCGCCTTGGTGGAGGCGGGCCGATCGAGCGAACAGGTCGATCACACCTATGAGGTCGTCAATCAACTGGCCGAAATCGATGTTCGGGTCGAGCGCGCCGAAGCAACCTTCCGCGGTTATCTGCTGGCACCCGATCCGCTGCGGTCGAAGCTATTTACTCAGAATGTCGCCGAAATTGCGCCCGCGATGGATCGTCTCGCGCTGCTAACCGCGGACAACGCTATCCAACAGCGTAATATCGCTAGCCTTCGCCCCAAGGTCGACAAAGAGCTCCGGACCCTTTCGACGATCATGACCAAGGCCAAGTCCGGTGCGCTGGAAAGTGCACGCGCCGATTTCATCCGTGAAGTAAGATTACGCCGGGTCGATGCGATCCGCGCCGCTACCGGAGAGATGCGCGCCCAGGAATTGAACCTGCTTGATGATCGGATCGCGTCTGAGCGCCGCTCGGCCGATGCGTCGAAAGTCGTACTCGCGATGACCGGCTTTCTTCTGATCTTGATCGGCATCGGCGCGACCTGGCTGGTGCGCCGTTACACCCGCGATCTCACCAACGTCCGTGACCGGCTCCACCTGCTCAACACCGATCTCGAAGGCGCGGTTGTCGAACGCACCGCCGATTTGACTCGCGCCAATGACGAGATCCAGCGCTTCGCCTACATCGTCAGCCACGACCTTCGCTCGCCTCTCGTCAACATCATGGGCTTCACCAGCGAACTCGAACGCGCCGACAAGGTGGTCGCCGATTACGTCGACAGGCTCGAAGCGAACAAGACCGTGGTCCCCGAGGACGTCCGCCTCGCGGTGCGTGAGGATCTGCCCGAATCGATCGGCTTCATCCGCTCCTCGACCCAGAAGATGGACCGGTTGATCCAGGCCATTCTTTCGCTGTCGCGCCAGGGCCGACGCGTGCTTACACCCGAACATCTGCCGATGGACCGGATCGTCGGCGACATCGCCTCCAGCCTCGAGATGATTGCCGCCGATCGCAACGCTCGGTTCCTGATCGAAACGCCGCTGCCCGACCTCCATCACGACCGGCTGGCGATCGAGCAGATCGTCACCAATCTGATGGAAAATGCGGTCAAATATCTTAGTCCCGACCGGCCTGGCGTGATCAGCATCCGGGGCACCGCCAGCCGCGGCCGCGCGCGGTTCGAGATCGAGGATAATGGCCGCGGTATCGCGCCCGAGGATCACAGCCGCGTGTTCGACCTGTTCCGCCGATCCGGCCAGCAAGACCAGCAGGGCGAAGGCATCGGCCTCGCCAACGTCCGCTCGCTCGCCTATCGACTTGGCGGGACCGTCACCCTACGCTCCACCTTAAGCGAGGGTTCGACCTTCATCGTTGAATTGCCAGTGAAATCTTCCGTCGAGGGGAAATCGGAATGAATGCTCAGCAACCCGTCAGCATCATCATGATCGAGGATGACGAAGGCCATGCGCGCCTGATCGAGAAGAATATTCGTCGCGCCGGCATCTCTAACAAGCTGACCCATTTCCTCGACGGCACAAGCGCGCTGGAATATCTATTTAACGCCCCCGAAGGCCCGGCCCACAATGGCCCGGCAATGGTCCTGCTCGACCTCAATTTGCCGGACATGAGCGGGACCGACATCCTGACTAAGATTAAGAGCGATCCGCGCCTCCATCGCACCCCGGTCGTTGTACTCACCACGACCGACGACAAGGTCGAGATTGCCCGCTGTTACGACCTCGGCTGCAACGTCTACATTACCAAGCCGGTCAATTACGAAAGCTTCTCCGACGCAATCCGGCAGCTCGGCCTGTTCCTGTCGGTGATCCAGGTCCCCGATCAGGACGCCTGATGCAGCAATCGCGTAACATCCTGTATATCGATGACGATGCCGGGCTCCGCCGCCTGGTGTCGAAGCTTCTTGGACGCCGCGGACACGTCGTCGATACCGCCGAAGGTGGTGCCGAGGGGATAGCCAAGGCTCGTGTCGGTAATTTCGACCTGATCGCAGTCGATCATTACATGCCTGGCATGGACGGCCTGGCGACGCTTGCAGCGCTCAAGCGGCTGCCCGACTGTCCGCCGGTGATCTACGTCACCGGGTCCGAAGAGAGCAAAGTCGCGGTCGCCGCAATCAAGGCCGGCGCGGCCGAGTATGTCGTCAAATCCGCCGGTGACGATTTCGTCGACTTGCTCGAGCGCGCGTTCGGTCAGGCGCTCGCCAGCGTCCGGCTGGAGCGGGAAAAAACCGCCGCCGAGGACGCCCTTCGCGCGGCGAACGAACGGCTCGAAACCCTGCTGAAGGAGGTCAACCACCGCGTTGCCAATTCGCTGCAACTGGTCTCGACCTTCATTCACATGCAGTCGCGCGGGCTCGTCAATGATGCGGCGCGCGAAGCCTTGGCGGACACCCAACGCCGCATCGACGCCATCGCCCAGGTCCATCGCAAGCTTTACACTTCCGACGATGTCGAAAGCATCGAGATGAGCGACTATCTCGCCGCCATCGTCGAAGAATTGCAGGGTACCTGGTCCACCCCTGATGCGCCGCGCAATATTCGGCTGGTTGCCGATTCCCTGCGGTTGCACCCGGACAAGGCGGTGTCCGTCGGAGTCATCGTCAACGAGCTGGTCAGCAACGCCTGCAAATATGCCTATGACCCGGCCAGCGGCGGCGAAATTCGCGTTGAATTGTCCCGCGCTGACGATAAGCGCTTCGCTTTGCTGGTCGAGGATGACGGGATCGGCATGGTCGCGGGCGATGCGCCGCGCGGCAGCGGCCTCGGCTCGAAGCTCGTCCTGGCGATGGCCAAAAGCCTCGCCGCCGATTTCGATTATGACCCCGCGCATGCCGGCGTCCGGGCCCGGCTGGTGGCGGCGGTCTAGCTTTCTTCGGGAACGCAATCCTCGCGAGTCAGCGGCGGCGGCGCATTTGCGCGCAGCTTGAGCCGTGGCGTCTGCGCACTGAGCGCCCGCACATAGGCATCGGTGAACACGGTCGCGCAGGCGCGATTGAGGTGCGACCATTCGGGCAACGTGAGTTGCTGCACAGACTCCGGCAAATCGTCGACATGTACCCCGACCGCCTTGGTGTTGCGAAGCAGCACGTCCCAGCCCTTGGCGCGCGGTACCATCGCTTCCTCGTTGACCCGCAGCTGCGGCGCCGATGGAGGCCGCACGAACACCACCTCGCCGTCCCGCGCGCGGATCGCCGCGACCGCCTTGATCGCCCGCGCCTGACCCTTGGCGATCAGCTCGGGGGTATAGGGGAATTTCTCCTTGAACCCCTTCCACGCCCAGCGCGTCCGCGCCCGGTACGCTATGTCATGCTCGACCCGCGGCCACATCCAGGTGGCGCGATTTTCGCCCACCTCCTGGACCTTCCAAATGTCATGCTTGGGGCCTTCGACCCCTGGCCGGTAATCGGGATCCAGCCGGTGCGCGACAACGCTCATCCGATAGTTGGAATCGAGGAACGCCAGCCGCCGCTGGAGCATATGATCGATCTCGATCCCCAGCTTCCCGGATGGCGAGGTGAAGTCGCCGCGGCGCTTCACATAGCCGCCGTACCCGTCGAACGGCTGGAAGAACATCGTGTCGGCCAGCCCGACGATCAGCAGCCCGCGGAAATTCTCGTTGCTCGCGGCATCTTCCAGCAGGGTCAGGGCGCTGGTGCCGTGGATCGCCAATTGCACCGGGCGCTTGCCGGTCAGCGCCTCGAACCGATCGAGATCGGTGTCGAACAGGATTCGCGAATCCCCGACGATCGCGACGTCGGCGCTGTCCGACCGCACCCGCTCCTTGACCCACGCCACCTCGCTATTGTCGAGGTCGCCGGCATGAAGCCCGATGCGCCTGGCATTGGCCTCCAGCCCGATCACCCCGACCGCCAGCGCCGCCGCGACGAACCCCATGATTCGCCCCCAGGGATGCTGCGGAATGTCACGGGTGGGCACCGGTTGTGCTTCACCGGGACGGTCCGACGCGGTTAGCCTCAGCCCGGCGGGAAGCGCGCCTTTCTCGGCCATGATACCCGCGGGCTTGAGCGGCGGCTCAAAACTGGAAGTAGATGAAGGCACTGCCTTTCCCCTGTTCCGCAACGATCGCGATGGCCATGATCGACCAGATGCCGGCAATGATCCACGCTGGCGTGCGTTCGATCGCGATCTCGAGCGTCTTGTCGCGCATCGCCCAATGGGTGGTGACGATCCCTGTCACGATCACCATCGCATAAATCATCGGCAAGGCGGCGATCATCGGGATCGGCTTGACCGCCATCCCGGCCATCGATTGCAGCATCGTCGCGGCAACGGTGAAATCCTTGGCGCGGAAGAACACCCAGGTGATGTTGATCAGCAAGAAGGTCAGCGCCCCGATCGCGACCAGCATCGCCATGCTCGGCCGATATCCCGCAAACCGCGCCTTGAGCCAGCGTTCGACCGCCAGATACGTCCCGTGCAGCCCGCCCCAGGCGACGAACGTCCAGCTCGCCCCGTGCCACAGCCCACCAAGCAGCATCGTCCCCATCAATGCCATGTACGTCCGCCCTTCGCCATGGCGGTTACCGCCCAGCGGGATGTACAGATAGTCGCGCAGCCAGCTCGACAGGGTGATGTGCCACCGCCGCCAGAAATCGGAAAATCCGATCGCCGCATAGGGGAAACGGAAATTGTCCGGCATGGCAAAACCAAGGCACAAGGCGACCCCGATCGCGGTGGTCGAATAACCCGCAAAGTCGCAGAAAATCTGCCCGCTGAACGCCAGCGTCGCGACCCACGCATCGAGCATCATCGGCACGCCTTCGCGCGCGTCGTAAACCTTTTCCACCACCGGACCGAGGAAGCCATCGGCCAGCACGACCTTCTGGAACAGTCCGAGCGTGATCAGGGCCAGCCCGAACATCAGCATTGCGCGATTGGCGCGCTTGGGTTCGGCAAACTGCGGCACCAATTCGGTCGGCCGCATGATCGGCCCCGCCACCAGATGCGGGAAGAAGGTCACGAACAAGGCATAATCGAGGAAGTTGGTCGCCGGCTTCGCGCGCCGCAGATAGACGTCGAGCGTGTAGCTCAATGTCGCGAAGGTGTAGAAACTGATCCCGACCGGAAGCACGATCGAATATGCCACCGGCTGATATTCGACCCCCACCGACCCCGCGATGGCGACAAAATTGTCGAGCAAGAACTGGCCATATTTGAAGAAGGCCAGCATGCCGAGGTTGACCACCACCGAGGCCAGCATCCACAATTTGCGGGTCAGCGGTTTCTCGGACCGGACCATCGCCTGCGCCGCCCACCAGTCGACCACGGTCGAGATCCACAGCAGGATCACGAATGGCGGATTCCACGCGGCGTAGAACAGGTAACTGGCCAGCAGCAGGAAGACCTTGCGACCGGTCCACGGCAACCGCAGCTGCCACACCGCCAGCACGATCGCGAAGAAAACGACAAAGGTCAGCGAGTTGAAAATCATCGCGCGCAACGCCCCCCGGCCCCGACACCCCTAAACAGGCACCTTTACGCAATGAAACGGGCCGGCAGCGCTTGTCAGCGCAACCGGCCCGGCCTTGTCTAACAATTGATCCAGATTAGCAAGCGACCGGAATCACTCCGTGCCCGATCCTGGCTCGGCACTCTTGCGATGCTGCTCGGCGGTCATCGCCTCGCTCATCACGCCCGATGCCAGCACAGTCGCCTTGTTCATCAGCCCATCGACCACCGCATGCTCGCCCTTCAGCATGGCGTCCCAGCCGGTTTTGGCGGTATCGGCCGGATCGGCCTTGTCGGCCTGTCCGACCTTGGTATCGTCCATCCCCGCGCGGTGAAAGAATTCGGTCTCGGTCGCGCCGGGCTTGAGGCAGGTGACGGTGATGTTGGTGTCTTTCAGCTCATTGCCGATCGCCGCAGCGAAACTGTCTACGAATGCCTTGCTGCCATTGTAGACCGCGTGGAACGAGCCCGCGACATGGCCGGCGATCGAGCCGGTGATCAGCACCTTGCCTTCGCCGCGCGCGACCATCTTCTTCAGGCCGGCCTGAAGCAACAGCAACGTGCCGGTGATGTTGGTGTCGATCACGTGCCGCCAATCGGCCGGCGACTGATCCAGGAACGCGCCGCCAAGCCCGTGGCCGGCATTGGCAACCAGAACGTCGATCTCGCGGCCCTGTGCGGCATCGAGCAACTGCTTCACGCCCTGATCGGTCGAAAGATCGCACTCGATCTGGCGAACGTCGACTCCCAGATCCTTGAGCCCGGCGGCGGCATCTACGAACGGCGTATCGGCCGCGACCAGCAGATCATAGCCATCTTTCGCCGCGAGTTTTGCAATCTCCAGCCCGATGCCGGTCGAGGCGCCAGTGACGATGGCGAATTTACGCATGTTCGATCTCCTTGAGAGAAAATTCGTTGCAGCTGACCTTGATGTCGCCCTTGGCCATTTCCGGTTTGAGGACGATCTTGGTGTAGTCATTCTGTTCGTCATGCCAGTGGCGGTACATGTCGGGACCATCCTCCAGACTTGCGCGGTGCGAGATCAGGAAGGTCGTATCGAGCTTTCCCTCGCCAATCATTTCGAGCAAGTCCCTGCCGAATTTCTGGACATGGGTCTGACCGCTCTTCACGCTCAGCCCCTTTTCCATCAACGCGCCGATCGGGAATTTGTCGGCCATCCCGCCATAGACCCCTGGGATCGACAGGCGACCGCCCTTGCGGCAGCAGATGATCATCTGGCGAAGCGCCATCGGCCGGTCGGTGCCGAGGAACAGGTGGGCCTTGGCGGTGTCGAGCAAATTGTCGATCGCCATGCCGTGGCTTTCCATGCCGACCGCATCGATGCACGCATCGGGACC
>JBBQTM010000053.1:0-9966 GCA_038234545.1 Sphingomonadales bacterium
CAACCCTCGCGGAAGCGTACGCCCGTGCCGAGCCGGTCTACGAGGAATGGCCCGGTTGGCAGACCGACACCACCGATGCGCGGACCGCCGACGATCTCCCCGCCCATGCGCGGGCGTACATCGAGCGGCTGGAAGCATTGCTTGGCGCGGAAATCGTCCTCGTCGGCGTCGGGCAGGAGCGGCGGCAACTCGTCCGGCGTGGCTCGTTCGCGCGCGAAGCGGCGGCGGTCTCGTGATGCGCCGCCCCACAAAGGATTGATACGCGGTGCTCTCGATCTATCTCTACGTCATCATCGTCCTGATCGTCGTCCTGGTCGTTTTCATCGTCCGACAGGTGCGGCTACGGCAGGCAATTGCCCGGCGGCGCGCGCTACGGGAAGATGCGTCGTCCCCTACGACGGAAGAATAACCGGAATCGGAATCGAGACCGAGGTGCAGCGTGCTTGACCGGACGGCAATCGAGGCGATCATTCCTCATCGCGCGCCTTTCCTGCTCGTGGATCGCATCATCGAGTTGGAGCAGGGCAAATCGGCGGTCGGTGAACTGGATGTGCGGGCGGATGCCTTCTGGGTGCCCGGTCATTTCCCGCAGTATGCGGTGATGCCCGGCGTGCTGATTGTCGAGGCGCTGGCGCAGGCCGCCGGTATCCTCGCGGTGGAAAGCCTCGGCCTCGCCGGCTCGGGCAAACTGGTCTATTTTATGGCCATTGACGGGGCCAAGTTCCGCCTGCCGGTCGAGCCTGGCTGCCTGCTCACGCTCGACGTCGAGTTCGTCCAGAAACGCTCGTCGGTGTGCAAATTCTCGGGCCGCGCGACGGTCAACGGCAAGCTCGCCGCCGAAGCCAATTTCACCGCGATGATCGCCGATCCGCCTAAGGCGTAATTGCCCATCCATCGTCGCTTCTGGTGACGCGAAATGCGGTTCCGAACGGCTCGCTCTCGATCACCGCTGCGGGCACTCCGTCGGCGATGACCCGGCCATTGCTCACCAGCACTACCCGGTCGAACCGCCGCACCAGGTCCAGGTCATGGACCGACACCAGCGCCGTGCTGTGATTTGCGTCGATCTCGGCCCTGACGATCTCGATCGTCCGTAGCGCCCAATAGGGATCGAGGTTGGACAAAGGCTCGTCGAGCAGCATCAGTCTCGGTCGGCCCGCGATTGCCCGCCCGAGCATCGCGCGTGCCCGCTCCCCGGTCGACAGGCGATCGATCGTCCGAGCGGCGAGGGGGCCAAGCTCGAGCAACTCGATCAAGGCGTCGATCCGCGCCGCATCGGGCGTGCCAAGACCAAATGCGAGCATATCCGGCACCGCCACGGGCCATGTCGCCTCGCGCGACGCTGGAAGGAAGGCGAGCAGGCGACGGCGCTCGGCCTCGCTCGTCTCGTCGACATTGCGGCCGTCGATCGTCACCGACCCAAGCGCATCCTCGGTCCGCGCCAACCCCCGCAGCAGGCTGGTCTTGCCGCCGCCATTGGGCCCGATCACCGCGACCAACTGGCCTGCGTCGACCGCCAGGTCGGTTGGCGACAGACGTCCGGCAATGCCGACCCCGAGCGCGTGGAGCAACGACGTCATGACGCCATCCGCCCGCGCATCGACATCAGCACCGCGATGAAGATCGGGGCGCCGATCAGCGTCGTGACGACGCCAACCGGAATTGCCCGATCCAGCGGGATCACCCGCACCAGCAGGTCGGCCCCCAGGACCAAGGCACCGCCGATCAGCCCCGCGGGGACCAGGGCCCGCCCGGGATGGCCATGCGTCAGCCGCCGGGCGATCACCGGCGCGATCAGCCCGACAAAGCCGATCGCACCGCACACCGACACGCACGCCCCGACCGCGATCGCACTGAGGCAGATGACTTCGATCCCCAATCGCCGCGGCTTGTGGCCGAGCGAGGCGAGCACATCGTCGCCCAGCGCCATCAGGTCGAGCGCTCCGGATCGGCGCAGCAAGAGCGCGCTGGCGATCGCCGCCGGAACGAGTGCCGCCGCGGCCTGGCCCAGGCTGCGGTCGGTAAAGCTGCCCATCAGCCAGTCGAACGCATCGTAGAAAGCGAACGGAGAGGGGGCGAGGGCGAGCAGCAGGCTGGTCGCCGCCCCCGCCGCCAACGATACGGCCAGGCCGGCCAGCAGCAACGCGACCTTGTCGGTCCGCTTCCCCGCCAACGCCAGCAGTACGACCAGTGCCAGTCCCGCGCCCAGCGCCCCCGCCAGCGCCATCAAAAGTGGGCTGCTCACGCCCAGCCAGTAACTGGCGAACACCGCCCCCATTGCCGCGCCGCTGCTGCTGCCGGTGATGTCGGGCGAGGCGAGGGGGTTGGCGAACAATGCCTGCAGCGCCGCACCCGCGATCCCAAGCGTCGCGCCATAGCCAAGCGCGAGCAGGGTGCGCGGCAAGCGCAATTCGACCAAAAGGGTGGTCGCCAGCCCCGGATCGATCGCCCGCGCCGCCTCGAGCGAACCGAACGGGCTAAGCAGGTGTAACGCCGCAATCCCCGCCAGCATCAGAAGAGCAATCGCGATCCTCACCTGTTCTTCCTCCCCTCCCACTTCTGAGAGGGGATCGAGGGGTGGGGACGCAAGCGAGACGCAGCCCGCCGCAATCGCTCGATCTCACCCACCATCAGCGGTCCACCACAGGTCCAGACCCGACCATCGGTGGTTACGGTGCGAGGCTTCAGTCGCGTCACGATCGGATGGTCGAACCAGCGCATCCCCTGCGACATTTGCCCGCGGCGATAGTCGGATCGCACCAGCACCGCCGGCGGCGCGACCAGCAATGTCTCGAGTTCGGCTTTTCCGCCCGGCAGTTGGCGCTGCTTCAGGCCAGCCAATGCCAGCCATTGCGCTGCGGGCGACCCCGGCGAAAGGCTGTTGCCACCGCCCGACACATAGATGGCGTCTCGCTGGCGCGCACCGGCGCTGCCTTGCAACGCCGCCAGTCGCTTCAGCCAAGGCTCCGCCCGCCGACCATCGCCCAATGCGGCCGCGACGATTCGTATATTGGCCGCCACGTCGGAAATGCTGGTCGCGTACGGCAAAACGAGCGTCCGGACCCCCATCCGCCGTGCCAGATATCCGCTCGATCGGCCGCTTCCGCCCATCGTCAGCAGCAGCGTGGGTCGCGCCGCGATGACTTGCTCGACCGATCCGCGATTGGCCGGGAAGGCTCGCGCCTGTCGCCAAAGAGGCGATTCCGCCGGATCCTGCGCCAGTCGAGTGACGCTGGCGATTTCGCCGGGCCTGGCCAGCAGCAACAGATATTCGTCGCTGCACAGGTTGAGCGACGCGACCTTGAGGGCGCTAGCGACCGAGAGCGAGGCGAAGCCCGGCATAGGCGCTCCTTCCTTCGGTGCGATATCCGATCACGTCCTGGTATCGGTCGTCGAAAGCATTGGCGACCCGGCCGAATACTTCGACACCCGGGCGCACCGCATAAGCCGCGCGCGCTCCGGCCAGCCAGTAAGATGACAGGCCAACCCGTTGGAAAGTATTGAAATCTGTATCGGCGCGACGACCGACATAGGCAATCGACGCGCCATAAGTGAATTTCCCCGTCGTCCCGTCGAGCGTGACCGAACCGCTATGCCTGGGCCGCCGTACCTCGCGAAGGTGCCCCGCGAACGCCGGCTCGCTGGCGTCGAGATAGGAATAATTCGTCGAGACCCTCAGCACCTTGGCGAGGGCCCAGCCGGCCTCGATCTCGACCCCCTGTCGCTTGCTTTTGCCGTCGGCGTTGGCGGCCGAACTGAGGAAGGTGTCGGGATCGAAGGTGCCCACAATCTCGTCCTTCAACCGCTGTCGGAAATAGGTCACCGATCCCGAAAGCGGTCCGTTGGCGTAACGAATGAATGTTTCGAACCCGCGCGAACTCTCTGTTCTAAGCGACGGATTGCCGACGAAACTTCCCGGGAAAAATCCGTACAGATCGAAGAAGGTCGGCTGCGCGATCCCCTCGCCATATGATGCTCCCACCGTGACCGCATCGCTCGCCTTGACCAGCACCGAAGCCCGCAATGTCGTCGCATCGCGAAACCGGTTGAACGCATCGTGACGCACCGCAATGTCGCCGATCACCCGATCCTTCCAGCCCGCCTTATACTCGCCGGTCAGCGACCAATGTCGCCGGCTCCTCCGCTGGTCGGAAAAGCCACCAAAGGCGACATCCGCCGTTGCAAAGCGTTCATTCTCCAACGTCCCGGCGACGATCAACGCATGATCGACCGATCCCGTGGTGAAGCGATGATCGACCTTGGCATCGACCGTGGATCGCCGTCCCTCGCTCTCGTTGATCTCATTCCCGTCAAACAAATTGCGATTGCGCGATGTGAGCAATGATCCTGACAGCTTGCCCTGCCACTTGTCGTCACCCTTTCCATAAGCCAGCCCCAGCCGCCCTGCGGCAAGCCGGTTGCGGGTGCGATCCAGCGTGTCGGCGCGCAGGAAGGTGAACGGGTCGGTCCCGTCATAGTCGCTCCGTCCCGTGAGCCAGAAGCCCGAAGCGGTCAGCGCCAGCTTGTCCACCGGCGACCAGCGTGCCAATCCGCGCAATGCATTGCTGGTAAAACCGTCGCGCTCGCCCCGTTCGCCCTCAATGGGCCCGTCGAAGCTGTCGATTCCATCCGCCGACTGGTGCCCGACTGCCAGCGCAATCCCCAACGCGTCGCTGCCGTAGCTCGCCGACCCGGCAGCGCGGCGAAAGCCGGAAGAGCCGCCTTCGACGGACCCGCTCGCGCCAATCCCCGATGCGGGATTGCCTTCAACCGCAATCACCCCGCCGATCGCTTCCGAGCCCCACAAGGCCGATTGCGGCCCGCGCACCAGTTCGATCCGCGAGGCAATGTCGGCGTTGAGCAATTCGAAGCGCGGCTCGTTGCCCGCCGCAGGGTCGTTGGCGCGGATGCCGTCGATGAACAGCAGGCTGTGATTGGCTTCGGCGCCGCGGATCCGCACCTGGGTGAACGACCCCGCGGGCCCGCTGATCGCGACCGACGTCGACGGCAGGAGCCGGAGGTAAGTGGTGATCGCCGGATCGCCGAGATGGTCGAGCAACGTCTCGTCGACGATGCTGACGCTCGCCGCGCTATCCTCAATCTGTTCGGGCAGGCGCGATGCGGTGACGACGATCGCGGGCTGGTCGGCCTGCACGTCAATTGGTGGCACGTAGTCCATTGGATTCCCTCTCATGACAGTCGTCACGGAGGAATCAGGCCACATGGCCGCCCCACGCCCCACCACTGACCCCGACAGCAGGAACGGACGACGGTTCAGGACAAGTATCTGACTCGCCAGCGATGGGCTGGCTTACAGTTGCGGGCACAGCGCCGGCATTTCACCGGCTTCCTTGGGCCCTGAACCCGTCGCACGGGCTAGGATGCAGCACCGAACCTTGTCAAGCGAGGACCCGTGGGGTAGGGGGCCGCGACGTTCTTCAGGGCTGGTCGGAAACCAGTCCGCACCTAAGGAATTTATGATGAAAGCCGATACCCATCCCGATTATCATCTGGTCACCGTCAAGATGACCGATGGCTCGTCCTACCAGACCCGCACCACTTGGGGTAAGGAAGGCGATACGCTCAGCCTCGAAGTCGATCCGACCTCGCACCCGGCATGGACCGGTGGCCGCGGCCAGATGCTCGACAGCGGCGGCCAGGTCGCGCGCTTCAACAAGCGCTTCGGTGGCCTGACCCTGGGCAAGAAATAAGCCCCTCGGCAAGAAATAAGGCGTGACCCGCTCGGCTCCACTTCTGGAGACCGAGCGTCTCGTCCTTCGCGATTTCGTCCGCGACGATCTGGATGCGCTGGCGGCGACGCTCGGCGATCTCGAAGTCGTGCGCCACCTGACCGGCGAACCGATCAGCCGCGAAGACAGCCTGCGTCGCCTGTTCATGGCGGTCGGGCAGTGGCCAACCACGGGCCTCGGCATGTGGGCGGTCGAGCGGAAGAACGATGGCCAGCTGGTCGGCCACGTCGGCTTCTTCGACATGCAGCGCGACATGGCACCCAGCATCATGGACCTGCCCGAAATGGGCTGGATCTTCGACACGTCGGTGCACGGGCAGGGGATTGCCTACGAGGCCTGCGTCGCCGCGCTCGACTGGCTCGACACCGCCCATGGCCCGGTCGAGGTCCCCGCGATCATCAGCCTCGACAATATCGCGTCGCTCAAACTGGCCAAAAAACTCGGCTTCGTCCGCGAGCCCGACGCCATCTACAAAGGCGAGCCAATCGCGCTCGTCCGGCGCCCCCGGCCTTAATTACCAGCCCCCGCCACCGCCACCGCCACCACCGCCGCCCGACGATCCGCCACCGCCAGAGCCGCTCGACGATCCCGGCGCGGTCGAGGCCGAGGATATTGCGCTCGACAGCGAATCCCCGATCGAGCCGACGAACTCGCCGGTGTCGGTCCATGGGCTCGACGATCCCGAATACCAGGCAAACCCCTGCGCCCCTCCCGAGGCAGAGGCCGCCGCCGATGCCGCGGCCAGCATCGAGGTGAAGCGGTCGGCCCAGCGATTCTCCACCTCCAGCGCGATCGCATAGGGTAGGAAGCGCTCGAACAATTGAAGGTTATCCTCCGGCGCCTGCATCCGGTCGAGCCGCTCGCGTTCGGTGATCGACAGATACTGTTTGAAGCCCGCGATCCGGTCGAGCATCGCGCGGCCCGCCTTGGTCGGCGCATCGATCCAGGCGAAGGCACTCAGTGCCAGCGGAAGGCCGATCCCGGCGATCACCAGCGGCACCCAGCGGCCGGTAACCAGCGCCATCGGGATGATCGGCAATGTGCCCATCACCGCCAATGCGGCGATCAGGATCAACCCGCCATGGACGATGAAGCCGACCATCTTGGTCATCTTGGGCAAGGCGAGCCACGCCACGATCACCGCGGCCAGCGCCAGCGGCGGAAGCAGGTACAGGCCCGACCCCGGCACCCCTTCGACCAGCAGGATGACCATAGCGGTCAGGCAGACGGTCAGCAGCCACACCGCGATCGCGGCAAATGCCCAGCCGATGTTGCGATTGAACGCCTGTCCTTCAAAACGTGTCGCATATGCTGCCGCCAAGCCCTTGTTTGAGGCCGAGAAAGTTGCATGATTTTTATTGTCCATCGCGATCGTTGCACCGGGCACCACCAGCGCGTCGATCACATCCTGCTCGACCGGGTCGAGTGGCAAGGCCGTGGCGCTCAGGGAGCGCTCGATGCTGCGGTTCGTCTTGCCGAACAAGCCGCCATCATCCTCGACCAGCTTGACGTGCCCTTTGACCGCAGCATCGACCAACGTCGCCGCGAAGCCGCGATTGTCGAAATTCTGCACGATCAGATAGCGCATCGCCCCCGGACTCAGTCCGTCGGGCGGGGAAAAGATCGGAACCACTGTTCCGGCCCTCGGATCACGCCCGACGCGGGCCCACGCCATGTACAAAAAGCCGATCAGCCCGCCGAGGCCGGCCAGCGCGATCAGCGGCGGCGCCCAGTCGGCGAGGAACCAGCCAGCCCTTGTGGCAGAGGAGGGGGCGTCGACTACGCCCGTGGGAAAGGCGACCGCGACCGTCAGTCCTTGCCCCGCCGCCAGCGGTGCGGTTGTCGCGAAGCTGATCGTACCCGCGTCTTCGCCGGTGACAGCCGCCGCCGTGCCCTTATCGCCCTGATAGCCGGTATAGACCGAACGCTCGCCGAATTTGGCGGGCGAAGGCAAAGTGATGGTCGCGCTCGCGCGGTCGATCGGGAAGCGCCAGCCGCTTCCGGTCACGTTCCAGTAAAGCTCGTCAAACCCGTCGAACCGCCCGATCATCCGCGTCGCGGTGTAGCGGATGGTATAGACATGCTCGCCGACGGGGATGATCACATCGGGATTGCCGATCTTGATCCGCACCCCGTTGTTCATCGTCTCGGTCGTGTTGGGCTCAACCTGCCCGTCGCGGCGCGTTTCGAGCAGCGTGAACCCGACCTTCACCCGCTGCCCGCGCTTGCCATCGTATCGCGTCGGGATCTCGCGGAAGATGCCGCGATTGATGGCCACATTGTCGGCCTGCACGCGGATCGTCTCGGTAACGTCGATCGTGCCGTCCCTGGCGATCCTGATTTCGCTCGCGAAGTCGCGGATCCTTTCCTCGGCCACAGCCGGCGCGGCAAACAGCAGCGCGGCCAGCAGCGTCAACAGCAAGCGCATGGCGCTCAACCCTTCTGGAAGTCGATCTTCGGCGCCGACTGGATCGCGGGATCCTCGTCCTTGTAATATTCTTCCTGGGTGAAACCCATCGGACCCGCGAACAGCAGGTCGGGAAAGCTCTGGACCCGGGTGTTAAGATCGCGTGCAGTTGCGTTGTAGTACCGCCGCGACGACTGAAGCTCGGTCTCGATGCTGCTGATTTCGCCCTGCAATTGCTGGAAATTCTCGCTCGCGCGGAGCTCGGGATAGGCCTCGGCGACGGCGAACAATTTGCCGATCAGGCCGGTCATCGCCGCATCCGCCGCTGCCGTCGCGGCGACCCCTTGCGCACCCGATGCGGCGGCGCGCTGGGCGGTGATCGCCTCGAACGTCGCTTTCTCGTGCGTGGCATAACCCTTTACCGTCTCGACCAGATTGGGGATGAGGTCGGCGCGGCGGCGCAATTGCACCGTAATCCCGCTGAACGCCTCTTTGACCAGCGCGCGAAGGCGCACCAGCCGGTTGTAGATCGCCACGCCAAACAGGCCGACGAGCACGATAAGTCCAATGATGATCAGCAAGGTCAGCATGACGGTCCCCCTATGAGGGAACCAGCATAGCGAGACGCCGTGCGCCTAGAAAGCGGCAATCCCGGTGATCGCGCGCCCCAGGATCAGCGCATGGACGTCGTGCGTGCCCTCGTAGGTATTGACCGTCTCCAGATTGGCCGCGTGACGCATCACCTGATATTCGGCCGAAATACCGTTGCCGCCGTGCATGTCGCGGGCGACGCGGGCGATATCGAGCGCCTTGCCGCAATTGTTGCGCTTGAGCAGGCTGATCGCCTCGGGGATCAAGTGCCCCGCTTCGAGCCGCCGGCCGACGCGCAAGGCTGCCTGCAACCCGAGCGAGATCTCGGTCACCATGTTGGCCAGCTTCAACTGTACCAATTGCGTGGCGGCGAGCGGTCGGCCGAACTGCTTGCGGTCGAGCGTATAACTGCGAGCGGCGGCGAAACAGGCTTCGGCCGCACCCATCGACCCCCAACCGATGCCGTAGCGGGCGCGGTTCAGGCAACCGAACGGGCCTTTCAGGCCCGACACATTGGGAAGCAGCGAATCCTCGCCGACCTCGACCTCGTCCATCACGATCTCGCCGGTGATCGAGGCGCGCAGGGACAGCTTCTCGCCGATCTTCGGCGCCGACAGCCCCTTCATCCCCTTTTCCAGCACGAACCCGCGGATCGCATCGCCATGGGCTTCCGACTTCGCCCACACCACGAACACGTCGGCGATCGGTGAATTGGTAATCCACATCTTGGCGCCGCTGATCGAATAGCCGGTGGCGGTCTTCTTGGCGCGAGTGCGCATGCCGCCGGGATCGGATCCCGCGTCCGGTTCGGTCAGCCCGAAGCAGCCGACTAGCTCGCCCTTGGCCAGTCCGGGGAGATATTTCTTGCGTTGCTCTTCCGACCCGTAGGCAAAGATCGGGTACATCACGAGGCTCGACTGGACCGACATCGCCGAGCGATAGCCGCTGTCGACCCGCTCGACCGCGCGGGCGATCAGGCCGTAGGCGACATAGCCCAGGCCCGCGCCGCCATATTCTTCCGGAATGGTCGCGCCGATCAGCCCGAGGCTGCCCAGTTCGCGCAGGATCTCACGGTCGAAATCCTCATTGAGATAGGCTTGAGTGACGCGCGGCTGGAGCTTGTCCTGGGCATAAGCTTCGGCGGTGTCGCGGACCATGCGTTCGGCTTCATCGAGCTGGTCGTCGAGCCCGAGGGCATCTTCCCAATCGAACGGCTGG
>JBBQTM010000054.1:0-9876 GCA_038234545.1 Sphingomonadales bacterium
GGCGGTGGCCGTGTGTCCGCCTGAGCGGTCACGACCGGCTTTTCCCTCACCGGTTTGGCCTCAACGGTCCGGATTGGCTCCCCCTGATCGTTGAGCACTGCGCCGACGTTGACCGGAATCAGCGGCTCGGGCGCTTCGGGCAGGGCCGCAACCGGCATCAACTCGTCGGTGGCGACAAAGCCTGGTCGGGGTTCCGGATCGGCGGGGGCCGCTTTTTTGGGCGTGCCGGCTGCCGCGGCCTCAGGCTTGCGTTGCCGGGAGGCGTAGCGCGACGGATCGAGCGAGGGCCGCGACATCGCGAAATAAGTCGAGGGCACACTCGCCTGCCGTTCGGCCCGGCGCTGCGGCGCTTCGGTTTGCACGGCGACCTGGGTCGGCGCGGGCTTGGGCGGCTTAACCTTGGCGACCTTCGCATTGGCACGCGGAGTAGTCTGGACCTGCGGGCTTCGGCTTGGCTGGGCGACCACGATCTCGGCCTTGTTGCCGATCGACAGCACGGGGGATGGGGGAATGCGCTCGGCGGTGGCGTAGCGCTGGGCGGCATCCTTGGGGAACTCGCCGAGGTGGACCGCCATCGCTTTCTCGTCGGGGCGGAGCACCGGCAGCAAGCGGAAGAACGGCTCGAATCGTGCACCGGCACCGGGCAAGGCGGCGTCGATCGCCCGACGCGCGCCTTCGCGGTCGCCGGCCAGCGCCATCACGAACGCATTGGTTCTCACCGCCGCCACATCGCGCCGCCGGAGCAATGGATCGAGCGTCGCCGATGCGCCCTTGATATCCTTCGAAATCGCCAGGCTGAGCGCCAGTCGCCGCTGCGCTTCGTCGGCTTGGGTGCCGAACGTCGCCGCGCGATAGTCGGATTGCGCTTTCGACTGCTGACCGAGCAGGTCGAAGGCCAGGCCGCGGTCGAGCGCCAGCAACGACTGGGGGGCGCCAAGCGCCGAGGCCCGATCGAAATAGGTCATTCCCCCGCGCGCATCGCCCATTGCGGTCATCGCCGCGCCCATGCCGATCTTGGGCACTGGACTTTGCGGCGAGGCTTCCTCGGCACGGCCATAGAAGCCCGCCGCCGCCTGGGTATCGCCCATGTCGAGCGAGGCGCGGCCCGCCGCGATCAGGGCCTGAAAATTGCGCGGTTCGCTCGACAGGGTGCGAAGCGCTCCGGCCAGCGAGGTTCCGGGATCGGCCGGGGAAGTGACCGCATATTGCGCCATCGTCGGCATCGCGGGTGCCGCAAGCGCGGCGAGCAGGATCAGGGCGCGGGCCGCGCCACGGGTCGGGATCATGTGCATGATCCAACCCATCGCGCATACCAGCTTGCTCCAACATTGCTGGAGATCAAGACACGCCGAATCGTGGCGGGGCGGCGGTGAGCGGAACTCGCCCATCGCCGCCCCGCACGCAACCGTGTGGGCCGAGCCCATGCCTATTGGTTGTTTTGCCGGTTCAGAAAGCGCGGGATGTCGAGCGGTTCGCGGCGGAAGCTCGGCGCTGCCTCGCCGTCACTACCCTCGGTCTGCGCCGCGCCGCGCGCGATGTTGCTCATGCGTTCGAACAAGGTACCGCCACCGGGGGCCAGCTTCGGCTTATCCTCGGTCGCGGTCGGCGTAGTGGTGTCCTCGGCGGTCAACTCGTCATCGGCCGGCGGTCCGACCGGGACCGATCCGACCGGCGTGGTCAGCACGTCGTCGCCGTCGAGCACCAGCTCACCAGCTTCATCGTCCTGGGTCAGTTCGAGCATGTCGTCGTCGGTTGTGTTCGTGTCGGTGGCGGTCGGCGTGGCAGCCTGGGTCACGGTCGGGGTCGGCGCGACATTCAGGCTCGCCGGCGCGGTCCGCCCGGGGAAGCTGAACACCTTGGCCGGCTGGGCCATCGTCCCGGCTTCCGATTCGATACCAGTGGCGACCACGCTGACGCGGATCTTGCCTTCCAGGCCATTGTTGAACGCGCTGCCCCAGATGATGTTGGCATCGGGATCGACCAGTTCCTTGATGTGGCTGGCGGCTTCGTCGACTTCCATCAGCTTCATGTCGTCGCCGCCGGTGATCGAGATGATCACGCCCTTGGCGCCCTTCAGGCTGACTCCGTCGAGCAGCGGATTGGAAATGGCTTTCTCGGCCGCTTCGATGGCGCGATTCTCGCCGGACGCTTCGCCGGTGCCCATCATTGCCTTGCCCATCTCGCCCATCACCGAGCGAACGTCGGCGAAGTCGAGGTTGATGAGGCCCGGCATGACCATCAGGTCGGTGATCCCGCGCACCCCCTGCTGAAGCACCTCGTCGGCCATTTCGAACGCTTCCTTGAAGGTTGTGTCCGAATTGGCGAGGCGGAACAGATTCTGGTTGGGGATGACGATCAGCGTGTCGACATGCTGCTGAAGCTCTTCGATCCCCGAATCGGCCGAACGACCGCGGCGCGCGCCTTCGAACGCGAACGGCTTGGTCACGACGCCGACGGTCAGGATGCCCTTGTCTCGCGCTGCCTTGGCGATCACCGGCGCGGCGCCGGTTCCGGTGCCCCCGCCCATGCCCGCGGCAATGAAGCACATGTGCGCGCCTTCCAGCGCTTTTTCGATATCCTCGAGCGTCTCTTCGGCGGCGGCACGGCCGATTTCGGGCCGCGATCCGGCGCCGAGACCTTGGGTGATCTTGAGCCCGAGCTGGATCCGGCGATCCGCGGCCGACGCGTTGAGCGCCTGCGCATCGGTGTTGGCGACGATGAAATCGACCCCCATCACGTCGCGGCGAATCATGTTGGCGACAGCGTTTCCGCCCGCACCGCCCACGCCGATGACGCTGATCCGCGGACGAAGCTCGTCGACCTCCGGCCGGATGAAATCGATGCTCATGGGTGTGGACCCTCCCCTGTCTGCGCTGCGCTTCGCCTAGCGCGTTGAACCGTCAGGGTGAATCATTGAATCATCATGTACTGACCGGCAAGCGAAAACGTTAACGGAAGCGAAAAAACTCGGTCCGCCGTGGCCCAACTGACTCACCTGATTCAAAACGGGACTCGTCAGTCGAACGCCACCTGGCGGATCGCTGGGACCGCGAACGCCCACCACAAGGCTCCGGCCATCGCCACGCCCGCCGTGAGATGGAAGGCGCTGCCATAGCCGGCGCGGTCGATCATCATGCCGGTGATGACCGGACCGACGATGCCCGACACATTGCCGACCGCATTCTGAATGCCGACCCACGTGCCCACCGCGCGCGGGCCGGCGAACATCTGGGCGATGGCGTAGAGGTTGAGCGACAGCGCCGCGGTCGCCGCCCCGCCGACGCACAGCCAGAACAGCAAGGCGCCGACGCTCTCGCTGGTATAAATGCCGAAGATCGCGACCCCCGCGAGCAACTGGCTGACGATCATCATTCCCCGCCGGATAGCCGCTTCGGACCGGCCCGAACGGGTCCAGCGGTCGCTGATCGCGCCATAGGCCACCGCCGCCACCGCCTGCACGCCATAGCCGACGCTCGCCAGCAAGGTCATCTGGCCGATCGAGTAACCGCGCGACTGAACCAGGTAGAGCGGCAGCCAGGCGAGCAGGAAATAGAAGCAGAAATTGCCCAGCGCATGGCCGATCCCCATCGACCACAGCGACCAGTTGCCCAGCAATGTGCGCGCCGGCACCCGCGCCAGCGTTGCCCCAGCCGCGATTGTCGGCAATTGCCGCACCACCCGTTGCCACGGCACCAGCCACAGCAAGGTCGCCAGCCCGAAGATGATGAACATCGCGCGCCAGCCCAGGGTCGCGACGATCAGCCCGCCGGTCAGCGTGCCCACCGCCGGCCCCAGCGCAAGCCCCGCCGCGACCGCCGCATTGGCCATTCCGCGTTGTTCGGGAGGCACGTTCATGGCGATGATCTTCGATGTGCCGGGAAAGGCGATGCTCTCGCCCACGCCGAGCATCACCCGCAGCACCAGTAGCGACGAAAACCCACCGACGAATCCGATCAGCAAGGTGCTCGCCGCCCACAGCACGATCCCGCCGGCCATCAATTTGGTGACCGAAAAGCGGTCGCACAGCCAACCGACCACAAGCTGCACCGGCGCATAGACCCAGAAGAAGGCCGACACCGCGATCCCGAAGGCGGTCGCGCTCATCCCGAGCTCGCCCTTCATCACCGGCGCCGCCACCGCGATCGCGCCGCGGTCGACATAGTTGAGGAACACCGCCGCCCCGAGCAGCAGCACCAGCCACCGGGTCAGATTGCCCGATTGCGCGCGCGCCAAAGTTGCCATGTGCGTCCCCCCGAACCCAAGGGGAGACCTATCACGCGTGCGAAACGACTAATAGCCCTGCTTGAGCGCGTTCATCAGGCGCGAGACGAAGCCGCCGCCGCTTTTGCGCTCGATATTCGCGCCGAGCGCAAGGTCGCGGATGTCGCCGCTTCCGCCCGCCGCCAGCATTGCCAGCCCGACGAGATTGGCGAACGCCGGCCCGCTATGTGCATCGGGCAATCCGGTGATCGAGCGCGGCCGCCCGACCCGCACCGCACGGCCGAGCACGCCCTGCATGTAATCGGCGATATTCTTCAGTTCGGCGCCGCCGCCGGTCAGCACCACCTGCCGTCCGACCGGGCCGGTGAAGCCGAGGCTTTTCAGCGCCGCGTCAATCTGCCCGGTCAGGCTTTCGACCTGCTGGCGGATCACAGTCATCAATTGCGCGCGGGTGATCCGGGTCGGCTCGTCGCCATCCTCGGCCCCCATCTGGTTGGCCTCGATCATCTCGTGATTGTCACGCGGGGAGGTCATCGCCGAACCGTAGAAACATTTCAGCCGCTCGGCGTCGCGCCGCTGGACCCCGAAGGCGCAGGCGATGTCGTCGGTGATGTCCTTGGCGCCGAGCGGAATTGAGCGCAGGCCGACCAGCATCCCGCCGGCATGGAGCGAGACATTGGTCACCTCCGCGCCTAGCTCGACCAGCGCCACGCCAAGCTCGCGCTCTTCCACGGTCAGGCACGCCAGCGCCGCCGCCACCGGCGAGGCGACGATCGCCCGCACACCAAGATGCGCCGACCGGATCACATAATCGAGATTGCGCAGCGGCGCCGGATCGGCCGCGACGACGTGGATGTCGACCCCCAGCCGGTCGGCGTGAAGCCCGATCGGATGCTTGACCCCCTCCACCCCATCGATCGTGTACAGCGCGGGGTGGGCGTGGAGCACGGTGCGGTCGCCGCTGTTGATTGCCGCCTTGCCGCCGCGCAGCAGTTCGTCGATGTCCGATTGCTCGACCTGGTGCCCGCCAAGCTCGACCTCGACATTGGCGACGTCGCTGGTGAGGCTGCCCGCGCCGAAGCTCGCCCAGACGTCGTCGATCGTGACCTGGCTCATACGTTCGGCGCTCTCCACCGCCTCGCGCACCGCGACTTCGCTCGCCTCCATGTCGGTGACATAGCCGCGCTTGACCCCGCGGCTTTCGCGCTGGCCGGACCCGAGCACGCGCAGACGTCCGTCATCGTCGCGCGTGACGATCAGCGCGCTCACCTTGGACGATCCGATATCGAGCGCGGTGACGAGGGGATGCTGGGACGGTGCGGCCATTGGGGTTGGGGGTCAGCTTTCCTGCTTGGGTTCGACGGAGGCGATCGGGACTTGCGGCAGGCGGACGATCATCTTGCCGGGGATTCGAAGGTCGAAGCGCTTGATTCCGCGTCCGAGCAAGCCCGCCGATTTGTCCAGCTCGGCGAATTTGGCAAGCGCCTTCTTCGCATCTTCCTCGCCTTCGGGCAGGACGACCGTCTCGCCCGACTGGAAAGCGAGGTCCCAGCGCCGCTCGCCGACCCATGTCGCCGACTCCAGTTGCGGCTTCAAGCTCGGCACCGCGCCCAGCAAAACGCCGAGTTTCGCGTTCTGGGCGTTGGCGCCGGGGCCGACCAGTAGCGGCAGATCGGGCATGTCGCTGACCATGACCCGGTCGAGCACCACGCCGTCGCTATCGATCAGCGACAATTTCGACTTGTCCTGCCACAGCGCTGCGGGCTCTCGCTCGACGATGTCGATCACCAACGTATCGGGCAGCCGCCGCGACACGCGCGCATCCTTGACCCAGCCGTAACGCAGCAATTTTTCGCGGATCCCGGCGACATCGACCAGCGGCATCGCCATGCTCTTCTGGTCCAGCGCGATCTGGAATACCGGGCGGCTATCCATCCGCTGCACGCCCGTCACATCGACGCTGCGGACCCGGAAGCCCGCCTCGCCGACCGCCTCGCCGGCTGCGGCGCCGACCTTGGCCGGCACTTCCATCGCCACCGCGGCCACCGCGACAATCGCGGCGGCGAACAGCCCGACCGTCCACCGCGCCAGCCGGTTGGCACCAGCCTGTTCGACCGGTAGCTTGGCGACCAGCCGCTTGGGGACATTGACCCGCGATCCGCTTTTGGCGCGCGGCCGTGCCTTGCCGGGCGATCCGCGACGGACGCGGGCACTGCTCATGGGGTGTCCGCGCCCGAGATTGCGTCAGCGATCAACCGCTCGACCAATTCGCCATATTCGATCCCGCGCTGTTTCGCTTGCTCGGGCACCAGGCTGAGCGGGGTCATCCCCGGCTGGGTGTTGACTTCAAGCAGATAGAGCCCAGCCTCGCCCTGCTCGTCGTCCCAGCGGAAATCCGACCGCGACGCGCCCTTGCAGCCGAGCAATCGGTGCGATTCCAGCGCCATGTCCATCATCGCTTTCGCGATGTTGGCGGGCACGTCGGCGGGGCAGATATGGTCGGTCTCGCCATCGGTATATTTGGCCGCGAAATCATAGAATTCGCCGTGCGGCACCAGCTCGGTGACGCATAACGCCTCGTCGATCAGCACTGCCACGGTCAGCTCGCGCCCCTTGATGAACGGCTCCGCCAACAGCCGCTCGAACTGCTGCCACGGCCCGGTTGCCTGGGCACTGATCGGATTGCCCATATTGCCGCGCTCGGTGACGATCGCCACCCCGACCGACGATCCTTCGTTGACCGGCTTGAGCACATAGGGCCGCGCCATCGGATCGCCTTCATACAGCGAAACGCTGTCGACCATCTGGCCGCCGGGCATGCGGATCCCGCGCGGCACCAGCACTGCTTTGGTCAATTCCTTGTCGATCGCGATCGCGGAGGTGGTGCAGCCCGAATGGGTGTAGGGAATCTGCATCAGGTCGAGCATCCCCTGCACCGTGCCATCCTCGCCCGGCGTGCCGTGAAGCGCGTTGAACACCACGTCAGGCCGAAGCCCGGTCAGCACCGCGCCGATGTTGCGGTCCATGTCGACCGGAGTCACGTTGGACCAGCCGCGCGCCTGCAACGCCTCGACCACGCCGCGCCCGCTCATCAACGACACGTCGCGCTCGGCCGACCAGCCGCCCATCAGGACGGCGACGTTCATATTCTTGTTCACGTTCTCAACTCTTCCAACAATTCTGATTGCGGCCCAACAATTTCAGGATCGGCGGACTCATCCCAAGGGAATAACCCGGTTACCGCGCCAGGCCAGAAAATCTGAAACGCCCGGTCCATTTCTTCGCCCATAATGGCTCGTCGATACCACATCGCACTACCGAAATATTCGCTCTCGATTCGGCCTTCCGGAATTTCACGGACGATGCAATCGAACCCTTCCAGCAGGTCACGAATCACCGCGCCATCGTGAAGCTTCAATCCTTCTTGGGCACATTGCCGATAGGTCTCGTTGATCATGGACAGCATAAGTTTTTTCTGAAGCCCGAAAACGATGACCTCGGGCTGGGCAAGACTTTTCGGGAAACCGATTGAGTAGGCAAAATCTGCCTTGCCTTCGTCCGGATCGAACACGAACATAATGCTGCACCCGTGCTGCTCGACGTTGGACACGATCCCGGATTCAAATTCGGCGTCTGACTTGCTCACGGCTCGCCGACGCGCTGGATTTCCCATTCCAGCATGATGTTGGTCTTGGCGGCGACGCGGCGGCGCACTTCTTCGCCCAGTTCCTCGATATCGCTACTGGTCGCTTCCCCAAGGTTCAAAAGGAAATTGCAATGCTTTTCCGAAACTTGCGCGCCGCCGTGCACCAGCCCGCGGCATCCAGCGGCGTCGATCAACGCCCACGCCTTGTGGCCGGGCGGATTCTTGAAGGTCGACCCGCCAGTGCGACTGCGCAGCGGCTGCGATTCCTCGCGCGATTGGGCGATGCGGTCCATCTCGGCCTGGATCGCTGCCGGATCGCCCGGCGTTCCGCGAAACGTCGCCGAAACCACGATTGCTTGGTCGGGCAATTCACTGTGGCGATAGGTGTAGCCAAGCTCGTCCGCAGCCAGTGTCACCATCTTGCCCGATCGAAGCACGACATCGCATTCGACCAGCACGTCCTTGACCTCCCGCCCGTACGCCCCGCCATTCATCCTTACGAAGCCACCGACCGTGCCCGGGATCGAGCGCAGGAATTCCACCCCCGCGATCCCTGCATCGCGCGCGGTCGATGACACCAATATCCCCGACGCCCCGCCGCCGCAGCGAAGCGTCACCGCGTCCAGCGCCTCGACCTTGGCCAGTGCCTTGCCCAATCGCACCACCACCCCCGGCACCCCGCCATCGCGGACGATCAGGTTGGACCCGAGCCCGAGCGCCATCACCGGCACGTCGGGGTCGAGCGCCTTCATATAATCGACCAGGTCATCGCGGTCGGCGGGCTCGAACAGGGTTTCGGCAGTGCCGCCGGATTTGAACCAGACCAATGGCGCCAAGAGAGCATTGGCCTTGAGCTTACCTCGCACCCCACCATCCGTTCGGGTCGAGCGAAGTCGAGACACCTCGCGTGAGGGTCCCTCGACTGCGCTCGGGACAAGCGGTGCTGTGGGAACTCCACTCACTTCTTCTTCGCCCGCGCCTTGGCAATGCCGTTCGCCAGCCCCGCCGCCCACTTGGTAATATCGCCCGCGCCCATGCACACCACGATGTCGCCCTCGGCGGCAATGTCGCGCAGATTGCCCGCCAGGTCGGCCATATTGTCGACCGGCTTGACCATGCGGTGCCCGTGGTGCCGCAAGCCGTCGGCCAGCGCATAGGCATCGACCCCCTCGATCGGCTGCTCGCCCGCCGGATAGACCGGGGCGACATAGACGATGTCGGCGTCGTTGAAGGCGTTCTGGAAGTCTTCCATCAGGTCGCGCAGCCGGGTGAAGCGGTGCGGCTGGACCACCGCGATCACGCGCCCCCCGTCGCGGATGCCGTCCTGCCCGCTGGCTGGCTGGATGCTGTCGCGCGCCGCCGACAGCACCGCGCGGATCTCGACCGGATGATGGGCATAATCGTCGATGATCGTCGCGCCGCCGATCTCGCCGACCTTGCTGAAGCGCCGCTTGACCCCGCCGAACTTGTCGAACCCGTGGGCGATGGTGGCATCGTCCATCGCCAGCTCCAGCCCGACCGCGATCGCCGCCAGCGCGTTGGACACATTATGCTTGCCCGGCATGGGGAGATAGATGTCTGCTATGGTCCGTTTGGCGTCATCGCGCCCGCGCACCACCGCATCGAACCGCGTCCCGCCATCCTCGCTGCGGAGGTTCTCGGCGCGCAAATCGGCCAATGCGGAGAAGCCGTAGGTCACCACCCGCCGGTCGCGGATCCGCCCCAACACCGACTGAACTTCGGCATGATCGACGTTCATCACCGCAAGCCCGTAGAACGGCACATTCTCGACGAACTCGACGAATGCATCCTTGGCCCGGTCGAAGCTGCCATAATGGTCGAGATGTTCGGGATCGATGTTGGTCACGACCGCGATCGTCCCGTCGAGCCGCAGGAAGCTGCCGTCGCTTTCGTCGGCCTCGACCACCATCCAGTCGGACTTGCCGAGCCGCGCGTTGGAGCCATAGCCGTTGATGATCCCGCCGTTGATCACCGTCGGGTCGACCCCG
>JBBQTM010000055.1:0-9300 GCA_038234545.1 Sphingomonadales bacterium
GTCTGCATCACCGAACCGTGGATGATCTCGGGCGACCGTGCATACCAGAAGCTCGTCGTGATGCTGTGATAGGCCTGGTAGATGCCCGCCGGGACGAGGCTCAGGAAGACCATGCCGGCCAACCCCACGTTGAGTGTCCAGAAGGTCGTGGTCAGCAACCGCTCTGACCACACATTCGCCCGGTAGGCGGTGCGCAGGCAGAACAGCATCAGGCCGATGCCGAGCATCCCGTAGACCCCGAAGAGCGCCGCATGGGCGTGCGCGGGCGTCATGTTGAGACCCTGGATATAGTAAAGCGAGATCGGCGGGTTGATCGCGAAGCCGAGCACGCCCGCGCCGACCAAATTCCAGAACGAGACCGCGACGAAGAACAGGATCGGCCACTTGTAAGTCTCCATCCAAGGCGCCGATTTGGTCATGCGATAGGTGTGGAATGCCTCCACGCCGAGCACCGACAGCGGCACGACCTCGAGCGCCGAGAACATCGCGCCCCATGCGATGACCGCCGTCGGAGTGCCCGAGAAGTAGAGGTGATGAAGGGTGCCGAGAATGCCGCCCGTCAGGAATACTGCGGTCGAGAAGACCACCGCCAGGTTCGCGGCGCGCGCCCGCACCAGTCCCAGCCGCGCGAAGAGCAAAGCGAGAACCGCCGTGGCGAACACTTCGAAGAAGCCTTCGACCCAGAGGTGCACGACCCACCAGCGGAAATATTCAATCATCGACAGCGGACTGTGGCGGCCCCAGGTCAGCGCGGCGCCGAAGAACAGGCCGATGCACAGTGTCGACAGGAAGACCATGCCGATCAGCCCGCGATTGTCGCTCTTGGCCTTGAGCGCCGGCCACAGGGCGCGGCCCACCAGGGTCAGCCAGATCATCAGCCCGGCAAACAACAGGATCGCCCAGAAACGGCCGAGGTCGACGAATTCGTATCCCATGTGGCCGAACCAGAAATTCGCGCCATGGCCAAGCTTCTGCTGGATCGCCATCCATTCGCCGGCGAACGAGCCGACGACGACGACGAGTAATGCGCCGAACAACAGGTTGACGCCAAGCTTCTGATACTTCGGCTCATGGTTGGACAGCATCGGTGCCACGTAGAGCCCGGTCGCCAGCCATGCGACCGCGATCCACAGGATGCCGAGCTGTGTGTGCCAGGTGCGGGTCAGCGCGTAAGGAATGAATTCGGAAATATTATAGCCATAAAATTCCTGACCTTCGACCGCATAATGGGCAGTGATGGCGCCGAGCAGGACCTGGGCGAGGAACATCGCGATGACGGTGATGAAATATTTGGTCGTCGCCTTCATCGACGGCGTTGGCTTCATCGCCGCGAATGGATCGGTCGCAGGGGCGACAGCATGTGCCTCGTCGCCGCGCCGCGCCTGATACCATAACAGCCAGCCGATACCGGCGATGAGCAACAGGACGCTGGCGATCGACCACATGCCGAGCGACGCCGACGGCGTATTGCCGACCAGCGGCTCGTGCGGCCAGTTGTTGGTGTAGGTGATCGTTGCGCCGGGGCGCTCGGTCACGCTCGTCCAGGCGGTCCAGAAGAAGAAGGCGCCGAGCTGCTCGCGCTGCCGCGCGTCGATGATCGACCGTTCGGGGATCGCATATTGGACCCGCAGTTCCTTCAACGCCGGATCGCTGCTGAACAAGGCGGCGTAGTGAGCGCCGACTTCGGCCATCGCGTCGGCGCGCGCGTCCGAAACGGTGATCGTGTCCGTCGCGGCGTTGTAGCTGTTGGCGCGCAGGTCGCGCTTCAGCCGCTCCTTGAGCGCCGCCTGCGTCTCCGGATCGAGGCTCGCGAAATTCTCGGCGCCCGCGCGGCGCGCCCAGATATCGAGCAAGGTGGTGGCTTCGCGATGGAGCCAGTCGGTGCCCCAATCGGGCGCGACATAGCCGCCATGGCCCCAGATCGAGCCCAATTGCATCCCGCCCAGCGTCTGCCAGACTTCGCGGCCGGTCTGGATATCGGCCTTGGTGAAGATCGTCTGACCACTCGCGGCGACCACTTTTGACGGCACCGGCGGCGCCTGGACATAAATTTCGCGGCCGATCAGGCCGAGGATCGCGAACGAGACGATGAATATCCCGCCCAGCCACAGCCACAGTTTTTTCGTATAATTCATTGGTCGCGAGCCTCGTGCTGGATGATTCAGCAAAGACTAAGGGACCAACGGCGGACGGGACATTCAGGGCTTCCCCCTAGGTAGTACACCGGAGATGCGCGGGTCGGCGGGACATGGTCATAAGACCGGCACAAGAAGCGCAGTCTTTACGAACAGCGCACAACTCGAGCCGATCTGGAAGAAGCGACATGGCACTACCACATGCGAAGCCCGGCGAAGTCGTGGATCTTCGACCGCTCGGTGGCGAACTGGCGAGCGCCAGGACGTCGGCGCTGGTCAAGCGCGACCTGTTCGAAGCCATGCGCCTGATCGTGCGCGCGGGAACGACGATCCCTTCCCATGAGGTCGCGGGCTACATCACGCTGAATTGCATTGAAGGCCGGGTGCTGCTCGATCCGCTCGCAGTCGAGCTCTGCGCCGGAGACTGGATCTTTCTCGACCGAGGTGCGCCCCATTCCATCCGCGGCATCGAGGATTCGAGCCTGCTCCTCACCATAATCTTCGATGGATAGGTTTCGCCGGGTCGAGCCTTTTTGTAAGTGCTTTTCATCCTCCGTTGTCCGCGATGAGGGACCGCTGAGTAATCCGATACGTCCAAGCCAAAGCCATTAGGCGGAAGTTGGAGCGGGTGAAGGGAATCGAACCCTCGTCACTTGCTTGGGAAGCAAAAGCTCTACCATTGAGCTACACCCGCGTGCGGCGGCTCAACTGCCATCAAGACGCGCGATGGTCAACGGTGACAAATCGGTTATGGTCGCGCCCCGGGGGGAAGCATGATGCGCATCACGTCTTGGCTAGCACCGCTGGCATTGCTGCTGACGCCGCTCGCCGCCACCGCGCAGCAGGAACAGGCCGAGGCGCAGCCCGAGGAAGAAGCATTTGAGGGCGTGCCGTGGCAGGCGCAAATCTATTCGGGTGGTTCCAATTGGACGCCCGAGGAGCTCGAGCAGCGCGACGGGTGGGATCTCGCCCACAAATGCGGCGGATCGCTGATCGCCCCCGGCTGGGTGCTGACCGCGGCGCACTGCATCAACGCCAACCGCGTCAAGAACGGCTACCGCGTCCGGCTCGGCGCCTCGACCATCGACCGCGACGAAGGCGCGACTTACCGCATTGACCGGTTTGTCGCCCACGCTTCCTACAACAACAAGCGCAAGGCCTATGACGTCGCGCTCGTCCATTTCGTCGCCGACGAATTGACGTTCGAGGACGAGGCCGGTCCGATCGAGGCGATCGAGCTGTACGACGGCCCTCCGCTTGAGCCCGGGGTTGCGGTCTATGCCACCGGCTGGGGTAAGGATGACAAGGACGCAATTGGCTACCAGGCCGATCTCACCCAGGTCGATCTGACCACCGTTGATTGCGCAAAATATCCCCAGAACAAGGGCTGGACCCAAAATTATCACCTGTGCGCCGCCGCGCCCGACAATGACACGTGCGAGGGCGACAGCGGCGGACCGCTGGTGATGGAGGATGACCGGCCAATGCTGGTCGGCGTCGTGAATTTCGGTTTCGGCTGCTACAAAAAGGATAGCGCCGGCGTCTATCTCAGGATCGACGGCACCTACTTCCACGACTGGATCCGCCGCGCGATGGCGGCGGACCCGTCGGTCAGTCAGTTACCATAAGCCGTCCGACTAGCGGTCGTCGCCCGTCCCGCGATCGTCCGGCGTTCCACGATCGTCGGGCGTTCCGCGATCGTCGGGGGTGCCGTCAATGCCGCGGTCGTCTTCATCGTCATTCGGTCCGAAATCCAAATTGATCATCGATCGCCTCCTAAGCAAGTTACAGCTCGCGTTGACTGCCACGGATTAACCATCCGCGAAACCCCCTCAACCAAAGCCGACCTGCCGCACGAAGGCAGCAAAGCGCGGATCGCGCGCCAGCGGGTCGAGCCAGGGGTCGCTGTCAACCGCGATCAGCCCGGCATCGCCGACCACGCGCGCGCGGTCGAGCAACGCCAGCGCCGCGTCAGTGTGGCCCCATTGCGCCATGATCTCGGCCTGCTGGTAAAGCGCGGCGTCGCCGATCGTCCGGACCAGCTCGGCATGCGCCTTCTCCGCCGCTGCACGATTGCCCGCGCGATGCTCCAATATTGCCTGCGTCGTCAGCCGGAACATCGCGCTCGGTTCCACCGCCAGCAAGGTCCGCGCCTCGTCGATCTGCCCGGTCTCGATCAGGCAGGCGGCGAGTCCGGCCCGGGCATTGGCCATATTCGGGTTTAGCTGCAGCGCACGGCGGAAATGCGTCGGCGCGCCGGCGAAATCGCGGCTTGCGAACGCAATCACCCCGGCCACCCGGTGTGCGCGCGGGTTGAGCGGGTCGAGCGCCACCGCCCGGTCGATCGCAGCGCGCGCCTCGCCCGGTCGCTTGGTGCGCACCGTGTACAACGCATAAAGCAAAAGGATGTCGGCGTTCCCGCGGCCGTAGCGATAGGCCAGGTCATATGGCTGGCGCGCGCCTTTCACATCGAGCGTCCCGGCGAAGGTCGCAAAGCCCAGCGCCAACTGCCCCTCGGCCAGTTTCGGCGCCATCGCGACCGCCTTTCGCCCTTCCGCAATTGCGGCGGCGAAGGTCGGCTTGATCTCCGCCGCCGGCGCATAAACCGAGGCGAGCGACGCCAGCACGCGCGACAATCCGGCGTGGGCCAGCGCAAAATCGGGGTCGAGATCGATGGCATTCTCGAACAAGGCCTTGGCCTGCCGGTCGCTCGCCTCGTCCTTCGACAGATTGTACAGCGCCTTGCCGCGCAGATAGGCTTCGTACGCCGCGACACTTCGCGTCCCGCCGGGCGCCGGGTCCTGCGTTGCCATGCGCACCGACAAGGCTTCGGACACGTTTCGCGCCACCTCGCTCTGGAAGGCGAAAATGTCGCTCAGCTTGGCATCGATTCGCTTCGACCAGGTCGAAAATCCGGTCTTGCCGTCGGTCAGCTCGATCGACACGCGCACCACGTCGTCAGCGCGCTGGACCGATCCCTCGAGCAGATGCGCCACCCCCAGTTTGCCGGCAATCGCCTTGGCATCGCCCTGGTCGTCGCGCGCGGTGTTGGAGGTGGTCGCGGCCAGTACCATCAACCCGGCATTGCGGGTCAGCGCGGCGCGCACTTCGTCAGTCAGACCATCGCTGAGATAGGCTTGCGCCGCATCCCCACTGAGATTCTTGAACGGCAGAACCGCAATGCTTCGGTCGGCCGCACCCGGCCCGAACAGATCGTCCCGAAACGCAAAGATCGTCCCGCCTCCCGCCAGCACTGCTGCAGCCCCGCCGCCCAGCAGCAGCGCGCGACGTCGATCGACACCCGTCAACAGGGCGGGTCGGCTCGCAACCGGTACTTGCCCGATCGCCGCGCGAATCGCGCGCTCGATCCGCTCGACCTGCGCGGCGGTCGGTTTCACGTTGCGTCCGCTAAGGTCGATCGTCTGATATTGGCGAAAGCCCAGCGGCGGCAGGCTTCCGTCAAGCGACAGCGGCACCAGCCGCTTACGGTCGCGCCCCTGCGCGGCCTCGTCCGCCACCCAGTCGGAATCGATCGACGTCTTCGACCACAAGACGACCACCGCATCGGCCGCTTCCAGCGCTTCGTGGATTGATCTGGCGAACGATGCCCCGCCCTCGATCATCGTGTCCCACCACACGGTGTAACCGCGCGCACCCAGCAGCCTTGCCAACGCCTCGGCGCGCTTGGCATCAGCATGGGCATAGCTCAGGAACAGCGTCGGCTGCCCCCCCGCTTCGCCCGCCAGTTCCGCTTCGCTCGCCATCGCCCGTCGACACCCCCGTGCAAGGAGCAAAGCCTATCCCCTCGCCCCCGTCATGGGAAGCGCACTAATCTTGCCCCTCCCCCTTGGGGGAGGTGGACGCCGTAGGCGGACGGAGGGGTTCTCGCGGCGCTAACCCCTCCGACCCGCTTCGCGGGCCACCACCCCCAGGGGGGAGGGGCAAAATAGCCCCCTACTTCGTGAACTCGATATGCACCTTCACCCACGTCCCGACCTGCGGCTTGCCGTCAACCCGCGGTGGGCGGATGCGGAATTGCCAGCCGGCCTGGCGGATCGCGCTGGCCAGCCCCGACCCGGGCGGCGATTCGCCAATCGCCTGGCAATTTTCCACGCGATTGCCGGGGATTGTCTTGCACACCACCTCGGCCCATGACCCCGGCGCGATGCTCCGCTTGGGCAAATAGCCATTGAGCTCGGCGTCGGTCGGCGGGCGCGGATACCAGTCGGCGGCATAGAGCGCGACCCCGCCCGGCCCGGTACCGATGCTCGCGTCGCTGTCGCCCCGCCCCGCCGCCGCAACCTTGCCGCCGGCGGTCCCCAATTTGCTGATGTCGGCAGCGGCAAAGTCCTCGCGGCTCATCTCCAGGAACGGCGACTTGGCGTTCGGGACCGGCGGCACGCGCGGCGCGGGCGGGCGCGGTACCGGATCGTCGGTCGGCACCTGCGCGGTCTGTCCCGCGCTCGCGATTGGCGGTGGCGGTTCGGGTTTGTCTTCCGGGATCAGATCGACCGTCGTCGGCCGCGATGCCTTGCGCTCCGTCCAACTCGACGGCCCAAGCCCGAGCAGGATCAGCAGGAAAATCAGTTCCGCCACCAGCGTCAGGCCGATCGCAAGCCAACGCTGGCTGACGCCGGGGCTCATTGGCGCCCGTCTCCAGTCGCGGCGCGGTTCAGTGGTGGCGGGATCCATCGCGGCCCCGCCTAACCCGCTAGCACGACGGGAAAAAGTCACTTTCGACCAGTGGTGCAGCGGTTCAGATCCCGCCGTCGATCACGGGATAGCCGGCCGCTTCCAGCGCGGTCGTCAACTCGTCCGCAACGCGCCGCGCCAATGCTTCGTCCTCTGACCGGACGACAAAATTTCCGCCCACTTTGCCCTGCTTGAAGAATGGATAACTGCCGATCGACACGCCGTCGTTGGCCTTCTCCGCGCTCCGCAGCAGTTCGGCCACCTCGCTCTCGGGCGCGAACGCCCCGATCGTCACCGACACCAATGGCGCTCCGCCCTCCAGCGTCCCGGTCAGCGCGTCGAGCATCCCGGCGGTGATGTGCGGCACCCCGGCCATCACGAACAGATTGCCGATCTTGATCCCCGGCGCGCCCGACATATGGTTGGGGATCAGTTCCGCCCCCTCGGGCACCCGCGCCATCCGCAGCCGCCCCTCGTTGACCCCGCCCCTGTCGACATAATAATGCTCCAGGATCGACCGAGCTTCGGGGTGGATCACCACCCCTACGCCAAGCGCCGCCGCAATCGCATCGACCGTGATGTCATCGTGCGTCGGTCCGATCCCGCCGGTGGTGAACAGATAGTCGTTGCGCGCCCGAAGCTGGTTGACCGCCTCGACGATCGCCGCCTCGACATCGGCCACCACCCGCACTTCGGCCAGCCGGATGCCCTGCACATTCAGCCAGCTGGCAATCTGCGCGACATTCTTGTCCTGGGTCCGGCCCGACAATATCTCGTCGCCGATCACCACCAATGCGGCAGTCCACACTCTTCCCAACATCGTCACTCCGGTCGACTTTCGTCGTCCCCTACCCTATCTTGGCGTCATGACCGAATATCTCATCGTTGCACCCGAAGACCGGGTCGAGGAACGCTCCGGCACCATCCGCCTGTACGGCCCCGACGGGTTCGAGGGCATGCGCAAGGCCGGGCGCCTCGCCGCCGACATCCTCGACGCGCTCGTTCCGCATGTCGTCCCCGGAGTCACCACCGGCGAGCTCGACGATATCGTCTACCGCATGTCGGTCGACGGCGGCGGCGTTCCCGCCACGCTCGGCTATCGCGGCTATACCAAGAGCTGCTGCACCTCGATCAACCATGTCGTGTGCCACGGCATCCCGGGCGACAAGGCGCTTAAGGACGGCGACATCGTCAACATCGACGTCACTCCGATCCTCGGCGGCTGGCACGGCGATACCAGCCGCATGTATTTCGTCGGCGACGTGGCCATCAAGGCGCGCAAACTGGTCGACGTGACCTACGAATGTTTGATGCTCGGGCTCGAGCAGGCCCAGCCCGGCAACCGGCTCGGCGATATCGCCCACGCCATCCAGACCCATGCCGAAAAGCATCGCTACGGCGTGGTGCGCGATTTCTGCGGCCACGGCCTCGGCCGCCTGTTCCACGACAGCCCCGACGTCGTCCACGCCGGCCGCCCCGGCACCGGCCCCGAGCTCAAGCCCGGCATGTTCTTCACCATCGAACCGATGATCAACATCGGCCGCGCCGACTGCAAATTGCTCGACGACGGCTGGACCGCCGTCACCCGCGACCGCAGCCTGAGCGCCCAGTTCGAGCACAGCATCGGAATCACCGAAACCGGCCACGAAATCTTCACGAAAAGTGCCAAGGGCTTGGACAGACCGCCTTATTAAGCGTCCCACCCCGCGACCATCGCCTCCGCCGGTCCGACATCCTCGGGGAAATCGACTTCGCCCCATTGCTCGCCCGAAATGTCGAGCGTCCACACCTCGCCATTCTGCGCCAGGTGGTGGATCACGCGCAGATACCAGATGGTCGTTCCCTCAGCTGTCCGCATCGCCCGGTCGATCGCTTCGGCGAAGACTTCCGCCCCGCCCCCGCGGAACGCCAGCAGGCCGATCGATTCGGCATTGACCCCGTCCTTGATCCGCTTGCCGATGGCGCGCAGTTGCCCGTCATCATCGACGATCACCTTCATGTCGTCATCGTCATAAGCAGCCTTGCGGTCGATCGTGACGCAGATCCCGTCTTGCGAGGAATTCCCCACCACCCGCGCCATCAGCGCGTCGGACACCAATGTATCGCCGTTCCACACCAGGCACTCGCCGGTCAGCTCGCCGCGCACCAGGTACAATGACCCCAGATTGTCGGCGACCTTGAAGAACGGGTTGAACACGGTGCGCACCCTCGGCCCCCCGGTCCGCTTGGCGAGCGCCGCCTCGATCTGGTCGTCGCGGAAGCCGGTGACGATCACCGCTTCCTCGATCCCGTTGGCGACCAAAGCGTCCAATTGCCGGTCGAGCAGGCTCTTCCCCGCAAATTCGATCAGGCATTTGGGCCGGTCGTCGGTCAAATGGCCGAGGCGCGAGCCCTGGCCGGCGGCCAGAATAATGGCTTTCATGGCATGATGGCTTTCATGGGGCCTCCGCATCGCGGTCAATTGCGGCAGCGT
>JBBQTM010000056.1:0-8770 GCA_038234545.1 Sphingomonadales bacterium
GTGGCGGTGGCGAACGCGGTGCCGGCCCTGTCGGACGAGGGCGAGGCCCGGCTGACGCGGGCGATGGCGATGCGGTTTACGCCTGAGGATGGGCTCGATTATGCCGAGGCGGTGGCCAAAAGGGATGCGCTGCTGGCGCTGGTCTGACTTCCTCCCCTCCCTGCAAGGGAGGGGATCGAGGGGTGGGTGCGCGCGTCTGCGCGCTCCAAAGACTCTTTAGCTCGCTTCGCTCGCACCCACCCCCAGCCCCTCCCTGAAGGAGGGAGGGGAGTTACTTCGGCGCAACCCATCCTTTCGGCGTCAAATCCCGGATCCGCCCGCCCTTTGGCGCCAACGGGTTGGTCGCCAAATACGCCTCGGTCGCATCGAGATCGAGGCCGCCGTCCTGGGCATCGCGGCCCACGGCAAGCGCGGTGAAATTGTCGCCGCCGCTCGCCAGGAAATTGTTGATCGTCACGCGATAGACACGCGTCGGGTCGAGCGGCTTGCCATCGAGCATCATCGCCACGATCCGCTGCCCGTCCGGCCGCGAGCGGTCGAACGCGAACGCGAAATTGGCCGACGGGGCCATCAGATTGGGCCGCGAGCGATCCTTGTCGCCGACCATGAACTGCTGTTCCAGCACCGCCTTCACCTCGGCCCCGGTATACGCCTTGGTGACCAGATTGTTGGCGAACGGCTGGAGCGCGAAGATGTGGCCGAAGCGGACGGTCCCGTCGGCCTCGGGATTGAGGTCGGTTCGCGCGCCGCCATTGTTCATCAGCGCGAAGTCGGCGCGCCCTTTGTCGGCAGCGCGGGCGACGAAATATTGCCCATCGCTGATCAGTTCGGCGGCGGTCGATTCCTCATACACCTCCCCCTTCAGCACCGACCCGTTGAGCTTGCCGATGGTGCGATTGGCGAGCGGCGCGGCGGCATCGCGATAGCGTTTGACGATCGCCGCCACCGCGGGATCGGCGGGATAGACCGGAAAGGCGCTCGACAGCGGCACCTTCAACCGCGGCGAATCGATCGCCTCGCCCTGGACGACGACGAAATCGGCCGTGTCGCCGACCAGCACGCCGCCCTGGAATTGTAGGCGAATGTCGGTCACCATCGCGCCGTAGCGGCCGGCGCTCGTCAGCAGCCGCGTCCCCCCGCCAGCCATCGGCACGCGGCAGATGTAGGCATTGTGGGTATGCCCCGAGACGACCAGGGCAATCGCCGGGTCGAGTCTGGCCAGGATCGGCACGATATCGCCGCTCAGGCCCGGGCAATTGCGGTCGTAATAGGATCCCGTGATCGTCCCGCCCTGGTGGATCAGTAAAACAAACGCCTGCGCCCCCGCCGCGCGCAGCACCGGTACGGCGGCATTGGCGGTCGCCGCTTCGTCGGCAAAGGTCAGCCCCTTTACCCCGTCGGGCGAGACCAACGTCGCGGTTTCCTTCAGCGTCATGCCGATAAAGCCGATCTTCACCCCGCCGACCTGCTTGATCGATGTGCCGGGAAACAATGTCTTGCCATCGGCGGTGATGACATTGGCGGCAAGATACTGGAATTTCGCGCCGGCGAATGGCTCGACCGCGCACGGCTTGCGCTTGGTATGTTGCGCGCAACCCCCGCTTTGCATCCGCAGCAATTCGGCCGGTCCCTTGTCGAACTCATGATTGCCAACCGCCGCCAGTTCCAGCCCCGATTCGCCCAGCGCCAGGATGCTCGGCTCGTCAAGGAACAGAGCCGAGGATATCGGCGTCGCGCCAATCAGGTCGCCCGCCGCCACGGTCACGCTATTGCTCGTCCGCCGCGCCTTCAACGCGCTCGCTAGATACGCCGCCCCGCCCGCCGGCACCGGGCCGCTGGTGGCGGGGACGCTCTGCTGCGGCGGCTCCAGATTGCCGTGAAAATCGTTGAGCGCAAGGATCTGCACTTCGACCATTCGATCGGCCTGCACCTGCCCCAGTTCGGGCGGCGGGGGCGGCGGCGGGGGATGCGGCAGCGTGGTGCAGGCGGCGACCAATGGAAGCAGTGCAAAAACGAACAGGCGGCGCATCTTGGATCTCCAGACCATTGCCGCCCGCCATATCGCCAGCCTAATGACTTGCAAATGACCGACACCGATCTGATCGCCGCCGCCCGCGCCGCCGCTCTCAAAGCCTACGCTCCTTATTCCCATTTCTCGGTCGGCTGCGCGATCGAGAGCGTCGACGGCGCGGTCGTCACCGGCGCGAACATGGAAAATGCCTGCTACCGGCTCGGATTGTGCGCCGAAGTCAGCGCACTGACCCTCGCTCAAGCCACGTTCGGGCTGGACAAGGTCGCGCGCATCGCGGTCGCCGGTGGCGACGGCTCGGGGGATGAATTGGCGGGTGTGGCCGCGGTCACGCCCTGCGGCGGCTGCCGCCAGTCGATCCTCGAGGCGGCGCAATTAAGCGGCCGCGACGTCGAAATCCTGTGTGCCTCGGGCGACGGAAAGAGGGTCGAGCGCCACACGATCAACGCACTCATCCCCCACGGGTTCGGCCCGGCCAGCCTGGCCGAGGCGGGCTGAAGGTCAGCCCAGCGCGAGCCCGGTTTCGGCCTTGCGCTCGATTTCGGCTTCGCGCAGGCGGTCGGATTTTTCCGAGCGCGAGGCGAGCAATTCCCACGCCATGGCCGAGCGGATATGGCTCTCCTTGACGTTGCTGAGGTCGGTCGAATCGGCGCGGCCCCGGGCTTCGGCGGCGCGCTCAAGGTAGAAATCGGTCTGGTTCGACATGGATTGAGGTTCGACTTTCTAATTGCAGGTCCGACGATCCGGCCGCGCCTTGAATGGCGCGACCGGACTGCGATTGATTGGCTTAGATAAGTTTCAGCGCGGCGGCGCTCTCGCGGCCACGACGATCCGGCTCCAGCTCGAATGAAACGCGCTGATCCTGATCCAGGCCCGACAGGCCGGCGGCTTCGACGGCGCTGATATGGACAAATGCGTCGGTTCCGCCGCCATCCGGAGTGATAAAGCCGAAGCCCTTCATTTTATTGAAGAATTTGACGGTACCTTGGGGCATTTGAGGGTCCTTCCTAACTGGCGATCCGACGATCGGTCCACCACAGGCTAGAAGCGGCGGAGAGGAAGGAGATAGCGGTCGCACCGCTCGTAACCCACGTCAGGCGACTGGTAGCAGCCGGTATATAGGCGCAAGTCCCCAAAATAGCAAAAAAGAGGGGCCGGCGTTGCCACCGGCCCCTCCTTCAGTCGGTCGTCATGCGCTTAGTTGCAGCGCAGACCACCGCGAGCGATTCCGCGGCCGAGCAGGGCGCCGGCACCGGCGCCGAGGATCGTTCCGATCGTGCGCGATCCACCACGATCAAGCTCGCGACCGATCAGCGCGCCAACCGCGCCGCCGACGATCAGGCCGGTCGTTCCATCCGGGCGGCGGCAGTAATATTGACCGTTCTGGCCGCGATAGATGCGGTCGTTGCGGGTCAGGCGGCGATCCGAATAATAGCGACCGTCGCGATAGTAACGGTCGGCGTAGTAGGTCCGCTGGCCGGGCTCGTAGCGATTGTAATCGTAACGGTTGTAGCGCTGCCAGTTGCGCGCATTCTGTCGGTTATCCTGGCGCTGGGCCTGGCGCAGTTCGCGGCGGCATTCGCGCAATTCATTGCGATATTCGGCGCGGCTGTCGGCCCGGCGAAGCTCGCGATTACATTCGCGCACTTCCTGGTTGTAGTTGCGGCTCTGCGCGGCGGCCGGCGCGGCGATTGCCATCGGCGCGGCAACGGCAAACGCAGAGGCGGCAAGGATCATGCGGTTCATGAGGTCTTCCTTCGAAAATCGCCCGAGAAACTGTCAGGCTCGAAGGGTAGAACGACCGGTTAGCGCCGGTGTTGCATGAACCTAAAACAACGTTTCGTTGCGCCTACGTCAGCTTGATCTCGCGCAGACGCTCCTGGAGATATTCGTGGCTCGAGATCGGCGGCCATCTCGACTCCTCCCCCGCCGGCACCGTGCCGGGCAGCGCCTCGATCACGAAATCGGGGCGGAAGTGGAGGAAGAAGGGCATCGAGTAGCGCGCCTTGGACGCGCGATCGGGGGCCGGGTTGACCACGCGGTGGCTGGTCGAGCGCAGCCGCCCGTTGGTCAGTCGCTGCAGCATGTCGCCGATGTTGACCACCAGTTCGCCCGGCTTGGGACTGACCGGCAACCAGCGGCCGTCGCGAGTCTGCAATTCCAGCCCCGCTTCCTCGGCGCCGAGCAGCAACGTGATGGTGTTGATATCCTCATGCGCCCCGGCGCGGATCTGGTTGCCGGTCGGGGTGTCGATCGGCGGGTAATGCAGCAACCGCATCACGCTGTTTCCGTCGCGTACCGTGTCGGTGAAATACTCCTCGTCGACCGCCAGGAAGCGAGCGATGGCGCGCAGCACCTTGAGCCCCGCCGCATCGAACGCGTCGTACAATTCCAGGAAGGTCTCGCGGAACCCCTCGACTTCGGCCGGCCAGACGTTGTCGGCCATGACCGCGCGGAACGGATGCCCCGCTTCAAGCTCACGCCCGACGTGCCAGAATTCCTTGAGGTCCGACGCGGTCCCGCCCTTGGCCGTCTCGACCCCGAACGCGGTATAGCCGCGCGCCCCGCCACTGCCGGCGATGAGGTAAGCGCGCTTGGCGTCCTCGGGCAGCGCGAAGAACGCTTTTGCCTTGGCTTCCGCGCGATCGATCAGATCCCGCGATATGCCATGGTCGCGCACGATGGCGAAACCATAGTCCTCGAAGCTATGCCCAAGCTCGTTGGCAAAGGCGGTCGGGTCGCGGTCGGCGTCGTTGAGCGAAACGGACGCGACGGTGTCGCTGGTGAGAATGTCGGTCATGGGCAAGCTCTTAGCAAATAATCAGGGAAGCATCAGCCCCGCGAGCGCGGCACTCATTAGGTTCGCCAGCGACCCCGCCAGTAACGCCTTCAGCCCCAGCCGCGCAATCACCGGTCGCTGGTTGGGCGCGAGGTTGCCGACCACCGCCAGCTGGATCGCAATCGAGCTGAAGTTGGCGAATCCGCACAAGGCAAAGGTGATGATCGCGCGGCTCCGGTCGCTCAACACCGTCGCCGGCCCAGCGGCATTGCCAAGGTCGATGAAGGCGACGAATTCGTTGAGCACCACCTTGGTCCCGAACAGTCCCCCGGCCGCACCCGCTTCGTTCCAGGGAATGCCGATCAGATACATTACCGGCGAAAAGATCGTCCCAAGCCCGGCCTGCAGGCTCCAGCCGTCCTGGCCGAACCAGTGCAGCCCGATCCCGCCAATGATCCCGTTGAGCAAGGCCACCAAGGCCACGAACGCCAGCACCATCGCGCCGACCGCGACCGCCAGCTTGACCCCGGTCTGAGCGCCCTGCCCCGCGGCCTGGATGATGTTGACCGGCTGTTCGCCCTCCTCGAAGCCATGGATCTCGATGCCATCCTCGGGCGCCACGGCGTCCCCGCCCTCGAGCGCAAGTTCGCCCTTGGGCGCCACGTCGTCGGGCATGATCATCTTGGCCATCAGGATTCCGCCCGGCGCCGACATGAAGGCGGCCGCCAGCAGGAACGGCAGATATTGTGCGCCCAGCAGGCTGGCGTAGGCCGCCAATATGGTCCCCGCCACGCCGGCCATGCCGACGCACATCAGGGTGAACATATGGCTCGGCGCCAGCGATGGCAGATAGGGCCGCACCACCAGCGGGCTTTCCGACTGCCCGACGAAGATGTTGGCCGCCGCGCCCAGGCTTTCGACCCGGCTGATCCCGGTCACCCAGCCGATCGCCCCGCCAACCCAGCGTACTACCCGCTGCATGATGCCAAGATAGTAAAGGATCGCGACGAGGCTGGCGAAGAAGATGATCACCGGCAGCGCGGCGATTGCGAAGGTATTGGCAAGCGGGTTGCTGGCGGTCGGACCGAACAGGAATTCGGTGCCCTTGCCGGCATAGCCGAGCAATTCCGCAACCCCGTCGGACAGCCACTGGATCACTTGCCGTCCGCCGCTGGTACGAAGCACCAGGAAGGCGATCACCGCCTGCAGCGCGAAGGCCGCGCCGACTACCCGCAGGCGGATCCCTCGGCGGTTCGATGAAAACAGGAACGCAATCGCCAGAATGGCCGCGATTCCAAGCAGCCCCAACAGGTTATTCATCGATTCCCCCTCACCACACCATGCCTTGATTAGCGTTGGCGGCGGCATTTTCCAGCATGTTGATCGCTTCGGCCGGCGATCGCGCGGTCATCAGCTGCCCGCGCCGCGCATGGCTCAGGAATCCGGCATCGCGGACATGGTCCATGAAGTCGCCCAGCGGCGACCAGAAATTGTTGACGTTGAGCAGGCAGAATGGCTTGGCGTGATAACCAAGCGCGTTCCACGTCCACGCCTCGAACAATTCATCGAGCGTCCCGATTCCGCCCGGCAGGCAAACGAATCCGTCGCTCAATTCGGTGAATTTCGCTTTCCGCTCATGCATCGTATCGACCATGTGCAATTCGGTCAGGCCGAGATGCGCCACTTCCTTGTCGACCAACGCCTGCGGGATGACCCCGTAGACCCGCCCGCCAGCATCAAGCATCGTGTCGGCCATCACCCCCATCAGCCCAAGGCGACCGCCGCCATAGACCAGGTCGATGCCCGCTGCCGCCATCGTGCGCGCCAGCGAAACAGCGGCTTCGGAGAAAGCGGGGTCATTGCCCTCTGCCGAGCCGCAATAGACCGCCAGTTTTTTGATTTTCATATCCGGATCAACTTCTTCAAATCCGCTTCGGGGCGGGCGCCGAAATGCGAAATGATTTCCGCCGCCGCGATCGATCCGGTGTTCAGACAATGGCGCAGGTCATGTCCCCGCGCTCGCGCCACCAGGAAACCGGCGGCGAACAAATCACCAGCGCCCGTCGTGTCGACTACCTGGCTGACCGGGATAGCGGGCACCTCGACGCCCTCTTCGCCATCGATCGCAAGCGCGCCCTTAGCCCCGCGCGTGATCACCAGCGTCGGTACCTTATCGGCCAGCGCCGCCAGCGCCGCGCCCAGTTCGCGCGCGCCAGTCAGCTGCAGCACTTCATCTTCATTGGCGAACAGCAGGTCGACCCCGCCGCGATCGATCATCGCCCCGAACGCTTCCTTGCGGCCGGCGATGCACACGCTTTCGCTGAGCGTGAAGGCGATCTCGCGCCCCGCGCCATGAGCGATGTCGATCGCGCGCATCATCGCCGCGCGCGGCAGTTCGGGGCCGAACAGATAGCCCTCGAGATACAAGATCGCGGCCGACGCGATCAATTGCTCGTCGAGCGCGAGTGGCGACAGCAGATGCGACGCGCCGGGACTGGTGTTCATCGTCCGCTGCGCATCGGGCGTGACCAGGATCAGGCATCGCCCGGTGGGCAGCGTCCCGTCGCTCGGCAAGGCGGGCGTATCGAACCGTACGCCCAGCGCCGTCATGTCGTGGCGAAAGATGTCGCCCAACTGGTCGTCGGCAATCTGGCCGATGAAGGCGGCCCGTCCCCCCATCGCGGCGATCCCGGCCATGCTGTTGGCGGCCGATCCACCGCTCGTCTCGCGGGCATTGCCCATCGCCGCATACAGCCGATCGGCCGAATCGCGGTCGAGCAACTGCATCCCGCCCTTCGGCAGCTTATGCTCGGCGATGAAGGCGTCGTCGCACGTCGCAATGACGTCGACGATGGCGTCGCCAATGGCGATGATGTCGATTGCGGGATGGGTCACGCCGGGGTCGCTAGCCGTGCGGATGCGGGCGGGTCAACAAAACCCTTGCGGGGCACGGCAAAGCCGTTACGCCTCGCGCCCCATGACCACCGACACCAACGCAACCGCCGCGCCCGCAACCGCCGGCATCCGCCCGTCCCTGTTCGCCTTTGCCATCTTCTACGGCGGCATGGTGTGCATCGCCGGCGTGCTCGGCAACAAGCAGGTCGCACTTGGGCCGCTAGCGGTCGAGGCGGGCATTTTTGCCTTCCTGCTGCTGGTGATCACGTCGAGCGCGGTGGCCGAATTGCATGGCCGGACGATCGCCAACAAATTGGTGCTGATCGGCTTCGTGCCGTTGATCGCCTCGCTGCTCCTGACACTCACCGTCCTTGCCGTCCCCGCCTCTCCCGAAATGGACCCGGCGCGGCTCAACGCCTTCAACACGATGATGGAAGGAACGCCGCGCATCTGGCTCGCCGGGATCGTCGCCTACGGCATCTCGCAATTGCTCAATGTCACGATCTTCACCTGGCTCAAGGGGCGCGAGGGCGGCAATTTGCTGTGGCTTCGCGCCGGCACCGCCTCGGTGCTCAGCCAGATCGTCGATACCTTGCTGTTTATCGCGATCGCCTTTTACGGCGTGTTCCCGATCGCCAATCTGCTGGCCGGCCAGATGCTCGCCAAGGTGGTGCTGTCGGCGGTGATGGTCCCGCCGTTGATCTACCTGTTCGTGGCCATCGGGAAGCGCTTGGATCGCACCTCCTACTGACACTCTTGTAATCAATCGAAAATGTTGCTTAAGGCGCCTCTAAGTGGGGCTGCCGGGGCGGCCTTTGTGACATTCAGGCAACTCTTTGTAACAATCCTTAACGGCCGGTTACGGACCGTCATTCAACCGTCGCAATCGGGCTATAGCAGCCACAGCGACTCGCAATAACGCGCTTACCCTTGGGGGGTTCTCACCTGTGAAAAAGATCATTCTGCTCTGCTCTTCGGCTGTCATCTTCCCGACCGCCGCTTTCGCCCAGTCGACCGGCTCCCAGGATTTCGAGGAGCAAGCGATCATCGTTACCGGCACGCGCACG
>JBBQTM010000057.1:0-8649 GCA_038234545.1 Sphingomonadales bacterium
TGACCCACACCTCGACCATCAATGGATGGTGCGAAAATCCTGATGTCAGCAATGGGTCAGTGCCGGTCATACAAGGTGATTGTGAACGAACGGCCGGAATCTCAATATCGTGCTCGGAAGCGGACGGTCCGATTTCGGCCAATTGCAGACATTGCCTGGCTGATCCTGTGGACGGCTGAACGTGGCCGAAAGCTGAAGGTCTGGTTTCAGGAGCGCAAGTCCAAGAAGCGGACATTCAGTTTCACTCACCAAGCCTCGCCGGGTTTGCACGGCTATTTCCGTCATGAGACAATTGGGTGCAGTCATACGAGCGCAAGCAGTGCGTGGACGGGTCTTCGTTTTGAGGCAATCTAGATTGCCTCCAGCCGAAAGGATGCCACGGTTAAACCCTATTCCGTATTCTTGCTCTGCCCTTGCGTCGTCGAATTTGACGAATTCAGTTCCGCATCAATTCGCGCCGAGCGGTTTTGAATTTCGTTCGCGGTCTCGTCGTATCGCTGATCGAAACTCGAACGATCGTCGCATCCGGCCGTTACGACCGCGAGGCCAATGAGGGCGGCACGCATCAGTAGGTTTTCCGATATCTGACGTTGACGTTCGTCGAACCCGACCCACCGGCCTGGCTAAGGATCGACAAGCTGCGGCTGAGGGCAATCTCCAGCTGCGTTGCGGTAAAGCCACGCGCGTCGGTGATGACCTCAAGATAGATGTCGTCGCTGATATATTTGCCCGCCGCCAGTGCCGTTCCCCGGCCACTGGTATCATCGGGGCCCAAGATACGCAGCCGGTCGAACCCGGCCACCGCGCGCAACTTGCCGAGCGGGTTGAGCCCGCCGCCCGATCCACGCAAACTGTTGATCGACGCTGCCAGTTGGATCGCCTGGATCGCCGACAGGCTGCCCACCGAATTACCGAACAGGATGCGCGACACAATCTCGTCCTGCGGCAGGCCGGGCGCGCTGGCGAAGGTGATCCGGGAGTTGGTTGCCGAGCCATCGACGTTAACCGTCACGACGACGTCCTCAATCGTTTCCTCGGCGCGCAGGGTGATCGTGGCGTCGGTTGCCCCCCCACCGGCAAAGCGCGCACGACCTTCGCGAAGTTCAAACGACCGTCCTGCAAAGCCAAGCGTGCCGCGGACCAGATTGACCGACCCGGCGACGCGCGGTGCGCTGCTGCTCCCCGTCACGGCAAGGTCGGCGCTCCACTCGGACTCGAGACCCATCCCCGACACGTTCAGCTGTCCTGGTGCGATGATCCTGAGATCGAGCCGCACGTTGCCGAAAGCGCTCGCTGCCGTCTGCTGCGCAGGATCGCCGGTGACCCGCACTGGACCCCGCGGCGGCTTGAAGCGAACGCCGGTCAATTCAGCTACCTGCGCCGATCCCTGGCGAATGATCTGGTATCGGGTCGCCGGCAGCCGAACCGTCCCGGTGAGTACCGGCGCCTGATTGGCCGCCTTGAGCAGGCGGACAGTTCCCGTCGCCGTCGCGCGCAAGGCCTCGCTATCCGCGATCCGGGCATTGTTGAGTGACAGGTCGAAATTGGCGGGATAACCGCTAGCCGCTGCAAGGCTGATCGAACCGCTGCCGGTCAGCGTTCCATCACCGGCGTTGGCGGTCAATTGGTCGATCTGGAGCCGCTCCCCGGTGAAACGACCGGCAATCGCCAGGTTGGTCAGGCGGGTGCCGTATGTCGCATTGCTGTACGTCAACGCACGGCCGCGAACGATGCCGGTAAGGCACGGCTGCGAGATCCGGCAGCTGATGTCGGCGGCGACCCCAAGTGGACCCGCCAGGCTCTGGTCGGCGAGGCCGGCGAGCGAGAATAACGCGTCGGCCGGGCCGTTGTAGCGAATACCGCCCCGCACCGGCGCACCGGCAAGCCGCTGGCTCCAGCTGCCTGCCCCCGGACCAAGCGGGGTGAGTGCCAGCTGGACCCGGCCAACAACGGTACCGCGCGTCCGCATTACGGCGCGAAGTCCGCTCTGCACGGGGCGCAGCTCGCCGACGAGATTGACGTCGAGCGGGCGGCTGACCGAGGCGGCGGTGGTACGCGTGAAGTTGCGGATGGCAAGGCTTGCCTCGGCCTGCGGGAAGCCGCCGCCGGCCTGCACGAAATCGAGGCTGCCCGTTGCCTGACCGCCGATGCCGAGGCCGGGCAGGAAGGCGTCGATCAGTGACAGGTCGAGCCGATCGATCCGGCTCTGCAGCCTCAATTCGCGACCATATGTGCCGGCCAGCCGCACCGAGCCGCGATCGAAGCTGAGCTTGGTCGGCAGCAGTTCGTAGGTGCCAGCCCGCGGGATGATCCGCGCCGGGGACTCAGTGCGCACATCGATGCCATTGATACGCCCGCGTAGCGCAGCGCGCCACTGGTTGGGCTGCAACTCGCTGTTGATGGCAATCCGGAACGGCACGCCCGACGTGCCTTCCGCGAGGCCGCGGGCGGAACCCCGGCCATCGCGGTAATTGACGATTGCCCGCAGCGCATTGAGATCGGTCGAGCCAAAGCGCGCCCTTGCCAGTTGGACGTCGGCGACCACTTCGGGCCGGTCGTACAGGATAACCCGCGCATCGACGATCGCCGCGCCTACCGCGATGTTGGCGGGCGACGGGAGAACGGTGTCTCTGGCGCGCAGGTTGATGATCGCCTGTTGAAAGCGGCCGATCGTCGAAAGCCGAACTACGCCGCCAAGCCCCGGTCCGCTGGCATCGAGCCGCCCGACGAAGGGCCCTGCCGCTGCCTGCCTGACCCTTCCGCGAACGGTGACCCCGGCCAATGTGGCGCGGCGAATGTCGATCGTCAGCGGGCCGCCTGCGGTCAGGACTGCGACGTTGGCGGTGAACGGGCCGTAATCGGTCTGCCCGCGCGCAAGCACCTGATAGGCATTGCCCGCGCCGCGGATTTCGGCACGAAGGCCGGCGATGCCCAGGCCGAGCCCGGGCCGCGCCGCGGTGACGATCGCGCGCGGATTGGCGACGGTGCCCGCCACCTCTACGCCGACCGGCCCATATTGCCGGGACACGCCGGTCGCACGCAGCGCGATCCCGCCATCGGGCGAATAGCTGCCGCGGCCATCGGTGACCCGCAGTTGCGGCGCCGTCAGCCGCAAGCGCGAGAAGCGGATGACGCCGTCGGGTCCGTAAGCGACATCGCTCGACGCGGTCAGATTGCCCCCCAGGAAGTTGCGCACGCCATCGTTGAACAAGCGTGTCGATCGGGCCCGAATCCGTCCCACCAGATTGAGGCCGCCATTGGCCAGGGTCTTCACGTCGGCGTCGGTTTCGATGTTGAACAGACCGACGCTGTCGATCCGGTAATTGTTGACCCGTCCGTCGATCGCCCCGGTGTAAAGCCCCTTGGAAACATCGGCCAGAACGATCGCGGTGGCATCGATCCGGTCCGAGCGAATGCGCAAATTGTCGGACACGATGCGCGGCCAATCGACCGCCAGGTCGCCATCGAGCCGGACATTGGCGATGGTCCCGCCAGCCGCCACGTCGAGCCCGGTAATCGCCCGCGCCGTGGCGGCGATCGGGACCCTGATCTGATCGCGCTGGAACCGGGCGACGCCGCTCGCGACCAAGGACTGGACCGTGATGTCGTTGAAGGCGAGCGCGGCTGCTGTCACACGATAATCGACCGCCGGACGCCGCATCGCCCCGTCGAGCGTCACCAGCGCGCGAATGTCACGGCCGGCAAGGTTGGGCGCCAGGGCGCCTGGCTTGAGCAGGCCAAAGCTGAGCTTGAGATCGTCGAAACGGTTGCGGCCAAGGTCGGCGGCGCCGCTGGCGACGAGCGTGAAGGCATCGCTCGCGACGCGTCCCTGGATGTCGGCGCGGCGATTGGCCCATGTCGATTGCAGCGCCAAGGTCGTGATTGGGCCGAGCAGCGCTGCGGTCGGCCCCTCGACCAGCCGGGCAATCCGGGTCGGTCCGCGCACCCCGAACGTTCCCTCGCGCGCGGTCAGTGTGAGCCGGGCGAAGGGCGCATTGTCGAGATCGGCCAGCAACCGCCCATCCCACCGGCGCCAGTCCCCGCGGCCGCTGACCTTGACCGACAAGGGCGCGGTGAGACCGGCGATTTTGGCCAGCACGCCATCGCGCGGGGCGATGAGTGACAGATTGAGTGCCAGCCGGTTCGCTTCCGGCAGCGCGTCGAGGTCGAGAGCCAGGCGATCGCCCCCGGCGCGCCCGTCACCGCCGATCGCCGCCGCCTTCAGCGACACCATCGCCCGCCGATTTGCGATCCGCGCGCGTCCGTCGAGAAACGCCACGCGCCGTTCGCCGGTAACCGCCGGTTCGATGACCAGCCGATCGACCTTGAACCGTGCGATGCTGATATCGAGGTCGGGCAACAAAGGAGCATCGCTCGGCGGTGTTGCGCGAAACGCTGGCAGTCGGCGCAAGGTTGCGGTTGCTACCTTCAAGTCGCGAACATCGACATGGTTTTGGAGATAGGCGAATGGCCGCCAATCGACGCTTACCGCCGGCGCGTCGAGAAATACGCCCCGGGAATCGGACAGGGTCATTCCGCGGATGGTCATCGCCCCGTAAAGAGAACCGTCAATCCGGCCCACGCCGATCTTCATGCCGTTCTCGAATTCGAGCGCCTCGATCTGCCCGGCAACGAAGCGGCGGCCCGGATCGGTGTTGATGCCGAGCATCGCGAGCCCGGCGAGAAGCACCAGCCCAACCAATGCAATCAGCAGCCAGCGCCCGATCCGCGCCGGCCAGTTGACGGCGCCGTGGACCCTTGTTGCCCCGCCGTCGCGCGGCACCTCATCGGCCGAGGCGGCGGCGTCGCTCATCAAAAGGCTTGCCCGACCGAAACATAGATGTTCAAGCGGCTTTCGCCCGGTCGACGGCCCACGGGCGTGGCAATGTCGACCCTCAACGGCCCGAAATTGGTATAGTAACGCGCGCCGATGCCGACCCCGGCGCGCAAGCCCTGGAAGTTCGGAACCCGGTCCTCATAGACCTGACCGACATCGACGAAGCCGACCACTCCGAAATCGCCGAAGCGATAGCGCACTTCGGCTGCGGCCTCGGTCAGGCTGAGCCCGCCCAGCGGCTTGTCCTCAGGGTCCTTCGGTCCCAGCTGCTGGTAGCCGTAGCCCCGCACCGATCCACCGCCACCGGCATAGAAACGGCGCGACGGCGCCAGCTCGAAGCGATCGATGCCGACGGTCGACCCGATCCGCGCGCGGCCGGCAAGAACGAGATTCTCGCCCACTGGAAAATAGCCGCTGGCGTCGAACTGGCTGCGGAAATAGGGGCGGAAACCGTCGCTCAACGCCCCTTCGGGCTGGACCAGGATCTGCGCGCGGAAACCGCGCTTTGGGTCGAGCAGACTGTCGGTCTGGTCGAAGCCGAGCTGACCGTTGATCCCACCGATCAGGAATTTGCGCTTGTCACGTGCGCCGATCGTGAAGTCATAATCCTCTTCGACAGTCCCGAGGATTTCGGCACCCAACGCCCAAGTGAAGGTTTTGCGCCAGATTGGCGTGCTGTCGTAGCTCAATCGGGTGAACAAGCGCCCCGTCAACGCGTCGAACGCGTCGGTGCGCGCCCGGAGCGCTTGCAAGCCGACCTGGAACGTCCGGTCGCGCTTGCCGGCATTGGACCGGCGAAAGGTCACGCCGGCGCCCTGCTCCTGGGTTCCGAGCACGGCGTTGGCATCGAGCGCCCCTTCGGGCGGAAACAGGTTGCGGTGGGTCCAACTGCCCTCGAGGCGAAATCCCTGTCCGGTCCCATAGCCCGCGCTCGCCGCCAGGGTGCGCGGCGGGCCGGCATCCTGGGTGACGAGCATGGTCACGAATTCGGTGCCCTCAGGGGCCGGCATGCCGGTGCGTTGCGGCTCGACCGCGACGGTCGAGAACAGGCCGGTCGCAACCAGCGCCTGACGAAGATCGTCGACATCCCGGCTGTCGTATAATTCGCCCTGCTTGAACCGTGCGAGCACCTCGACATGGTCGACGTCGAACGCCAGCTTGCCGATCGTGCGGAAGCCGCCAAACCGCGCGCGTGGCCCAAGCGTCACCGGCAGGACGTAATCGCCAAGGTGCGTATCGGGATCGAGCAGCACGTCGCGCTGGCCGACCTCGGCGAACGGATAGCCGTTCTGCGGCAGCACGACGGCAACATTGGCTTCAGCGCCCTGGATCCGCTGCGCAACGATCGGCTCGCCGACCTTGAGCGCCAGATTTTCCTCGATCCTGCCCGGCGGGACGGTGGCGTCGGCGGTAATCGCGATGCTGCCGAGGGTGTAGCGCTCACCCGGCGCGACCAGCAACACCGCGCTGACCGGCTGACCATCGGCTGCCGCCGCCGATCGATCGATCCGGGTCTGGACCTGCGCGTCGTACCAGCCTTCGGACTGCAACAGCCGCTGAAGCAACTTGCTGTCTTCGGACAGGCGCGCCGAGAGCATGGCCTCGTTCGCCGCTTTGCCTTTCGCCTCGCGCAACGCCGACAGTGCCTCGAACTGGTCGAGCAACGGCACCTCGGTCAGCGCGTCGGCCGTTTCAAGTCCCTCTACCCTCATCGCATAGCGCAACTCGACCGGCGCCTCATTGGGGGCCGGCTCGGCAAGTTCGACCTCGCGCACGTCAAACTGGTTAAGCGGCGGAAGGGGCTGGGCAAGTTCCGGATCACTGCTCGGGGTCGCCGCCGCGGTGCCGAGCAGTTTCTGCTCGAACTCGCTTACGCTCTCCAGCGGCCGCTGCAGTTCGGGATCGTCAGGCCCAAGCGCGGGCGCCTCGCGATTGACCTCGTCGAGGCAGATCACCGGCTCCACTTGCGGCAGTTGGGCATCGGCTGGGGGCGGCGCTACGATCGTCGGCTCATTGGCCGGACATTGCACCGCGACAGGCTCCGGCGTGCTGATGATCACCTGGGCCGAGGCCTGGGCCGGAAGCAATGCCAAAGCCAAAGCTAGAAGCGAGACTCGACCGCGCACGGCGTCACCCGGTTTGACGAGGCACTGAGCGACTAGCATGAACGAAGGTAGCTTTCCGGAAGGAAGGGTTCGTGCGCCCTTGCTGCAAATTCGTTGGTTTGTCACGGCTAACTACCAAGTAAGATCAAAAAACTCCTTTTTGCATAGTGGTTTGGGGCCACGAATGCAGATAGAAGTTCTAGTTTCTCCGGCCGTACCAATCCTGGTCACCGGCAGTAGACCCATCAAAAATTCGCTGCGGAGTCGGGAATGCCAACACAATCGAACGATGAGGACGTCGGCATCGAAGCGACGACGCCGCTCTCCTTCACTCGGCGGGATTTTGGCCAGATCGTTCGCCGAATTTGGCTTTTATGGGGATTCCACAACCTCTCGCTCCTCGCGGCGGGCGTGGCTTTTTTCGGCTTCCTTGCGATCACGCCGCTGATCGCCGCCATCGTCTTGATCTACGGACTGGTCGCCGACGTCGCGACGGTCCAGCTTCAGGTGCAGAGCCTTACCCGGGTGATCCCTGCCGATGCTGCATCCGTGCTGGAGAGCCAATTGATGCAGGTCGTAACCACCAGTTCCACGGTGACGGGCGTAGGTTTGGTGATTGCCTTGGGGCTTGCGCTCTACGGTGCAATGTATGCCGTGAACGGGTTGATCGCGGCGCTGAATGTCATCAATTCGGAATTGGAAACGCGCGGCCTGATTACGCTGACCCGCCGGGCGCTGGGGCTGACTTTAGCCGCCGTACTTATTGGTCTAACCGGGCTCATCAGCGGAGGCTTGTTTGCTTGGCTGACTAGCCTTTCGTCACCACTCTTCGCGCAGTCGATCGACGTCTTGCTGCAGGGCGCCGCTTGGATTGCGGCACTTGCGTTGGGATCAGGCGGCTTTACGCTGATCATGCGTTATGGCCCGGATCGGCGCGCGGCCAAATGGCGCTGGCTGACGCCCGGTGCGATCATCGCGACATTGCTGTGGATGGCCGCGTCTTTCGGGCTCAGCATTTATGTCGCCTACGTGAGCAATTACAGCGCAACCTACGGCTCCCTTTCGGCCGTCGTCGTTTTCCTGATCTGGCTGTACCTTTCGGCTTATGGCGTTCTGCTTGGTGCGTTGGTGAACGCCGAACTGGAACGGCAAACGGCAGCGGACTCCACTCAAGGGCAGGACCGGCCGATTGGCTCGCGCGGGGCCGTGCTGGCTGACACCGTTGCTACGGTAACGATGACCGAAACCTACCTTCAGAAACGCAAACGCAAACATGAGGAACGCCTCGCCCGGGCCGCTCTACGTTGAACGAATCTGCTGATGGCCGAAAATGGCCGATAGCCGACCGGCCGGTTTCGATGCCGAATTGACGATATCTGCCGTTCGCTCAGCAAATTGCTGGTTTCCACTTTCGAACCGCCAACGGACATAAGCCTCGCTATCTCAGCGCCATCGCCCCGACCGCTGCCCCGAGCGCAAGCACGAGAGGTGTGCTGAGCTTGCTCTTCCATTCATACGTGATCGCCAGTGCCACCACGAAGATGGTGACGCTCAGGACCAGGTTTGGGGTTTGAATCACGGCCGCCTGCGCAAGGTCGACAAGCGTCACGGCAATCACCCCGACCACCCCTGCGCTTACGCCGGCCAAGATCATCTGCAACCGCTTGTGCTCAGCAATGGCTTCTAACCGCTCATAAAGAACCAGTG
>JBBQTM010000058.1:0-8568 GCA_038234545.1 Sphingomonadales bacterium
GAAAACTCCCCTCCCGCTTGCGGGAGGGGCTGGGGGTGGGGACTTCAAATCGGTTTCGTACATCAGGCCCACCCCTCGATCCCCTCCCGCAAGCGGGAGGGGAGGAATTAGACCAATGGCGGCTGGCTATCGTCGTCGGATGCCGCGATCGGGCGCTTCAGCCGCGGCGGAATGCGGCGGGCGGGGGGCGCGTTGCCGTCCTGCCATTCCTCCAGCATCCGCGCCGCGAAATCGCGCCCGCCAAGCCCGAAGGCGATGGCGGTGGCGACCGCGGCCGAGCCGAGGATCAACCCGAAGGCGATCATCACGATCTCGTTGGCCAGCCCCATGAAGGTCAGCCCGATCGCGGTGAACAAGGCGACGATGGCATATTTGACGATCGTCTGGGCATAGCCCGCCTCGCCGGTCGAGCTTCCGACCAACGCGGCGAGGATGCGGGCGAGGAACAGGCCGACGACGATGATCACCGTGCCGAAGATCACCTTGCCGCCAAGCTCGGTGATCTGGAACAGCAGCGCCGCGACGCTGTCGCCGCCCAATTGCCGCGCCGCCTCGATCGCCGCGCCGAGCAGGATCGCGGTCATGGCGATCGCGCCGACGATTCGCGACGGGTTGGAACTGGCCGGCATCACGCCCAGCGCGCGCACGCTATTGTCGAACCCGAGGCTTGGCAGCACCGTCTCGATCAAGGTCTTGACGAACCGCGCGATGAGGAACGCCACCGCCAGCCACAGCACCGCCCCGAACACGCGCGGAATGGCCAGCGCGATGGTGTTGAGCATGTTGGTCGCGGGACCGGAAATCGCCTCGATCTTAAGGATCTGAAGCGCGGCGATGGCAGCGAAGATGATGATGATCGCGCTGACCGTCATGCCGACCGCGCGGGCGATCGTGCTGCGCGCGGGCGCGGTGCCTTCGGTCGCGGTACCGGCGCTATCGACCGCGACAGGCGCCGCCCCCAGGTTGAGCCCGGCGCGTCCCGCCAGTTTCTCCAGGTTCAAGGCGCCAAGCGCGGCCTCGACGACGTGGCCGACGATCCGTCCCAGGATCAGGCCGGCGAAGAAGATCAGTCCTGCACCGAGCAGATTGGGAATGAACGCCGCGACTTCGTTGGTCATCACCGTCACCGGGGTCAGCACCTGGCTCAGCCCGAGCGGACGGAGCGCGGCGATCAGGCCAACCAGCCAGATCAGCCAATAAGCCAGCCGCCCCAATTCCTTGCCGATGCTGTCGCCGCCGACCCCCGGATCGCGCTTCAGGATCGGCATCTTGTCGACCATCCGCGCCACCGCCCATTGCACCGCCTTGGCGACGAAATGGGTCGCCACCAGGATCAGCAGCGCGAGCAATACGCGCGGCCCCCACAGCATCAGCTGGTCGCGCCAGTAAACGGCGGGCTGGGCGTTCTGGTACATCGTCATTCTCCGCGATCAGTCGGCATGTGATTGTCTCTCTCGCCTTCTTTCATCCCAGAAGGCAAGTCGCTCCTTCAGCTTCGCTTCGAAGCCGCGGTCGGCGGGGGCGTAATATGCTTGGGGCTCCATGCCGTCGGGCCAGTATTTGGCGCCCGAAAACCCGCCTTCGGCATCATGGTCATAGGCATAGCCTTTGCCATAGCCGACCTCCTTCATCAGCTTGGTCGGGGCGTTGACGATGTTCATCGGCGGCATCAGCGATCCGGTTTCCTTCGCCGACCGCCACGCCGCTTTCTGCGCCTTATAGGCGGCGTTCGATTTGGGGGCGGTGGCGCAGTAGAGGCAGGCCTGGACGATCGCCAGTTCGCCTTCGGGGCTGCCGAGGAAATCATAGGCGTCCTTGGCGGCGAGGCATTGCACCAGCGCCTGCGGGTCGGCGAGGCCGATATCCTCGCTCGCGAACCGCACCAGCCGGCGCAGCACATACAGCGGCTCCTCGCCCGCGGTCAGCATCCGCGCCATGTAGTAAAGCGCCGCCTGCGGATCGGACCCGCGCAAGCTTTTGTGCAAGGCCGAGATGAGGTTGTAATGCCCCTCGCGATCCTTGTCGTAGACCGCCACACGCCGCTGGAGGAACTGCGCGAGCGCCGCGGGATCGAGTGGGTCCTCGATCGCCACATCGAACAAGGTTTCGACCTGGTTGAGCAGGAACCGTCCGTCGCCGTCGGCGCTCGCCAGCAAGGCTTCGCGCGCTTCGGCCGTGACGGGGAGGGGGCGTTCGACCTCGGCCTCCGCCCGGCCCAACAGTTTCTCCAGCGCCAACTGGTCGAGCCGGTGGAGAATCAACACCTGCGCCCGCGACAGCAACGCCGCATTCAGTTCGAAGCTTGGGTTTTCGGTGGTCGCCCCGACCAATGTCACCGTGCCATCCTCGACGAACGGCAAAAATCCGTCCTGCTGGGTGCGATTGAAGCGGTGGATCTCGTCGACGAACAACAAGGTTCGCTGCCCCGCGCGAGCCGCGACCTTGGCCTCGGCGAAGATCTTCTTGAGGTCGGCCACGCCTGAAAACACCGCCGAGATCGCCACGAACCTGAGGCCCACCGCATCGGCCAGCAATCGTGCGATGCTGGTCTTGCCGGTGCCCGGCGGCCCCCACAGCACGAGCGACGACAATTTCCCCGCCGCGACCATCCGCCCGAGCGCGCCCTCGGGCCCGGTGAGATGCTCCTGCCCGACGATCTCGCCCAACGACGCCGGGCGCAATCGTTCGGCCAGCGGCGCACCGGGGGCGGCCATGGCCTCGCGCGGGTCGCGTACATCGTCGGGGAACAGGTCGGCCATGCCCTCCCAATAAGCGCGCTCCAGAAAAGTTGCACCAGCCTCTTGCATGCGATGCACTCAAGATATATCTTAGACGCATCTTAAGGAGAGGCATATGCGATTTCATTATCAATCCGGCCGCGACGATTGCGGCCCCGGGCGTTCCGAGGGGCGTCAACACCGCGGTATCCGCTTCGGCCCGCGGGGCTTCCACATCGATTTCGGCAATGGCTTTGGCGACGGCTTTGGCGATTCGTTCGGTCCCGGTCGCGGCGGTCGCGGCGGAGGGCCACGCGGTCGCCGGCGGATGTTCGAAAGCGGCGAGCTTCGGCTGGTCCTGCTCAAGCTGATCACCGACGAGCCGCGTCACGGCTACCAGTTGATCAAGGCGATCGAGGAGCTGACCGAGGGCGATTATGCCCCCAGTCCCGGCGTGGTCTACCCCACGCTGACCCTGCTCGAGGACATGGGCCTGATCGCGGAGAAGAAATCGAAGGACGCCAAGAAAGTGTTCGAGGCGACCCCCGATGGTGTGACCCATCTCGCCGAGAACGCGGCCGAGGTGGCCGAGCTGATCGAGCGTCTGGAAGGTCATGGCAAGAAGACCCGCCACGGCCAGCGCCCCGAGATCGGCCGCGCCATCGGCAACCTCATGACCGCGCTTCGCAACCGTGTCGCGCACGACGGCTGGAACGAGACCTTGCTCGAGGAAGTGATCGACATCCTCGACGACGCCGCGCAGCGGATCGAACGCGCGAAGTCGGATAAAGAGAGCTAGTTAGCTCCTCCCCCTTGGGGGAGGTGCCCCGTAGGGGCGGAGGGGTTCTCGCCGCGCGAACCCCTCCGTCGCTTTGCGACACCTCCCCCAGGGGGGAGGGGCAAGCATATCTACCCCGGCAACCACCTGTTCCCGTACAGCGCGACCATCCGTTCGCGGCGCTCGATTACCCGCGCATAGAGCCGCATCACGGCGCCGTTGATCACGTCCCAGTCGCGCGTCTTGGCATAGGCCAGCCCCGCTCCCCCGTGCGCCGCGCGCAACGCCGGATCGGCGACATAGGCCGCGATCGCCGCGCCATATTGGTCGGGCTCGAGCGGATCGACCAATATTCCGCTGACTCCGTCGGCGACCAGGCTGGTGGCCCCGGTTGCCCGCGCCGCGATCACCGGCAGTCCGCACGCCATCGCTTCCTGCGTGACATTGCCGAACGCCTCGGTGATCGACGGGTTGAGGAAAATGTCGGCGCTGGCCAGGGTGACGGCGAGGTCGGTCCCGGTCTTTGCCCCGACGAACACCGAATCGGCTGGCAAGGCGGCCGCGAACCATTCGCGCGCCGGCCCGTCGCCGATCACCAGCACGCGATGCGGGACCCCGCGCCGGACCGCCGCTGCGATTGCCTCGGCAAACACGTCGAGCCCCTTTTCCATCACGATCCGGCCGAGGAAGGCGACCGCCATTTCGTCGTCCCCGATGCCAAGCCCGCGGCGCCAGTCGAGGCTCCGCCGCTCTGGGTTGAACTGATCGCGGTCGACCCCCCGGCTCCAGATCGAGATGTCGCGGCTCATCCGCTGGGCGTGGAGCACTGCGGCAGTCGATTCGGCCGGCGCAACGATCGCATCGCAGCGGCGGTAGAAACGCCGCAATATCGCGCGGAAGGTCGGCTCGGCCCAACTCAGCCCGTAATATTGCAAATATGTCTCGAACATCGTGTGGACCGACGCCACCACCGGAATTCCGCGTGCCCGCGCCCAGGTGACCGCGCGATGTGCCACCACGTCGGGGCTCGAGACGTGGACGATGGTCGGCGCGAACGCCTCCAGATCGGCGCGCACTTCGGCGCTGAGCGAGGAGGGGATGCGATATTCGGGCCGCCGGGGGATAGCCACCGAGGGCACGTTGACCAGATCGCCGGTCGCCGGAAATGCGGGATTGTCGCGCACCGGCGAATAGACCCGCACGTGGGCGCCCTGCCGCAACAGATAGCCGACCAGCCGGTTGAGCGCCTGGTTGGCCCCGTCCCGGACATAATTGTAATTGCCCGAGAACAGGGCGATGCGCAGGTCGCTCGGCTCCATTGGCCCAGGTCTTAGCGGGCGGCGGGGGAAAGGCAAAGCAATGCCCTGGTTCGGCCCACATTTCCGTTCGTCCCGAGCCTTCGTCGAGGGATGCTGTATCCGCGGGCAAGGTGTCTCGACGAAGGCTCGACACGAACGGTATGGATAGATGCTGTGATGATGTCGGGACACAAGCAAGGCATGCCCCCGGTCGGCGCGGCAAACGCGAGCCTGCTCTTGCTCGGCAGCCTGCCGGGCGATGCGTCGCTCGCAGCGCAAGCTTATTATGCCCACCCGACCAACCAGTTCTGGCGGTTGCTGGGCGGCGCGATCGGGGAGGAGTTGGCGGCGCTCCCCTATCCCGGCCGGCTCGACCGTCTGGCGGCACGCGGGATTGCGTTGTGGGACGTGGTCGCCGACGCCACCCGCCCGGGTAGCCTCGACGGCGCGATCCGCTCCGCCCGCGCCAACCCGCTCGCTGCGTTCGTCGCCAGTCATTCCAATTTGCGCGCCGTCGCGTTCAATGGCCGCACTGCCGCGACCCTTGGACGCCGCGCCCTGACGGAGGTCGATGGCCTCGCGCTGGTCGACCTTCCTTCGTCGAGCGCGGCCTTCACGCAGCCGCTGCCACAAAAAATGATCGCCTGGGGTGCGCTGGGCGGCTTTGCAGCACCGCTTGTTTCGGCCAAAGTGCAGCGATGATCGAGCAAGACACGGACGCCGACGAGGGCGACGCCGCCGACCCGCAATTGTCGATGGTCGACGAGGCGCTGGTCGCGGGCAATATCGCCAACACCAACGGGCTGCTTGTGATCCTCGCCAAATTGGTCGCGCGCGGGATTTTCGACAAGGATGATTTGAAGGCGTTTTCGGACAGCTACTCCAAGCCGCTCGACCATGAAGGCATGCGCGAGAATGAACTGGTCAGCCAGATGCAGGACCAGATGGAATTCACCCTCGCTGAACTGATGCACTACATCAGCGAGCAGGAATGACGACCGCTCCGTTCGCTTATCCGACAGATCTGGACCGCCTCGAAGCCGAGAGCATCCACATCATGCGCGAAGTGGTGGCGGAAGCGGCGCGACCGGTGATGCTCTATTCGGTCGGCAAGGACAGCGCGGTGATGCTTCACCTGGCGCGCAAGGCGTTTGCCCCATCACCCCCGCCATTCCCGTTGCTGCACGTCGACACGACCTGGAAATTCCGCGCCATGTATGAGCTTCGCGATCGGATGGCGGCGGAGTCGGGCATGCGGCTGATCGTCCACACCAATCCGGAAGGCCTGGCGCGCGGGATCAACCCGTTCGATCATGGCGCGCTCCACACCGATTTGTGGAAGACCGAGGGGCTCAAGCAGGCGCTCGACGCCGGCGGTTACGATGCCGCGTTTGGCGGCGCCCGGCGCGACGAGGAGAAGAGCCGCGCCAAGGAGCGGATTTTCTCGTTCCGCTCCGCGTCGCACGGCTGGGACCCCAAGAACCAGCGGCCCGAATTGTGGAACCTCTACAATGCGCGGATCGCGAAAGGGGAGAGCATCCGCGTCTTCCCGATCTCCAACTGGACCGAACTCGACGTGTGGCGCTACATCGAGCGCGAGGATATTCCCGTCGTCCCGCTCTATTTCGCCGCGCCGCGCCCGACGGTGATCCGCGATGGCATGATCCTGATGGTCGACGACGATCGCTTCCCGTTGGCCGAGGGCGAGAAGGTGGTCGAGCGCACCGTCCGCTTCCGCACCTTGGGCTGTTATCCGCTGACCGGCGCGGTCGAGAGCGAGGCCCGCGACCTGCCTGCGATCATCGCCGAAATGCGCGCCTCGACCAGCAGCGAACGCGAAGGCCGCGCGATCGATCATGATTCATCCGGGTCGATGGAGCGCAAGAAGAAGGAGGGATATTTCTAAATGTCCGACCTCCTTCGCTTCATCACCTGCGGTAGCGTCGATGATGGCAAGTCGACCCAGATCGGGCGGCTGCTTTACGATAGCGCGCAGGTGCTAGACGACCAGATGTCGGCGCTCACCCGGGACAGCAATGCAGTCGGCACGCGCGGGCAGGACATCGACTTCGCCTTGCTGGTCGACGGCCTCGCCGCCGAGCGCGAACAGGGGATCACGATCGACGTCGCCTATCGCTATTTCGCGACCCCGAAACGCAGTTTCATCGTCGCCGACTGTCCGGGTCATGAGCAATATACCCGCAACATGGTGACCGGCGCCTCGACCGCCGACCTTGCCGTGATCCTGCTCGATGCGCGCCAGGGGGTGCTGACCCAGACGCGGCGGCATTCGCATTTGGTCCACCTGCTCGGCGTTCGGCACATCGTGCTCGCCGTGACCAAGATGGACCTCGTCGATTACGACCAGGCGACTTTCGACAAGCACGCCGCCGAGTACCGCGCCTTCGCCACCTCGATCGGGATCGAGGAGGTCACTGCCATCCCGACCTCAGGGGTCCACGGCGACAATGTCGCGGCCACGTCCCACGCGATGCCCTGGTATGGCGGCCCCGCCTTGCTCGACCATCTCGAACGGGTGGAACTCGACCTCGACGCAGCCGCCGCGCGCCCTTTCCGGCTCCCCGTGCAACTCGTCCAACGCCCCGACGCATCTTTCCGCGGGTTCGCCGGGCTGGTCGCTTCGGGCCGGGTCGCGAGCGGCGACGAAGTGCGGATCCTGCCCTCGGGCAAGACCAGCCAGGTCGCGCGAATCCTGCTCGGCGACGCGGACGTTGGAGAAGCTCAAGCCGGCCAGTCGGTGACACTCACCCTCACCAGCGAGGTCGATTGTTCGCGCGGCGATGTCATCGCCATTGCCGACGATCCGCCCGAAGTCGCCGACCAGTTCGAAGCCTCGATCGTGTGGATGAACGAGGAGCCACTGCTCCCCGGGCGCGGCTACTGGCTCAAGCTCGCCACCCAGACCGTGTCAGCCACCATCGCCGCGCCCAAATATGCGCTGGCGGTCGACACCAATGAGCATCTCGCGGCCAAGACTCTCGAATTGAACGACATCGGGGTCGCCGAAGTGACCACCGACCGGCCCCTGGTGTTTGAGCCTTATACCGACAGCCGCGCCTTGGGCGGGTTCATTCTGGTCGACAAATTGACCAACGCCACCGTCGCCGCGGGGATGCTCCACTTCGCGCTCCGCCGCGCGCACAACATCCATTGGCAGGCGCTCGACATCAGCCGCGAGGCGCATGCCCGGCTGAAGGGCCAGAAGCCCGCAATCTTGTGGTTCACCGGCCTCAGCGGCGCGGGCAAGTCGACCATCGCCAACCTGGTCGAGAAAAAGCTCCACATTATGGGCCGCCACACGTTTTTGCTCGACGGTGACAATGTCCGCCACGGGCTCAACAAGGATTTGGGCTTCACCGACACCGACCGGATCGAGAATGTCCGCCGCGTCGGCGAAGTGGCGCGGCTGATGGCCGACGCGGGGCTGATCGTGATCACCGCCTTCATCAGCCCGTTCCGCGCCGAACGGGCGATGGTGAAAGCAATGCTGGCGGAGGGCGAGTTCGTCGAAATCTTCATCGACACGCCGCTCGCCGAAGCCGAAGCACGTGACGTCAAAGGCCTCTATGCCAAGGCGCGGGCGGGGGAGCTGGCCAATTTCACCGGCATCGACAGCCCCTATGAAGCGCCTGAAAATCCCGACATAACAATAGCTTACGGGATGACCGCCGAAGCCGCCGCAACCCAGATCGTCGATTATCTGAGTAACCGTGGCATATGATGCTCGCAGTGCGACCTGGTGACCCCTACGGGA
>JBBQTM010000059.1:0-7968 GCA_038234545.1 Sphingomonadales bacterium
GACTACTTCGATGCGGCTTTCCTCCTCGTCGATCACGACGCGGGCGACGGTCGCGGGCTGAAGCGCGTTGACGACGAAGGTGGCGAGATCGTCCGACCAGGGGATGATGTCGATCTTTTCGCCCTGAAGCTCCTGCACCACCGCCTGAACGCGACTGCCCTTCATGCCGACGCAGGCGCCGACCGGATCGATCGAGCTGTCGTGGCTGATGACGCCGATCTTGGCGCGCGAACCCGGGTCGCGGGCGGCGGCGCGGATTTCGATGATGCCGTCGTAAATCTCGGGCACTTCCTGTGCGAACAATTTCTTCATGAACTCGGGATGGGCGCGGCTGAGGAAGATCTGCGGCCCGCGCACTTCGCGGCGGACGGCGAAGATCAGGCTGCGGATGCGATCGCCGACGCGGACCATTTCGCGCGGGATCTGCTGGTCGCGGCGGATGACGCCTTCCGCGCGCCCGAGGTCGACCACGACATGGCCGAACTCGACCCTTTTGACGACGCCGGTGATGACCTCGTTGGCGCGATCCTTGAACTCTTCATACTGGCGCTCGCGCTCGGCGTCGCGGACCTTCTGGAAGATGACCTGCTTGGCGGCCTGCGCGGCGATGCGGCCGAACTCGATCGGGGGCAGCGGATCGACGATATAGTCGCCGACCACGGCATCGGCCTGCAGCTTCTGCGCGCCCTTCAGGTCGACCTGCTTGAAATAATCCTCAACCTCTTCGACCACTTCGACCACGCGCCACAGGCGCAGGTCGCCGGTTTCCTGGTCGAGCTTGGCGCGAATGTCGTTTTCCGCCCCGTACCGCGCTCTCGCGGCGCGCTGGATGGCATCTTCCATCGCCTCGATGACGATGCCCTTGTCGATCAGTTTCTCGCGCGCGACGGCGTCGGCGATGGCGAGCAATTCGGCCTTGTTGGCGGTCGGCCCGCCAGTCGGGGCGGCTGGTGCGGTAGTGGCCATGGGTTCGATCAACCTTCTGTTTTAATCGTGTCGGCGCCGTCGGTGCTGAGCGGCGCGGTGGCGTTGATGAGCTTGTCGGTCAAGACCAGCTTGGCCGACTGGATATTGGCAAAGGCGACCTCGCGGCGGCCCTTGGTGGTCTCGATCGCGACCGTGTCGCCGTCGATCCCGACGATGTCGCCGGTGACCTGCTTGGCGGCGTCGACCGACGCGACGAACTTGACGCGAACTTCATGGCCGGCCCAGTCGGCATAGTCGTTGAGGCGGGTCAGCGGGCGGTCGATCCCGGGGGAGGAGACTTCCAGGCGGTACGCGCCGTCGATCGGGTCGTTACCGGCTTCCTCCATCGGGTCGAAAATCTCCGAAATCGCGCGCGACAGATCGGCGCAATCGTCGATCGTCAGCTGCCGCGTGTCGGGGCGCTCGGCCATGATCTGCAGCGTCGGATCGCTCTTCCCGCCAATCATCGCCACGCGCACCAGATCGAGCCCCAGCGCCGTGACGGCGGGCTCGATCAGTTTCGAAATGGCGGCGATATCGGTCAACGGTGTCCTCGAAATTCAACACCTCTCGCTGCCGGACCGATCCCGGCCCGGCCCCAACGTCTTGACGATGTCGAGGAGAAGTGAGGGCGATATAGGCCGGTCGGGGGTGAGTCGCAAGCGGGTAGTCGCGGGAGTAGTGCCTCAGTTTGAATTAGGCGCACTGATGTCCGCTACGGGTGGAAAGCGGACCTTCGCCTCTTTATACTCGTGTCAGTGCGAAACTGTTGGCGATCGGCCTTGAGGGGGAGTTTTGTGTGAAAATCACCGTTCATGAGACCGGCGCCTCATCTTGGGAACGGATTGGCCTGAGCCTCTACAAGCGTGTTTCGCTGCGAACATCGATAGGAAAACGTGATCAAGACATAGCCATAAACTATCACCGCAGTGACAACGGTCGGTTACTTTGCTTGCTTACGTTCTTCTTCGATTTTGAATTGATCCCAGGAGCGGAAGACTGGTCGGGGCAGTGGTGCACCGTGACAATGGAGGCCGGGAGATCGAAAGGTGGAGCTGGCGCATTTCAATTTAGCGTTAGGGACGGGCGATCCCTGCTAACGTCTGATGATCACGATGTGCAGAAACTGTTTTTCTCCCTATTTTCGAGGGGCGAATGGATGGCCTCAGTGCGGGGGCGCGAGGACATCATTTGGCAGTTTCCCATTCCATTTGATGAGACATTTAACCCGATGATCAAAAGTCTCGCCGCAGAAGCCGCAAACTGAGTTGCGGCCGGAATGGGTCGTGAGCCGACGGTAAAAGGTCTAGCTCGCCCACCAGACCACCAACGCTCCAACAGCTATTAGTATGACCCAACATCCCGCCCGCTTGTTCACACTCGCCGGGCTGGGATCATCAACTCCACCCGCACTGGTCATATTGCCGAAAAGGCTCAGCACGCCGATGCCAATGATAATATAGCCTATTATTTCCATGATCCACACCACCTGTCAGAATGGAGGAAACGCTATCTTGCCCGAGTCTGCAATGGTCGAAAGCGGACAGCCCACAATTCAGACCGACACACTGAGGTCGCACGCGGTGAGTGGCGGGCCGGTGGCTAGGGAGCTCCCCACGGCGCGGGCGGCGTTGCGACCGGCTTGGTCAGGTCGAACTCAACGCGGAAGAAGCGGTTGGGGCGGCGGAGTTCGTAGGCGAAGGTGCGGCCGGGGATGACTTCGACCGCCCAGACATTGTTGGAGCCGGCGGTGTTGCCCTCGTGGATCAGCAGATCCTTGGTGAACTGGTCGGCCGGAAATTCCTGCCGCGCGGCGCTGACCAGGGTCACCGAATCGCCGCCATATTGGGTGACCTTGTCCTCGGACCCGTCCTTGTGGCGATGATCGTGCTTGAGGCGATAGCCCGTGGCGGTGCGGGTGATGACCCAGGTGCGGCTGTGATCGTCGGCGACGTGGAACGGCACGCGGATGGTGTCGGCCGAACATTCGCGGACGTGCATGACCATCGCCTCGCCCGCGAAATCGGCGTCGGCGGGGGCGGGCGGGCTGGTGATGCGGCCGGCGAAGGATTTGCCGCACAGGCCGGACAGATCGGCGAAGAAGTCGCGGCTCGGGGCGGCGGTGGTCGCGCAGCCGACGGTGGCGAGCAGGGCAAGGGCGGCGAGCATTTTCATGAGCGGACAATCCCAAATTCGTCATTCCCGCGAACGCGGGAACCCAGCTAACAAGGACTCATGCGTGAATTCTCGCCCACGGTCTATCTGCTGGCGCCGCCGGCGTCGCCTTCACGGATCGGCTGTCCTATCGCTCCTCCCCCTTGGGGGAGGTGGCAGCCGCAGGCTGACGGAGGGGTCTGTCCCGTGCAATCGCGGTGACATGGTCAACCACTCCCTGCAAATTGCCAAGAACATCAGTCGCTCGCACCCGCACAGTCATGATTTGCCAGCGCTCGAGATAGCAATCGCGCGCGATGTCCCGATCAACGGTGAAATCGTGGGAAGAGCCGTCCACTTCCACGCAGAGTCGCACGCGATCGCAATAAAAATCCAGCACATATGGACCAGCGGCATGCTGCTTGCGAAAATGAAACCCGGTCTTGTCGGCCTTTAGCGCCCACCACAGCAACCGCTCGGGCTTTGTCATCGCCTGGCGTAATGTGCGGGCGCGATGAAAGGCATCACTTGTGCCGATTACGTCCATCAGACCCCTCCGTCAGCTGCGCTGACACCTCCCCCAAGGGGGAGGGGCGATCCGGCGTCTTGATGTTACTGTTTGGGCGGGGGCTTTGCCAGCCCTGTCGCTTAACGACCGAGCGCCGCATTTTCCGCCCGGATTCGGACCGTCAGGATCATGGCGTTGAGCAGGGTGAACAGCAATGCGATCTGCCACAGGCCGAACACCAAAGGCAGGATCAGCAACTCCGCCGCGACGACGAGGTAATTGGGGTGGCTGACGAAGCGGTAGGGGCCGCGTGCGACCAGTTGCTCGCCGGGGACGATGATGATGCGGGTGGTCCAGCGATTGCCCAGGCTGCGCAGGACCCAGATGCGGGCGAGCTCGACGACGCCGAACAGGATCAGCAGCGGGACATGGATCGGCTGGCCTAGGGCGAAGACCCACAGGCAAATGAGCCAGGCGGCGTGCATTGCAACGATCAGCGGGTAATGCCCCGGCGCGACCTCGCGGCCCCCGGCGGCCAATAGCCGCGCGGTGTTGGCGCGGGCGATGGGAAGTTCGATCAGGCGCTGGGCGGTGACGAAGCCGAGGATCGCGATGTGCGGCCACAGCTCGGTCATTTTTCCAGCACCAGTCCCGCGCAGGTGAAGCCGGGGCCGAAGGCGGTCATCATGACGCGTGTTGGTGAGTTCTTGGCGGGAAGCCCGCGGGCGATCAGCGCCTGGAGCACGAACATGACCGTCGGCGCGCTCATATTGCCCTGGTCGCGAAGCACCTGGCGTTCGAGGTCGAGCGTGCCGGTGGGAAGATCGAGCGCGGTCTCGATCGCGTCGACCACCTTGGTCCCGCCGGGGTGGCAGCAGAAGCGGTCGATGTCGGCGCGGGTTAGGCCCAAGTCAGCGAGGATCGTGTCGATGGCGACGGCAAGCTCGGCCTCGACGAACGGCGGGATGGCGCGGTCGAAGATCACCGCCAAGCCCGGATCCTCGACCCGCCAGCCCATGATCCCCAGCGTGTCGGGCCACAATTTCTCCCCCGCGCCGCGGATGGCGGCGAGGCCCTTGCCTTCGGTGGACAGCACCGCCGCCGCCGCGCCGTCGCCGAACAAGGCGGTGGCGACGATTGCCGCGGGGTCGTCGCTGTCGAGACGGATCGAGATCGAGCAGGTTTCGACGCACACGAACAGCCAGTTGCTGCCCGGCTCGGCGGCGGCAAGCCGCGCGGCGGTGGCAAGGCCGGTGACTCCGCCCGCGCAACCCAGCCCGAAGATTGGCACACGGCGGATGTCGGAGCGAAAGCCGAGCCGCGGGGCGACGCGGGCGTCGATGCTGGGGGTCGAAATGCCGGTGGTCGAGACGAACACGATGCCGTCGATCGCGTCTGCGGCAAGGCCCGCTCCGGCGAGCGCCCTGACCGCCGCATCCTCGAACATCGCCTCGGTCGCGGCGACGTACAGCTCGGTCCGTTCCTGCCAGCCGTGGGGCTCGCGGTACCAGTCAATCGGGGCGACGGTCGAGCGGCGGTCGATCAGCGCATTGTCGAACACACCCGACAGCCGGTCGAACAACGCCGCCCGTCCCTGGAACATTGCGCGCGCCGCGGATTTGGCGTCAGACTGCGTCACCGTATGAGGCGGCACCGCCGTCGCGATCGAAAGGATTTGAGGGAATGTCAGGCGAAAACTTCCTGGAGTGTGAAGGCAAGGGACAAACGACCGGAACCGCCCATCGGACGCAACGCCGTTTTTGGCAAGCCGCGCTGATGCTGATCCCCGCGACCGCCGCCTGCGGGCAAGCGACGCCGGGCGCTGCGCAAACGTCGGGTCGACCGTTCACCGTTCAGGAAGTGGCGAAATTCTCCACCCCATGGGCGGTCGACTTCCTGCCCGGCAGCGGGGTGCCGCTGACCGGACAAGCGCTGGTCAGCGAGAAGGAAGGCAAATTATGGCTGGTCGACACCGCCACCGGTGCGAAGCAGGAAGTGGCCGGGGTTCCGGCGGCCAATGTCGCGGGGCAGGGCGGGCTGGGCGATGTCGTCGTCCATCCCAATTTCGCCGCCAACCAGCGAATCTATCTGAGCTTCGTCGAGAAGGGCGAGGGCGGCAATGGCGCGGTGCTTGGTTACGGGCGGCTGGTGATGGGCAGCGGCGCCCCGCGGATCGAGGGCTTCAAGATCATCTGGCGGCAGGCGCCAAAGGTGTCGGGCAACGGCCATTTCGCGCACCGCATCGCCTTCGGGCCTGATGGATTGCTCTATCTGAGCTCGGGCGACCGGCAGAAATTCACCCCCGCGCAGGACATGAGCGGCAATCTCGGCAAGATCCTGCGCCTGACCGACGAGGGCCTCCCTGCGCCGGGCAATCCGTGGGCGGCGCAAGGCGGCGTCGCGGCGCAATTCTGGTCGATCGGCCACCGCAACGCGCTCGGCCTGGCCTTCGCGCCGGATGGGAAATTGTGGGAAAGCGAGATGGGGCCGGAGGGCGGCGACGAGATCAACCTGATCGTCGCGGGCAAGAATTACGGCTGGCCCAAGGTGTCTAACGGCAGCAATTACGGCGCTGGCGACATCCCCGATCACAAGGCGGGTGACGGCTTCGAACCGCCCAAGGTGTTCTGGACCCCGTCAATCTCGCCGGGCGGGCTGATGATCTACAATGGCGACACCTTCGCCGCGTGGAAAGGCGATGCCCTGGTCCCGGCGCTGTCAGGTGAAGCGCTGATCCGCATCGATATCGACGGCGACAAGGCGGTCAAGGCCGAGCAATGGGGCATGGACGCCCGCATCCGCGCCGTCGAGCAGGGGCCGGATGGATCGGTCTATTTGCTCGAGGACGCGGGGCGGCTGGTGCGGCTGGAGCCGGTGAAGCCCTAGTCCGCCGGCTGGTGAATGGTCCGCAGGTAGGATTTCACCGTCGTCCAGCCGTCGGGATATTTGGCCTTGGCGGCTTCGTCGCTGACCGAAGGCGGGATAATGCAGTCGTCGCCCGGCTGCCAGTTGACCGGGGTCGCGACGCCCTTGTTCTCGGTCAGCTGGACCGAATCGAGCAGGCGCAGCACTTCGTCGAAGTTGCGCCCGGTGGACATCGGGTAGAGCAGGCTGGCGCGAATCTTCTTGTCGGGGCCGATGATGAACACCGCGCGCACCGTCGCATTGTTGGCCGCGGTTCGCCCGGCGGCGCTGTCGCCAGCATCCGCTGGCAGCATGTTGTACAGCTTGGCGACGTTGAGATCAGTATCACCGATCACCGGATATCCGACCTTGTTGCCCGACACGTCCTCGATATCCGGCAGCCAGCCGTTGTTGTCGTCGCTGCTGTCGACACTGAGGCCGATGATCTTCGTGTTTCGCGCCGCAAAGTCGCCTTCCAGCCCGGCCATGTAGCCGAGCTCGGTGGTGCACACCGGGGTGAACGCCTTGGGGTGGGAGAACAGAATCGCCCAGCTGTCGCCGATCCAGTCGTGAAAATGGATCGTCCCTTGCGTGGTTTCGGCGGTGAAATCGGGGGCGATGCTGCCGATCGAAAGCGTCATGATGGGTTTCCTTATTCGACGGGAAGATAATCGGGATCGATCCCCGGATGGGGTTCGAGCCAGCGGGGTACGGGCAGTCCCTTGGACCGCAGGAATTCCGGGTTGAACAAACGCGACTGATAGCGCGTGGCGGGGTCGCACAAGATGGTGACGATGGTCTTGCCGGGGCCAAGCTCGCGCGCCAGGCGGATCGCACCGGCGACATTGACGCCCGACGACAGGCCGAGCGCGAGCCCTTCCTCCTCTAGCAGGCCGAAGGCGATCGCGACGCTCTCCGAGTCAGGGATGAGGAAGGCGTGATCGACCTTGAGGCCTTCAAGATTGGCGGTGATCCGGCCCTGGCCAATACCCTCGGTGATCGAACTGCCCTCGGACTTCAGCTCGCCGTGGGCGTAATAGTTGTACAATGCGGCGCCGGGGATGTCGGCGATGGCGATGGCGATGTCGGGCTTGCGCTCCCGGAGCGCGGCGGCGACCCCGGCCAATGTTCCGCCCGTCCCGACCGCGCACACGAAGCCGTCGATCCTTCCCTCGGTCTGGCCCCAGATTTCTGGCCCGGTGGTGCGGACATGGGCATCGCGATTGGCAACATTGTCGAACTGGTTGGCGAAGATCGCGCCGTTGGGATCGTCACTGGCGAGGCGCTCGGCAAGGCGCCCGGCGACCTTCACATAATTGTTGGGGTTTTTGTACGGCACCGCCGGTACCTCGACCAGTTCGGCACCGAGCAGGCGCAGCGTGTCCTTTTTCTCCTGCGTCTGGGTCTCGGGGATGACGATTACCGTCTTCATGCCG
>JBBQTM010000060.1:0-7824 GCA_038234545.1 Sphingomonadales bacterium
ATGGAAGTTATCCTGCTCGAACGCGTCGAGAAGCTCGGCCAGATCGGTGACGTCGTCACCGTGAAGACCGGCTTCGCGCGCAATTTCCTGCTGCCGAACAAGAAGGCGCTTCGTGCCAACGAGACGAACCGCAAATTGTTCGAAAAGAACCGCACCACGATCGAAGCCGACAATGCGTCGCGCCGCACCGAGGCCGAGGCTTCGGCTACCGGCGTCGACGGCAAGACCGTGCAGCTGATCCGCCAGGCGTCGAACACCGGCCAGTTGTACGGCTCGGTTTCGGCCCGCGACATCGTCGAGGCACTCGATGCCGATGGTGCCAAGGTGACCAAGAGCCAGGTCGTGCTCGGCCGCCCGATCAAGGCGATCGGCATGCACGAGGTCAAGATCGTGCTCCACCCCGAAGTGACCGCGACCGTCAAGGTCAACGTCGCGCGCAGCCCGGAAGAAGCCGATCTGCAGGCACAGGGCATCGACGTCATGGCGCAGATGTTCGAACGCGACACGGCGAGCTTCACCGAGGAGTTCGACCCCAATGCCGAGCCGGGCACCGTCCCGACCGACGACGCTGGGGAAGAAGGCGCGGCTCCTGAAGCCATGGCCGAGAGCGATGCTCCGGTCGAAGCCGAAGCTCCGGCAGAAGACAAGGACGACAGCGAGGCCTGAATTCGGCCCTGACCGATCGACCAAGCGAAGGCCGCTGGACCCCGGGTCCGGCGGCCTTTTGCGTTGCGGATCAATCGGTTCGTCGCATCGCCCGCCATTCGTCGAATCGCGCGCTCAATCATCGGAACGAGCTCAAGGCACTGCCGGTTGTGCAATCAGCGAGCATGGGGCCGACCAGGAGGCGAGTGATGACCGACCATACCAACCAGGACAAAAATGAAGGCCAGACCGGGATCAACCCCGAAACCGAGCGTCGCAACCGCGAAAATGAAACTGGCGAGCAGAATCAGACGCCGCCCGAACCGACCGCGAACGAGCCCGAAGGCGGCTTTGTCGGCTCGGCCGGCGACCAACCGGGCGATTATCTGACCAAGGGCGAAGCCGAAGACTTCCAGCCCGAGGATTTGACGACGAGCGACACCAGCACCGGGACCGCGGATGTCGAGACCGGCCAGCCGACGAGCCCGGACGCGACCCTGGATGACGGGGCGGACACCAGCCGCTAACTCTCCCCAAGCGAGCGAAATTGCGCCGCGCCCAGTCTGACGGGCGCGGTGCTTTTTGGCTGTCCGTCCGCCCGACAATCGCCACTAAAGTTGATGAAGTTGATAGTGTTGCACGCAGATGCGGTTCGGACTCAGCGGATCCGGTAATGATCTGCAACCCGGTCGAGTGCGAGCGTTAGCACCAATTTCCCCGCCCGCGCGGGCCAGCCGAGCGCGGTCTCGGCATCGCGCATCCCCTCTCCGCCGCACACGATCCGCCACAAGATATCGGCCAGGCCCGGCCCGGCGCGGTCGAGCGCCGACTGGAAGCGTGCCTTGGCGTCGATCTGCGATCCGCTGAGATCGGTGGCCGCGGCCGATCCTCCGCGACCCCGCGCAACCGGCGCAGCATCCCATGCCATGGTCACTCGCTGCGACAGTTGACCGCGCTCATAATCGAACCGCAGGCGTTCGCCGGCATCAAACTGGCGCTGGCTCAAATGGCCCCGCGCGAACAGCCAGCCAAGCGGGGATTCGGTGATATTGACGGTTACCGACCGCGCCGGGCGGCCGTTCCTCGATCGCAGACGATCGCGGTCGCTCCCCTCGGGATCGAGCGCGCGTTCGGTCAGCAGCCTGTTGGGTCCCGTCATCCGTCGCTCCTTGTGATCCCCGAGTCGGAAAAGACTTGCCATGAACAGTCAAGTGTAGGACAGCAGAAAATTCACCTGATTGGTTAGCTTGGGGAAGACCGACATGATCACCCGCATTCGTGAAGTCCGCCGCGCCAAGGGTATGACCCTGGACGATGTCGCCAAGGCGTGCGCGCCGCCGACCACGCCGCAGACCGTCGGTCGGCTGGAGACCGGCACGCGCACCGTTTCGGTCGGCTGGTTGAACCGGATCGCTGCCGCGCTTGGTGTCGAAGCATCCGAATTGGTGAGCGGGGGCGATAGCAGCGAGATGAAGGTGGTCGCGATCCTCGGCGCCAATGGCCACGCTTATGCGCCGCGCAAGAACACGCTGGTGGTCCCGCCCAAGCCCGCGCCGGGGCTGATCGGGCTGACGGTGGCGGCAAGCGTCGGCGATTATCGCGCGGGCGACGAAATCTGGTGTGCGCCGATAGAACCGGAAAATTATGGCAATGCGCTCAACCGCGACATCATCGTCCCTCGCCCCGCCGGCCGCTTCCTGTTCGGCCGCCTGATCGGCCGCGAAGGCAACAAGCTGCAGCTGCTCCCCCCGGGTGCGGGTGGCCGCCAGCAAGTGGTGACCGATCCGCCGTGGGTCGCGATGGCGGTGAAACTGGTGCGGTCGCTGTAGCAATAGCCGAGCAAAGAATTCAGGCGCTCGCCGTCATCCCCCGCCTGGCGAGCCTTATTGCGGCGACGCAGGAGGCGGCGAACAAGGCAGCTTCGGCTGCGCTTGTAACGGCGCTCGTCACCGGGCCGAAGACGGGTTCCCCAAACAAAGCAGCGACGTGAATCATCGTCAGGCGCGATTCTGGGAAGCCCCGGGCGAGCGCGTCGAGGCTGCCACCCATCAGGGTGCCGCCGGCCAGTGCGATGGCGATCCCCGCAGCACCGCCGACCAGGCCGGCGATAATGGCGGCGGTGCGCAGCGATCGGCCGGGCTTCATCGCGACCCACGCGCCGAACCCGGTGGCGGCACCGACCACAGCTGCTTCCGCGCCGCCGGTGATGTCGCCCGGCGAGCGGCCGACCAGCAGGCTGAAAGCGTCGAGCCCGAGCAGTTTGGTCGCCGCACCGACCACCAGTCCGCCAAGCGCCCCGCCGATGATTGTCCACGCGAGCGTGTGGCTTCGGGCACGGCTGAGGGCAATTCCAAGCCCGACCCCGGCCCCGCCGATCAGGCCGGCGAGGATGCACAGGCAGACGATCACCAGCAGCATCGACAACCCGGCGCCGCTCTGCCCGCTCGGCTGGCTGGCCCCGGCGATGCCATAGACCAGGCCGCCGACCAGACCCGCCATGCCGCCGCCGATCGCCCCCGCCCCGCCCTGCAGGATCGTGGCTAGCCAGTCGGGCCGAGCCACGGACGGCTCCACCGCACCGGCCCCCGCATCCACCGGTGCTACGAAGCGGTAGCCATGCTTCGGCACAGTCTCGATGAAGCGCGGGGCGGCGGCATCGTCGCCGAGCGCGCGGCGGAGCGTCTTGATGCACTGGGTCAGTGCCTCGTCGGTCACCGGCACCCCGCGCCACACCTCGTCGAGGAAGCGATCCTTGGTGACCAGTGCACCAGGATTGCTGACCAGCAGTGCCAGCGCATCGAAATAACGTGCATTGAGATCGACCGGCGCGCCGTCGCGGCGCAGGCGCCGATCGGCGTGATCGAGCGTGAACGGGCCGAAACAAATCGCGCGCGACGTCATATTTCAGCGATTCCTCACCTCGGCCTCATGCCGCTCACCACCGCCGGATGGCACCAGCGGCGCTCCACTATTGAAGGAAGCAGGGATCATGGCAATCGAAACAGACGCAGGCGTGGCACGCGGCGGCCAGGGCTGGCGGATCGCGGGCTGGGGCGCGGCGGCGGCGGTGCTTGCGGTGCCGTTCGTGGCGATGCGGTTCACCGACGAGGTCAACTGGACGGGGAGCGATTTCGTGTTTGCGGGCATACTGTTCGGAACGGTCGGCCTGGTGATCGAGCTGGTCGTTCGGCGGTCGACCGACTGGGCCTATCGCGGTGGCGTGATCGCGGCGGCGTTGGCGGGGTTCCTGATCGTCTGGGCCAATGGCGCGGTTGGCATGATCGGGAATGAGGACAATTCTTACAATCTGTTGTTCGGCCTGCCGATCCTGATCGCCTTGCTCGGGTCGATCGCGGCCCGGTTTCGGGCGCGGGGAATGAGTTTGTCGATGCTCGCGGCGGCCGGGGTTCACGTAGCGGTCGCACTCGGCGGCTTTGGCGATGATCCGCGCGGCGTGGTATTCAGCCTGTTGCTGTCGTCGTTCTGGCTGGCGTCAGCGGCGCTTCTACGCGGCGCGGCCTCGCGAAGCAGCTGACGCTTGCCTAGTGACGGGCGACATGGCATCCGCCCGTCACCGCTCCGGCGGGCGCTTAGCTCAGTTGGTAGAGCATCTCGTTTACACCGAGAGGGTCGGCGGTTCGAGCCCGTCAGCGCCCACCAGATTTGCGGAAGACGCGATGTCCGGTGGACATTCGCCCGCAAATCTCCCGGAGCGAAGCGAGGGGGCAGTAGAACTGCCTCAGCCTCTCGCCTCTCTGTCATTCCCTCACCTGCTCGGCTTCACCGAGCTTTCCTCTCTCGCAGGCGTGAGAGGGGCTTAGTTCACGCCGCCTTGCTCAATTCCCCGAAATAAGCGCGTAGCGCCAAGCTGGCGTCGGGGGACAGTTCGACGAACACGCGGCGTCCGTCATGGGGATCAGCACGGCGCAGAAACAGGCCGCTGTCGGTCATCGACTTGATCCAGCGCAGCGCGGTGGTCGCGGGCACGGCGGCGGCGATGCATAGCGAACTGACCGGGACGCGGTGCTGGGCAAGCTCGGCCTGGAGCAGGTCGAGCAGCATGTCCCACGCCGGATCGGCGAACAATTCCTCGGTGAAGAAGCGCGAGCGAAGCCGCCGCGCGCGGATCATCGAGCGGACAACGTCGACGCTGAGCGGGGGCACTTCGGCGGTGGGCTCGATCAGGCGCAATACTGAGGGGCTGGTTTCGTCGGGGGTTGAGGACAAGCGCGCCAGGGTCGCGGCGATGCGCCCCATCTCGTCGGACAATTGGCGCAGCCGAACGGCATTGTCGCGACCGACGTCGCTGACCCGCTTGGGAACGTCGACCCGCGATGAGGCAATTGCGAGCGCGGCGGCGCGCTGATGATCGTCGGGATCGATCAGGATCTGCGCGCGACCCTGGTCGAGGCGCGCATAGAGCGGGTCGATCAGTGATGGCGGGGCGCAGGCGACGACCGCCGCCTCCCCGCTTTCCGCCAGCCGCGCCAGCCGGTCGAGCAAGGCATCGGGCGGAATCGAGTCGGCGCATTCGAGCCACACCAGCCCGACCGCAAGCTGCAGATCGAGGCGATCGGCCGCGGCCGCGATCGGCGACTGTCCGGCAAGGCGAACCTCGGCCGCGTCGAACAAGGCGGCATCGCGGGCCAAAGTGGCGGGGTCGTCACCGAACAGCAGGGCCGGCTTGGCCAGGCTGTAGAGGTCGACCGACGCGACAGGCGGGGTGGAGTCAACTCGGGTCATGATGTGGAACCTAACCAACAAAAGAACCGAGCAGGAGCTTATTGGCACCGATGCGGCGCCAAGTCAGGGTAATTCTGATCCGTTTCGGGCGAACCGAAAATTATCCGTTAACAATTTGCTAGGGTGACCTGGTTGCCACTCGAGTGAAAGCATCCAACACACCATGGCCGAATTACAACCGTGCTTGGCGGGATGCGACCAAGCGCTTGCAGAGGCAGAAGTCTTGATTGCCAGCCTGGCCCGATTTCCGGCTTCGCTGGATCCCGAACTGGCCGCCACCAAGTTGCGAATCGCCGCGCTGCGGCATGAGGTCGAACGGCTGCGCGGCATGACGACCTTCAGGGTGCGGAGAAAAATACATCCGGATTGGATCGACTTGGCAAATGGCGTGACGCCGTGGCCCGCCGCTGGGCGCGACAAGGTTGAAGAAGCTCAATCGATGAACGAGTCGAGATAAAGCGCGATCGGCGGCGCGGACCAACCCGCGGTGGCGCAGAAGCCGCGGTTGAGGAAAGCTTTCTTGCCATAGCCAAGCGGCGCGCCATCAGGCCCGTCAACGCGGCCACCGGCGGCGAGCAATATGGCATGGCCGGCGGCGGTGTCCCACTCGCTGGTCGGGCTGAGACGCGGGTAGATGTCGGCGCGGCCTTCGGCGACGAGACAGAATTTCAGGCTCGATCCGACCGAGACATAATCGCACTCGCCGACCGCCTCGCACAGATAGTCGATGGTCGATTGGGTGAGGTGCGATTTGGACGCCACCGCCTCCAGCTTCGGACCTCGTTCGCGGGTCCAGGTCGCGGTGCGAGCATCATGTGCCTCGACGAACGAACCCGTGCCGACCAGGCCGCCCCAAAGGCGGTCGATGGCCGGCTGGTAGACCACGCCGAGGCGGGGCAAGCCATTGACAATCAAGCCGATATTGACGGTGTAATCATCCCCGCCACGGACGAATTCCTTGGTGCCGTCCAATGGGTCGACCAGGAAGTAGGTGTCGCCATGAACCGGAATTCGGCCCTCGGCGACTTCCTCCTCGGCGATCACCGGAATGCCGGGCGCCGCAGCGGCGAGCGCGGCAAGAATGATCGCTTCGGCGGCGCGGTCGCAGATGGTGACGGGCGAAAGGTCGGACTTGGTCTCGACCTCATAGCCCGCCGCGACCAGCTTCAAGATCTCCGCCCCCGCCGCCCGCGCGGCGATCACACAGGCTTCGAGGAGGATTTGGTGATCAGTCACGCCAGTTCCGCTTGTCCCGAGCCTTCGTCGAGGGACGCTCCCCCGCGCAAGAACGTGTCTCGACGAAGGCTCGACACCAACGGGTCGGGGAAATTGCTCATTTATCTCGGCGCCATGCGGATGCCACCGTCGAGCCGGATGCTCTCGGCGTTGAGATAGCTGTTCTCGACGATGAACACCGCGAGGCGGGCATATTCCGCTGCCGTGCCGAGCCGCTTGGGGAACGGCACCTGCGCGGCGAGCGCGTCGCGCACCTGTTGCGGCATCATCGCCATCATCGGCGTCTCGAAAATGCCCGGCAAGATGGTATTGACCCGCACCCCGTCGTTCATCAGGTCGCGCGCGATCGGCAGCGCCATGGCGAGCACCCCGCCCTTGGACGCGGAGTAAGCCGCCTGGCCGATCTGGCCATCTTCAGCAGCCACGGACGCGGTGTTGATGATCACCCCGCGTTCATTGTCGTCCAGTGCATCCTCGCTGACCATGCCGAACGCCGAATGCGAGATGCAGCGGAAGGTGCCGACCAGGTTGATGCCGATGGCGAGTTCGAACTGGTTCATCGGGTAGAGCTTGGGCGCCTTGGTTTCCTTGTCGCGGGCGACGGTCTTGACCGCATTGGCGACCCCCGCGCAATTGACCAGGATCCGCTCCTGCCCATGGGCGGCGCGGGCTTTTGCGAACGCGGCCGCGACCTTGTCGTCGCTCATCACGTCGACCTCGCAGAAGATCCCGCCGATTTCCGCGGCGACCTTTTCGCCCTTGTCGGCGTCGCGATCGAACACCGCGACCTTGGCGCCCTTGGCGGCGAGTGCGCGCGCGGTGGCCTCGCCAAGGCCGGATGCGCCGCCGGTGACGACTGCTGCTGTTCCGTCGATTTTCATGTGCGTGAACTCCCGAAAAATCCGTTCGGGCTGAGCTTGTCGAAGCCCTGCCCTTCGCTGCTGGCGTTAGAGAAAAGAACAGTCCTTCGACAAGCTCAGGACGAACGGATGTGCGGGGCACATTCGTGAGCCTGAGCTCAGGACGAGCGGTTTTTGGTTAGTCGTCGCTTTTCTCAATCCGTGCCAACACCGCATCGACCTGCACCTGCGCGCCCGCGCTGGTGTTGAGCTCCGCCACCACCCCGTCGAACGGCGCGACCAGCCCATGCTCCATCTTCATCGCCTCGAGCGTGAGCAGGCGCTGGCCCTTGGTGACGAG
>JBBQTM010000061.1:0-7424 GCA_038234545.1 Sphingomonadales bacterium
CTACCTCGCGTAACTGGTTGAAGCGCTCGACCCAGGCCTTGGGCTGGCGGCGCGGGCGGTCGTCGGGACCAAGGAAGGCGGCGGTGACGCGGGCATCGGCCAATGGTTCGGCCCCGCGCATGACCCGCTGATGAATGAGCATACTGGCGGCGCGGACCTCATCGAGGGTCGAGACGATGACGAGGTCGTCGCCGAGGCGGGCGGGGCGGAGGTAGCGGATATTGACCTCGGCCACCGCATAGACCCCGTCGCCTGCCTCCATCGCGGCGCGCTGATCGATCCCCGCGGCGCGCAGCATGTCCGACCGGGCGCGCTCCATATATTTGAGATAATTAGCATAATAGACGATACCGGCGGTGTCGGTATCCTCGAAGTAGACGGTCAAAGCGAAGCGATGCTCGGGGCCGACGAAGCCGCCGCGGTAGGGCTGGTCCAATTCCATTGCCGCCCCCTTAGCTTTCCCCGATTCGCGGGGCAAATGGTCAGCGACGGGCCGAGCCGATTGCCCCGACGCGGCGCACCAGATCGCCCTGGACCAAGCTCATGTCGGCCAAGTGCATGCCCCAGCCGGGGATGAACAGGCCGAAAATCGCCACTTCGCCGCCGATCCGGTCGGTGCGCTTGTCGGCCGGGTCGGCATTGGTCCGGACCGAGAAATAGCCGCGCGGGCCGTCGCTGACGCATCGGCCCGAAGCGAGGGCGGGGGTGCGGACATAGGGCGCGGGGGGGCGGCCTTCGCTCGACCAGCTGATCGGGCCGCCGGGGACGGGAAGCGACGAATTGGCGACCCAGATGCTGTCGAGCTTCCGCCAGTCGGTCGCGCCGGGGGCGGCGGGATTGACGCAGGCGACGGTCATGCCGGCCTGGTTCGCGACGCCGAACAGGGCACCGGCGGGGGGTGCGTTCTTTTCGCGGAAGCTGGTCCAGCTGATGACGCAGCCGGTCTGGGTTGCGGTGGTGCAGATCGGGGTCTTCTTGAGGCTTCCGCCGACCGTCTTGCCTTGAGGCACGAGCAGGTTGAAGCCGGGCAATATGGCAAGCTTCATCCGCGCGGCGATGGCGGGTTTGGTCTCGATCTCCTGCGCGATCAGCTGGATCAATTGCAGGCTGCCCTGGCTGTGACCGATGAGGACGAACGGACGGCCCTGATTCTTGGTGGCGATGTAATTGCGGAAGGCGGCGGCGACATCGCCGTAGGAGCGGACCGCGGCCGACGTGATGTCCTGCCCGGCGGAGAAAGCGACGATCGCGCCGACCGTCATCTGGCGATATTTGGGGGCGAAGGGGCGGCACACCGAAGCGAAGCGGGCGAATTGCGCGGCCGCAACGCCAATCTCTTCATCCATTGAGAGGTCGCTGGTCAGGCCGTTGTCACGCGACACGGTCGGATAGACGTAGAAGCAATCGATCGCCGGCGACTTGGCGGAAGTCGAGGTGGCGCGCGCGCCATAGCCGGCCGGGTTGACGTCGACGGTGGCCAGCGGGGTGGCGCAGATGTCGGTTCGGCCCGGGAGGCAGAGCCAACTCGAATCCTTTGCATAATCCACGGACGCCGGGGCTTGGGCAGCGGCTGGAGTGGCGGCGACCAGCGCCAGCACGGCAATCAATCGGATCATTTCACTGCTTCTCCGGAATCGAACAGGCCGGTCTGGGCGCCGGCGGGGGGATTGAGGCCGAGGTGGGTCCAGCCGTGGCCATTGAGGCAGCGGCCCCGTGCCGTCCGCGCGATCAACCCAAGCTGAATGAGATAGGGCTCGACCACGTCTTCCAGCGTGTCGCGCGGTTCGCTGAGGCCGGCGGCGAGGGTTTCGATCCCGACCGGGCCGCCGCCATAGAGATCGGCGATCATCATGAGATAGCGGCGATCCATCGCATCGAGCCCGAGGGCGTCGATTTCCAGGCGGTGGAGGGCGCGGTCGGCGGCGGCGGCGTCGATGCTGTCATGGCCGGCGGCATGGGCGAAATCGCGCACCCGGCGGAGCAGGCGACCGGAGATGCGCGGCGTGCCCCGCGAGCGTCGGGCGATTTCTTTGGCGCCATCCTCGGTGACCGGGGCATTGAGCAAGCGGGCAGCGCGGCGGACGACCTGTTCAAGTTCGTCCACCGAATAGAAATTGAGCCGGATCGGGATCCCGAAGCGGTCGCGCAAGGGGGTGGTCAGCAGGCCCTGGCGGGTGGTCGCGCCGACGAGGGTGAATTTGGGCAGATCGATGCGGACCGAGCGGGCGGACGGGCCTTCTCCGATCATCAAATCGAGCGCGCGATCCTCCATCGCCGGGTAGAGGATTTCCTCGACCGCGGGCGCAAGCCGGTGGATTTCGTCGATGAACAGGACATCGCCATCCTCGAGATTGGTGAGCAAGGCGGCGAGATCGCCCGACTTGGCGATTACCGGACCCGAAGTAGCGCGAAAGCCGACGCCCATCTCGCGCGCCAGGATCGCGGCCAGCGTGGTCTTGCCGAGCCCGGGCGGGCCGAAGAACAGGACATGGTCCAATGCCTCGCCGCGCGCCTTGGCGGCGTTGACGAAGATGCGCAGATTCTCGCGCGCCCCCTGCTGACCGATGAACTCGTCCAGCGACTTGGGGCGAAGCGCCGAATCGGCATCCTCGGCGGTGCGTTCGGGCGTGGTGAGTCGGGCCGGATCAGTGGCCATGGCGCGCTCGGAAGTTCACGAAGTTCGCACTACGCATCGGGAAGATTTTACCCGTCCCCTGATTTCGATCAAAATTGGAAGAAGGGAAGCGCAAGGTCATTGTCCGCATGATGCACATTTCGGCGGCTGTAGGACAGCGAATTGAACAGGGCGAGCGACTGCGCCATGATTGGGCCATTCAATGGGGGCGATGATGAATATTTCACGGCGGGCGATGCTGGGCGGGGCGGCGGCAATTGCGGCGGCAGGGCCGGGAGCAGCGAAGGCGGTGGCCAAGGCCAGCGGAGGCGACTGGTTTGCCCGGGCGATCGTAATCGACGGGCTGGGCGGGACCGGCGACCCTTATCAGGAGGAGGAAGGCGTTTCGCGGATGGGCGACCGTTCTTGGGCGGAGACGATCGCGACCGGCGTGACGGTGGTGCGTGACACGGTCTTCCCGGTCGGCAACGGCGTCGATCCGTGGAAGGATTATCAGGAAAGTATCGCCAGCAAGCATGAGTTGGTCGGGGCAAACCCCGATCGCCTGCTGTGGATCCGCACTGCGGCCGACATCCTGAAAGCCAAGCGCGAGAAGAAATTCGGGGTCGTGATGGGGACGCAGGACAGCTGCATGGTCGGTCCCGAGCTCGACCGCCTGGCGCAGTTGAAGAAGGACGGGGTGATGACCGTCCAGCTGACCTACAACAATCGCAATCTCAGCGGCGACGGGGCGCTGGAGCCGGCCAATGCCGGCTTGTCCAAGCTGGGGCGGGCAACGATCGAACGGATCGAGGCGGAAAAACTGCTGCTCGATCTGTCGCATGGCGGCCAACGGACGATGGCCGAGGCGGCAAATCAGGCGAAGCGGCCTCTGGTCAACAGCCACACCGGGGCTCGCGCCCTATACGATCATCCGCGCAACACCGACGATGCGACGATCAAGGCAGTAGCCGACAAGGGCGGAGTGACGGGAATTTATTTCATGCCGTTCCTGGCCGCTGACATGAAGCCAAGCGGGGCGCGATTGCTCGACCATATCGAACATGTAGCAAGGATTGCGGGCGAGGATCATGTCGGGATCGGCACGGATAACGGCGTGCTGCCAGTGATGCTCGACGCCAAGTCCCGCGCCGACCTGCGCAAATGGCAGATGGAAAGGTTGAAGAGCGGGATCGCCGCGCCGGGCGAGAATCCCGACTTCATCCCGCTGGTCGAGGCCTATAATAGTGTCGACCGTTATCGCCGGATCGCCAGCGACCTGATCAAGCGCGGCTGGACCCAGGCCCGGGTCGAGAAATTGATGGGGGGCAATCTCCTGCGCGTCTATCGCGAGGCGTGGGGCGGCTAGGGCCGGTCCGCCTTTTCTTCCGCAGCGGCGCGCTGCCACGGCCAGCGACCGTCGATCTCCGCCTCCAGGCTGAAGCTCAGTAGCGTCCGGATGAACACGATTCCGGCAAGCGAGGCGACGCTTTCCATCGTCAGGTCGACCACCACCGTGCTGATGATGTCGGCGGCAACGAGGAATTCCAGGCCGAGCAGGATGGAGCGGCCGAGGTCCGAGCGGAAGCGCTCGATGGCATCCGCAACGCGTACCCGCCTGACCAGTGCGACCAGGAAAAAGGACAGGGTGATTGCCGAACCGGCGGCGATGATCGTGACGCCGACGAACTCGATCGCCTGGACGACCAGTGGCACGTAGGCATCGAGGACATTCCTGAGCATTGTTACTCGTAATGCTCCATGTCGCCAGCGAGTTCGAGCCATTCGTGCTGGCGGGTTTCCCAGACGGAGACGGTGGGGATTACGAAATAGGGATCGTCGAACGCGCCGAGGGCAATGGCGATGGTGTCGGGGACGCTGTCGTTGGTGAAGAAGACGGTCGAGCCGCACTCGGGGCAGAAGCGGAAATGCGCCGCGCCATTCTCGCCGGTGGCAGTGCAAATCTTGGCCTCGCCCGAGGTGGCTACCTGGTCGGCGGGATAGCGGACTTGCACGGCGAAGGCGGAGCCGCTGCGCTTCTGGCAGTTGAGGCAGTGGCAGACCGAGATGCGGACGGGGGTGCCGGTGGCGACGGCGGTAAGCTGGCCGCAGCGGCAGGAGGCGGGTTGGGTCATTGAGGCGGACCTTCAACAGCTGGAAGCTCGGCGGCCTGCCCTCTTTGGTGAATGGAAACTTTAGGCAAGCCAACGATCTCGTCGCCCAATGCTAGTGCAGCTACAAACAGCGCTTCCGCCGCCAGAATATTAGCCTGGGCGAAAGGATTCTGATCTTGGTGAGCTGCCAGCGCATCCACACGAAAGCTGTCGATCAGCGATTTGCAATAGGCATAAAAGTTCACGATTTTTGAGGCGGCACTAGGCTTCAACATTCCGAGCTTTGGCGCGAGTCCTTCAAACACTGAAAAATAGTTCTCCCGAACATCGATGACGACCGAGGTGCCGCCCCATGTCCCTGCTCTGATAGACTGAGCAAGGGCTGTAACAGTTTCAGCGTACTGCCGATGTCGAATTAGTCGACTAATCGCATCCACCTCACTGGCAATTGCCGTAAGTATTGTTTCTGCCTCGCGCTTCCGGTCACGAATGCCGAAAAAAATCTGCAGGATCCCTGTGGCTAGGGCACCCAGTAGGACTAGCAAAACGTCCTTCACTTCGCCGCCTTCCTCAATGCCAGCCTTACCAGTGCGTCGAGCGTCGCGTCGTCGCCCAAATCCGCCACCGCTGCCGCAACGGCCGCGCTGGCGTCGGCGGGTTTGAAGCCGAGGTTGGCCAGGGCGGAGAGGGCGTCCTGGGCTGCGCCGCCGCGCGGGGTCGGCGATCCTGCCGTGCCCGCCAGCGCGGGGTTGCCGAGCTTGCCGGCGAGTTCGTTGACGATCCGCATGGCGAGCTTGGGGCCGACGCCGTTGGCGCGCGCGACCATCGCCTTGTCGCCGCGCGACACGGCGGCGGCGAGTTCGGCGGGGTCGAGGACCGAGAGGATGGCAAGCGCGACGCGGCCGCCGACGCCCTGCACGCTGGTGAGGGAGCGGAAGCTCTCGCGTTCCCCCGCCGAGCCGAAGCCGAACAGGGTCATGCTGTCCTCGCGCACCTGCATTTCGGTGAGCAGCATCACTTCGCCGCCGATCGGGCCGATGGCGTCGAGCGTTCTGGCGGAGGCGAGGATGAGGTAGCCGACGCCGGCGACATCGAGCACCGCGCTGTCGGGGGTGGTTTCGGCGAGAGTTCCGGTCAATCTGGCAATCACTCGGAAAACCCCGTCCGTTTGCCCTGAGCTTGTCGAAGGGCTGTTCTTCTCAGTCACACCATAGTGAAGGACAGGGCTTCGACAAGCTCAGCCCGAACGGATGTTTGTGGCCTTGGCGCTGGCGAGGTGGTGAGCATGAGTGATGGCGACGGCAAGCGCGTCCGCCGCGTCGGGGCCGGCGATGCTCACGCCGGGGAGCAGGCGCTGGACCATTGCATGGACTTGCACCTTGTCCGCGCCGCCGGTTCCGACGACGGCTTTCTTGACCAGCCGCGCGGCATATTCGCCGACCTGGATTCCCGACTTCGCGGCGACCATCAGGCACACGCCGCGCGCCTGGGCGAGCTTGAGCGTCGACTGGGGATTCTTGTTGACGAAGATCTCCTCGGCCGCCGCGCTGTCCGGGGCGTGGTCCGCGAGGATGGCTTCGAGCTGGGATGCGAGGTGGGACAGGCGCCGGGGGAGCGGCTCCTTCGCGTCGGTCTTCAATTGGCCGTTGGCGATGTGGGTCAGGCGATTGCCCTCGGCGCGGATCAGGCCCCAGCCGGTACAGGACAAGGAGGGGTCGAGGCCGAGGATGATCATATCCTCTCCCCTTCAGGGGAGGGGGGACTCGGCGCAGCCGAGCCGGGGTGGGGGAGTCCGCTGCCCCAGCGATCCGGCAATGTGTCGAGCCGCGCCAGCAGCGCGTTAAGGACACCGTCAAGGTTCTTTCCCACATCGGCGTTGGTAAACCGGATAGTAGGATAGCCAAATTCGGAATGACGCCGATCACGCACGGCGTCTTTAGCAGGGTCGTGCGTGTCGCCATCGACCTCAACGATCAAGCCCTTTGCGGGACAGAAGAAGTCGACGATGCAGGAACCGATAACATGCTGACGACGGAATTTGTGGCCGTCCAGCTTGGCACCTTTCAGCTGATTCCAAAGCATGACCTCAAACGGGGTCGAAGCCACTCGTAATTGGCTGGCTCGGGTGAGGAGGTGCTTCTGTTGCATTTGTGACTCCCCCACCCCCGCTCAGCTGCGCTGAGTCGACCCCTCCCCTGAAGGGGAGGGGATGCGCTCAACCCACTTTCTCCATCACCGCGTCGGGGATGTCGTAATTGCCCCAGACGGTCTGGACGTCGTCGTCGTCGTCGAGCGCGTCGATCAGTTTGAACAGGGTGCCGGCATCGTCTTCGCCGACTTCGACCATGACCTGGGGGCGCCAGGCGAGCTTGGCGCCTTCGGCTTCGCCGAGGATCGGCTCAAGCGCCTTGGCGACTTCGTGAAGGCTGCCGATCTCGGTCCAGATTTCGTGGCCGTCGTCGGATGAGCTGACGTCTTCGGCGCCGGCGTCCAAGGCAGCTTCAAACACTTTTTCCGCATCCCCCGCGGCGGCGGGATAGTTGATCAGGCCGACGCGGTCGAAGGCGTGGCTGACGCTGCCCGAAGCTCCGAGATTGCCGCCATTCTTGGCGAAGGCGGTGCGGACATTGGTGGCGGTACGGTTGCGATTGTCGGTCAGTGCCTCGACGATCAAGGACACGCCGCCGGGGCCGAAG
>JBBQTM010000062.1:0-7401 GCA_038234545.1 Sphingomonadales bacterium
TCGATCATCTGCTCCGATTCCTTGGTGCCAAGGGTGGTGGTGCAGATCGCCTGCGTCTCGCCGCGGGTGAACAAAGCCGAGCCGTGGGCGCGGGGGAGGAAGCCGACCATCGCTTCGATAGTGCGGACGGTCTTGGTGTCGCGACCGTCGATGCGGCGGCCTTCCTTGAGGATCGCGGTACGGACGATGTCCGCCTCGAGGCTCTTGACCGCCTTGCTGGCGCTCATCTGCTCCTGCGCGTCGGCATCGGCAAAGGCTTCGGCGGCCTTGGCACGGGCGACGGTCAGGGCGGCGGAGCGCTCCGACTTGTCACTCAGGCGGTACGCGGCGTCGATGTCCTTGCCGACGATGCCCTTGAGCTTTTCCTTGGCGGCCTTCTTGGCGTCGCCGGTGGCCAGCACCCACGGATCCTTGGCGGCTTTCTCGGCCAGCTTGATGATGCCTTCGCACACCTTCTTGGAGGCGGCGTGGGCGAACATCACCGCACCGAGCATGACGTCTTCCGACAGCTCATTGGCCTCGGATTCGACCATCATCACGGCGTCGAGCGTGCCGGCGACGACCAGATCGAGATCGCCTTCCTTCACCTGGGTGGTGTTGGGGTTGAGGATATATTCGCCGTCGACGTAGCCGACGCGGGCACCGCCGATGGGGCCCATGAAGGGAACGCCCGACAGGCACAAAGCGGCGGAGGCGGCGCACATGGCGACGATATCCGGCTCATTCTCGCCGTCGTAGCTGAGCACTTGAGCGATCACGAGGACTTCGTTGTAGAAGCCTTCCGGGAACAACGGGCGGATCGGGCGATCGATCAGGCGGCTGGTCAGCGTTTCCTTTTCGGTGGCGCCGCGCTCACGCTTGAAGAAGCCGCCCGGAATGCGTCCGGCGGCCGAATATTTTTCCTGGTAGTGGACGGTCAGCGGGAAGAAGTCCTGCCCCGGCTTGACGCTCTTGGCGGCGGTGACCGCACACAGAACGACGGTTTCGCCAAGCGTCGCCATCACGGCGCCATTGGCCTGACGGGCGACGCGCCCGGTTTCGAGCTTCAGCGTCTTGCCGCCGAGGTCGATTTCCACAGTCTTGATATCAAACATTTGTTTTCCTTTGCCCATGCGCCAAATGCGTCTGGGTTCATCTTGGTGCGGGCAATCCGGCCCGCGGCGGAGTGGAACGCTTCTGGTCCCAAGGGCGCCCCGCCGAATTGCGGGGCTGGTCTCTTTCACCCGTCATGCTGAACTTGTTTCAGCATCCATTTCAAAAAATGCACAGCGGGTGGAAAAATGGATCCCGGGTCAAGCCCGGGATGACGAAAAGGCGCCCGCTGGGGCGCCTTTTGTCACTTGCGAAGGCCGAGCTTGGCGATCAGCGCGACGTAGCGCTCATGATCTTCGCGCTTGAGATAATCGAGCAGCGAGCGGCGCTTGTTGACCATCATCAGCAGGCCGCGACGCGAATGATTGTCTTTCGCATGGGCTTTGAAATGGTCGGTCAGCTGGTTGATGCGGGTGGTCAGGATGGCGACCTGCACCTCGGGCGAACCCGTGTCATTGTCGGCGCGGGCATTGTCCTTGATCACTTCGGCCTTTTTCTCGGCGGTAATCGACATCGTCATACTCCTTGTTTCATAGGTTGAACCCGCGGATGACCTTGCAGCCATCGACCGAAATCTCGACCAAGGCGACTGGCGTTTCCGCCTGTGTCGCGAGGTAAGATCCCGGCTTCGCGGGGATCCCGAACAGCATCTGTCCTTGTCGGAGCAGACGGGCCTGATCGGGGGTGACGGGGAGGGCCGGGATGTCGTCCAGCCCCGCGGTGAGCGGGAGAACCATCCTCGTCAGTGCGCGCGCCTTAGCGGCCTCACCCAGAAAGTCCAGCGATTTCGCCTGATCCAGGGTGAACGGACCGGCCCTGGTGCGGCGGAGCATGGTGACGTGGCCGACCGTGCCGAGCGCGATGGCAATGTCGCGGGCGAGGGAGCGGATATAGGTGCCCTTGGAGACGCTGGCGGAGAGGGTGATTTCACTTAGCTCCTCTCCACGGTCTTCCGTGGGGAGGTGGCAGCCGGAGGCTGTCGGAGGGGTTCTTATCGGCGAGGCAGAAAGAACCCCTCCACCATGTTTCACATGGTCCCCCTCCCCATCGAAGCCGATGGGGAGGCGCTCAAGATTGAACACCGTCACCGACCGCGTCTTCAGCTCGACCTCGATCCCTTTGCGCGCCAGATCGTACGCCCGCTCCCCATCGACCTTCAGTGCCGAATAAGCCGGCGGCACCTGCTCGATCGGGCCGGTGAAGCGGGGGAGGATCGCTTCGATTTCGGCCAGGGTCGGACGATAATCGCTAGTGGCGATGATCTTGCCTTCCAGATCGAGCGTGTCGGTCTGCGTCCCGAAGGCGATGGTAAAATCATAGGCCTTGGTTGCATCGAGCATCCGGCCGGCGAGCTTGGTCGCCTCCCCCAGCGCGATCGGCAGGACGCCGGTCGCCAGCGGGTCGAGCGTGCCGCCGTGGCCGACCTTGGTCTTGGGCTCGCCCGCCTCGCGAAGCGCGCGCTTGACCGCCGACACGGCCGAGGTCGAGCCCAAGCCCAGGGGCTTGTCGAGGATGATCCAGCCGTGCAGCATTATTGGGAGCGCGACAGGCCGAGGTTGAGTTGCCGCGCCTCGACCTCGCGCAGCCGCTCGAAGAAGTGTCGGCGGCACAAAGCGACATAGCGGTCGTTGCCGCCGATCTCGGTCTGGGCGCCGCGCGCCACCGCGAAGCCATCCTGGTCGACGCGCAAATTCATCGTCGCTTTGCGCCCGCATTCGCAGACTGCTTTCAGCTCGACGAGATTGTCGGCCAGCGCCAGCAAGGCGGCGGAGCCGGGGAACAATTTGGCTTGGAAGTCAGTGCGCAAGCCATAGCACAGCACCGGGATCGACAGCTCGTCGGCCACGCGGCACAATTCCGCGACATGGCGCTGGGTCAGGAATTGCGCCTCATCGACCAGCACGCAATGCACATCGCGCCGCTTCAATTCCTCGCCGATCGCAGTGAACAGGTCGATCTCCTCGGAGTAAGTATGCGCGGGCGCGGACAGCGCGATGCGCGAGCCGATCGTGCCTTCGCCCGATCGGTCGTCGAACGCCGCGGTCCACAGCATCGTCTCCATGCCCCGCTCGCGATAATTGTAATCGGCCTGGAGCAGGGTGGTCGATTTGCCGGCGTTCATCGCCGCATAATAGAAATAGAGCTTGGCCATCAGGCGCGCATGTCAGCAGGCGGCCACTCATCCCGCAAGATGGAAAACAACACGGTATCGCGGACGATATTATTCCAGGTGATGCGGTCGGCGCGCATCACGCCTTCGCGGGTGGCGCCGAGCTTGATCATTGCGGCTTGACTGCGGCTGTTGCGGGCATCGACGCGGAATTCGACGCGGCGGATGCCGTTGGCGAAAGCGCGGGCGAGCATCATGGCTTTCGCCCGCCGGTTGAAGCCGGTGCCGCGGATCGACGGGCGATAATATGTACTACCGATCTCGAGCGTCTGGCGGCTGTCGTCGATGGCGAGGAAGCAGCTCATCCCGACGAAGGCGTCACCCTCGAACAGCGCGAACCGATGCCAACCTTCGCGTGCCATCAACTCGTCGAAGCTCGCGTCGAAGGCTTGCGGGCCGAAGTCGGCGTAATAGAGCTGCCACAGGTCCGGATCCTCGGCGCAGGCGGCGCGGAGCAACGCGCGATGCGCCTCGCACATCGGCTCGCCGCGGACGCCATCGCCCTTTATGGGCGCGGCGAGATCGGTCACTCGGCATCGTCCTTGTCGATATCCTGCGCGACATGCGGTTTGCGCAGCAAGGTGTCGATCTTGCCGCCTTCATCGAAGCTTTCATCGGCGCGGAACTTGAGTTTTGCGGCATATTTCAGTTGGACGCGGCTCGCGACCTCACGCTGGAAGAAAGCGGTGTGCGTGCGAAGTGCCTTCAGCACCGTCTCTTCTTCCTGCCCGAGTAAAGGCTTCACGAACACCAGCGCATGGCGAAGGTCGGGCGACATGCGGACCTCGGTCACGCTGACGAGGTGGCTCTGCAGCGTATCGTCATGCACATCCCCGCGCGACAAGATGTCGCTCAGGATATGGCGTACCTGTTCGCCCACGCGAAGCAGGCGGACCGAGCGGCCTTCGGGGGTTTCGACCTTGCGCATCAATCAGGGAGTACGTCTTCGACGGCAACATTGAGCGCGTCGGCCAACTTACGCCAAAGGGTGCCTTTCCCTTGACGCTTGCCGCGTTCGAGATCCGACAAATAAGAAATGCTCAATTCAGCCGATTTTGCCAATTGCTCAAGCGTCAATCCGCGATACTGGCGCCAAGCACGCAACGGATTCTCGCCATCAAGGATACGATTGACCAACTCGGCGGGGACATATTCCTCCCCGGCCAGCCGCCGCTCCTTTGCGCGTTCAGCGGCCAGAATGTCCGTCCGATCTTCGGCGAGATCGAGCAGCCGCTCGTAATCGACGATCGGCAGCACGGCCATTTTCTGACCGGCGATTTCAACAATCTGCGCGCCCATGCTCGAACTCCTAATAGATCGAGCCACGGGGCCCGATATCGTCAACCTGGAGGACTTCACCCTCGATCCGAAAGATCACGCGCCAATCCTGCACTCGCAAACGCGACTCATCGCGGCCTTGAAGCTTTTTCACGTTGGCCGCGAGTGATGCAGGATCAGTCGCCAATTGCTCGATCTTTTGACGGATCACCACTCGCTTGTCGGACCGGCGCAGGGCGCGCTGGGCCGACAGCGAATAGTAAATCTCCATCAGCAAGCATTACAAACTGCGGAAACGAATTTCAACTTAATTCCGCAATAAGCGAAACTACAGCGTCCGAGCGCGTTCTTCCGTCTCGAACACTTCGAGGTTGTCGCCGGCCTTGATGTCATTGGTGTCAGCCAGCAGCACGCCGCATTCCATGCCCGCGTTTACCTCCTTCACATCGTCCTTGAAGCGGCGGAGCGAGGAGATGGTGGTCTGGGACACGATGACATCGTCGCGCGTGAGACGGGCGTGGAGGCCCTTGCGGATGATGCCTTCGAGCACCAGCAGGCCAGCCGCCTTGTCGCGTTTGCCCGCGGGGAACACGTCCTTGACCTCGGCGCGGCCGACGATCGTCTCGATGATCTCAGGGCCAAGCTCGCCCGCCATTGCTTCGCGCACCCAGTCGGTGAGGTGGTAGATGACGTCGTAATAGCGAAGCTCGACCTTGGTGCGGTTGATCGCCTCGCGCGCCTTGGCATTGGGCCGGACGTTGAAGCCGATGATCGGCGCGCCGGTGGCCGCGGCCAACGTCACGTCGCTCTCGGTGATCGCGCCGACGCCTGAATTGAGCACGCGGACCTTGATCTCGTCGGTCGAGATGCGGTTGACCGCACTGACGATCGCTTCGACCGAGCCCTGCACGTCGGCGCGGATGACCATCGGGAATTCGATCACCTGGCTTGAGCGGTTGGCGAACATATTCTCCAGGCTGACCGGCACCGAGGTGGTGCGCTTCTTGTCGATCAGGCCCTGGCGATAGAGCGCGACCTCACGCGCGCGGCCCTCATTCTCGACCACGGTGAACGGATCGCCCGCCGACGGCACGGCACCCAGCCCGAGCACTTCGACCGGGAAGGACGGGCCGGCTTCCTTGACCGGCTTGCCATGATCGTCGGTCATCGCCCGGACCTTGCCCGAGACGGCGCCGACGACGATCACGTCGCCGACTTTCAAAGTGCCGCGCTGGACCAGCACGGTGGCGAGCGGGCCGCGGCCCTTGTCGAGCTTGGCCTCGATCACCGTGGCTTCGGCCGGGCGATCGGGATTGGCCTTCAGTTCGAGCAATTCGGCTTGCAGCGCAATCGCTTCAAGCAGGCCGTCCAGGTTGGTCTTGTCCTTGGCCGAGACTTCGACGTCCTGGACCTCGCCGCCCATGTCCTCGACGATGATCTCGTGCTGGAGCAGTTCCTCGCGGACTTTTTGCGGCTTGGCATCGGGCTTGTCGATCTTGTTGATCGCAACGATCATCGGCACGCCCGCCGCCTTGGTATGGTTGATCGCCTCGATCGTCTGCGGCTTGAGTCCATCGTCGGCCGCCACCACCAGGATGACGATGTCGGTGACGTTGGCGCCGCGCTGGCGCATCTCGGTAAACGCTTCGTGGCCCGGCGTGTCGAGGAAGGTGATCTTCGACTTGTCCTTCAGCGTGACCTGATAGGCGCCGATATGCTGGGTGATACCGCCCGCCTCGCCCGACACCACGGTGGCACCGCGGATCGCGTCGAGCAGCGACGTCTTGCCATGATCGACATGGCCCATGATCGTGACCACGGGGGGACGGGTCACGAGCGTGTCGGCGGCATCGACGTCGTCCGACGTATCGATGTCGACATCGCTCTCGCTGACGCGCTTGATGGTGTGGCCGAATTCGGTAACCAGCAATTCGGCGGTATCCTGGTCGATCGTCTCGGTGAGCGTGATCGGCATGCCCATCTTGAACAGGGATTTGACCAGATCGGCGCCGCGCTCGGCCATGCGGTTGGCGAGTTCCTGCACCGTGATCGCCTCGGGGACGACGACGTCGCGATATTGCTTGGCGGCCGGGCCCGACTGCTGGTGGGCGCGCTTTTCCTTCTCGCGCGCTCGGCGAAGCGCGGCCAGGCTGCGGGTACGGTTGTCGTCCTCGCCGGCGGTGGCGCGGCTGACGGTCAGCTTGCCCGACTTGCGATGATCCTCGCGGCCGCGACCCGGGCGCGAAGGCTCGGGGCGCTTGGGCGCATGGGCGGGGGCAGCGGACGGACGCGTGAAACGGCGTTCCTCGTCGCGGGCAGCGGACGGAGCGGCGGGCGCTTCATCGTCGGTCGGCGCGGCGGCGGGGCGGGCGGCCTCCTCGGCGGCGGCCACGACAGCGGCTTCCTCGGCCTTGCGATTGTCTTCGGCGCGGCGCTTCTCGTCCTCGGTCTGCGCCAGCTTGCTGCGATCTTCGCGGCGGCGGGCCTCACCGAGGCTGGTCATGCGCGCCTCATCGGCCTCACGCAGCAATTGCGTCTGCAATTCCTTGCGGGCGGCAATATCGTCGACCGGCGCACGGCGCGCGGGGGCGGCCGGCCGGGGCGCAAGGGCGACCGGCTTGGGCGGGGGCGGCGGGGCAGCGGCCTCGATCTTGGGTTCGGGCGCGGCAACTGGCGCCTCGCCCGGCCGGGCGAGAATGCGGCGCTTCTTGACCTCGACCACGACGGTGTTCGAGCGGCCGTGGCTGAAGCTCTGCTTCACCTTGCCGGTCTCGACCGTGCGCTTCAGGCCCAGCGGCGGCCGGGTACCAAGCTTGGGCTTGTCGCTCTGGTCGGTCATGAATTTCCTTCGTCTTCGTGCA
>JBBQTM010000063.1:0-7360 GCA_038234545.1 Sphingomonadales bacterium
ATGACCGATCGGCCGGAGTGGGGTCGACGCTCTTTCACATTGTCGAAAGCCCAGTCTCGCGACAGCGGTCGAATTGCGCTCGGGAAAGGCGCGCGCCGGAATCGCGAAAGTAAGTCAACCGAGTCAACTTCCCCTTAGGCGACTGTGACCTTTGTGCGTCCAGTTGCCGCTTGCTCTTCGGCGTCGCCAGGCGTAAATCGCCCTCAATTGTGGCCGCTCCGGGAAGGGGCGGCTCTTCTTGTTTCAGGAGACTTTTCGTGGCCCAGCCGCTCATGCCCCATGCCACCGCCGCCTGGTTGGTCGACAATACCTCGCTCGCCTTCACCCAGATCGCGGAGTTCTGCGGGCTCCATATCCTCGAGATCCAGGCGATTGCCGACGATACCGCGGCGACCAAGCTGACCGGGCGCGACCCGATCCGCGCCAACGAACTGACCCATGAGGAAATCGAAAAGGGCCAGAAGGACGGCGACTACGTGCTCCAGATGCACAAGGCGCCCGACCCGATTACCCGCACCAAGGGCCCACGCTACACGCCGGTATCGAAGCGCCAGGACAAGCCCGACGGGATTGCGTGGATCATTCGCAATCATCCCGAAGTGACCGACGGCCAGATCGGCAAGTTGATCGGCACCACCCGCACCACGATCGGCGCGATCCGCGACCGCTCGCACTGGAATATGGCCAATATCCAGCCGAAGGATCCGGTCACGCTCGGCCTGACCTCGCAGCGCGAACTCGATGCCGCGGTGATCAAGGCGCAGAAGGCGGCCGGTACCCCGGCGCCGACCGATACCCGCTTCGACAGCGACCGTGCCGCGCTGATCCAGGAACTTCGCGACGAACGCGACCAGCATGCCCGCGATGCCGAAGCGGCGCTGGTGGCGGCGGAAGCGGGCGAAGTCGATACGTCGGATGAGATCGTCCCCGGCATCAAGGATCCGTTCAAGCGCGCCTGACGCCCCGGCCTTTTATGGCAAGCTTGCCAATCACGCATCAGCGGGACAGACTTGATCCATGGCTTCCGATCCGATTGACCAGCTGAGTTTCGAGGCCGCGCTGGCCGAGCTCGAGACCATCGTCCGAAGTCTCGAGCAGGGCAGCGAGCCGCTCGACGCGTCGATCGAGCTGTACCAACGCGGTGACCGGCTAAAGCGTCATTGCGAGACGCGGCTGGCTGCGGCGCAGGAGCGGATCGAGCAGATCAAGCTTGGTCCCGATGGCCAGCCCCAGGGCACGGCACCGTTCGATGTCGACTAAATTGGCCGAACGTCTCGACCTTGATGCGGAGGCGCGGCACATCGCCGGCGCGGTCGATTCGATCTTCTCGCAATTGCTTGAGCCCCCCGGCGATCCGCGCGATCGATTGTTCGCGGCGATGCGCCATGCCGCGATCGGCGGGGGCAAGAAATTGCGGCCATTGCTGACCGTCGCCGCGTCGCGCCTGTTCGGCATCGACGAGGAGCGCGCGGTGCGGACCGGTGCCGCGATCGAGGCGATCCATGTCTACTCGCTGATCCACGACGACCTGCCAGCGATGGACGACGACGATCTGCGGCGCGGCAAGCCGACTGTTCACAAGGCCTATGACGAAGCCACCGCGATCCTCGCCGGCGACTGCTTTCACGACCTCGCCTTCGAAATCCTTGCCGATCCCGAAACCTGCCCCGAGCCGTCGGCGCGCGCCGAATTGGTGCTCGGCCTGGCCAATGCGTCGGGACTGTCGGGGATGGGGGGCGGGCAGATGCTCGACCTTGCAGCCCAGGGTGAAACGCTCGACCTTGCCGCAATCACCCGGCTGCAGCAGCTCAAGACCGGCGCGCTGATCGAATATTCGGTCGAGGCGGCCTGCATCCTTGGTCGGCTGCCGGCCGAATCGCGGACCCCCTATCGCGGCTATGCCCGCAACATCGGCCTCGCCTTCCAGATCGCCGACGATCTGATCGATCATTGCGGCGACGCGGACGTTGCCGGCAAGAAGCTCCAGAAGGACGCCGACGCCGGCAAGGCGACTTTCGTCTCGCTGCTCGGCGAGCAACGGGCGCGGCAACAGGCCGACATGCTGGTCGAGCAGGCGATCGAACATCTCATCGATCATGGAGAGGAAGCCGATTTGCTCCGCGCCATTGCCCACTACGTCACGAAGCGCGACCGATGACCATCAAGCGCATCGGCGTCTACCCGGGCACCTTCGACCCGCTGACGCTGGGTCATCTGGACATCATCCGCCGCGGCGCGCACCTCGTCGATCGGCTGGTGATCGGGGTCACCACCAATCCGTCGAAGGAGCCGATGTTCACCGTGGCCGAGCGGCTGGTGATGGTGAAGCGCGAACTGGCCGACATTCCGGGCGATATCGCGGTGGTCGAATTCGACTCGCTGCTGATGGATTTCGCGACCCGCGAGGGCGCGTCGCTAATCCTGCGGGGCCTGCGAGCGGTGGCCGATTTCGAATATGAATATCAGATGGCGGGGATGAACCAGCAATTGAACGACGACATCGAAACCGTGTTCCTCATGGCTGATGTCTCGCTTCAGCCGATCGCCTCGCGGCTGGTCAAGGAAATCGCGCGCTATGGCGGCAAGATCGACAAGTTCGTGCCGCCGGCGGTGGTGGCGGACGTTGCCGCCAAATTGGGCCGCTGATTGTCAGTCTCCGTTCAGTCGGTCCTGAGTAGCCATGCGGTGAACATTTGGGTGGGAAGAAATTGATGCGTAAATCCTTGTTTGCACTGCCGTTTATGGCCATGGCCCTGATCGCCGCGAAACCAGCGCCGCCGGCCGCGCCCACCGTCACCCATACCGCACCCGCCTCAATCGCCGCCGATCCGGCCAACCGTCTCAACATCGAATTGTCGAGCGGCGGCACGGTGGTGATCCAGCTCCGTCCCGATGTTGCGCCGCAGCACGTGTATCGGATCCAGACTCTCGCAAGCCAGGGCTTCTACAACGGCCTGACCTTCCACCGCGTCATCCCCGGCTTCATGGCCCAGGGTGGCGATCCCCAGGGAAGCGGCACCGGCCGGTCCAACCTGCCCAACGTTCCCGCCGAATTCAGCGGTCTGCCGCATATGCGCGGGGTGCTGGCCATGGCGCGGACAGCCGACGATCTCAACGGCGGCAACAGCCAGTTCTTCATCATGCTGTCGGCGGGCATGTCGCTCGACAACAAATACAGCATCCTTGGGCGGGTGATCTCCGGAATGCAGTTCGTCGACGGGATCGCCCAGGGCGAACCGCCCGAGGCGCCGACCAAGATGATCCGGGTGTGGATCGACGGTCCGCTGCCCGCGCCAACCGCAGTGCCTGCAGCAGCAGCCCCGGAAACCAAGCCCAGCGGCGGCTGATGCAGGTCGCCGACTTCGATTTCGACCTTCCCACCGACCGAATCGCGCTGCGCCCCGCCCGCCCGCGCGATTCGGCGCGGATGCTGGTCGTGGAGGGCGAGGCGATTGCCGACGCGACGATGCTCGACCTGCCCGCCCTGCTGCGGCCGGAGGACGTGCTGCTGTTCAACGACACCAAGGTCATTCCGGCGCAACTCGAAGGCAAGCGCGGGGAAGCGAACGTCGGCGCGACGCTCCACAAGCGCGAGGGGCTTCGGAGCTGGTGGGCGTTCGTTCGCAATGCCAAGCGGGTCCGCAATGGCGATGTGATCGACTTTGGCCACAACGTGCTCGCCACCGCGCTTATGCGCGACGAAGCCGGCGCGATCCTGCTCGAATTTGGCGGCGACGAGCCGCTCGAGGTCCTGCTCGAGCGGGCAGGGCACATGCCGCTTCCGCCCTATATCGCCTCCAAGCGAAGGACCGACGAAGCCGATGCGGCGGATTATCAAACCATGTTCGCGCGCGAAGCCGGGGCCGTCGCCGCGCCGACTGCCGCGCTTCACTTCACCGACCGACTGGTAGCAATGATCGACCAACGCGGGATCGCCCTCGAAACGCTGACCCTGCACGTCGGCGCAGGGACCTTCCTGCCGGTCAAGGTAGAAGATACCGCCGACCACCGGATGCACGCCGAATGGGGCCGGATCGACGCCGCCACCGCCGACCGGCTGAATGCGGCACGGGCACGGGGCGGGCGGCTGATTGCGGTGGGGACGACTTCGCTCCGGCTGATCGAAAGCGCGGCGGACGATGATGGGCTGATCCACCCGTTCGAAGGCGACACCGCGATCTTCATCACGCCGGGCTATCGCTTCAAGGCGGTCGATGGGCTGCTGACCAACTTCCATTTGCCGCGCTCGACGCTGTTCATGCTGGTCTCAGCGCTGATGGGAATGGATGTGATGCGAGTGGCTTACGCCCACGCGATCGAGCACAGGTATCGGTTCTACAGCTACGGCGACGGGTCCTTGCTCCTGCCGAAAAAGTCGCTGCCGCGGATCCAGCGGGTGGCGAGCCATTTCTCGCCCGAGGTGATTGGCAGGCCCGCGTGAAGCATGCGCGGATCGGGCATGCCGCCGGAGTCGAGGTTGTGGAAGATGAGTAGGTCGCCGACCTGCCCGCGCACTGTAATATCGAGCTCGGGAAAATCGGTTGCGCCGCCTTCATAGTCATCGTTGAGATAAAGCAAGGCGGTGGCCAAGCGGCGCTTCTCGAGCGGGGCAAAGGCATGGGCGTCGTGGTGCGGGCGGTATTGCTGGCCCGGCCGGTAGCGCAGGATATGGAGCGGTTCGCCCCAGGTCACGCTGGTGCCGCTGGCCGCGGCGATGGTGCGGTTGACCGACTGCACGACCAGATCCTCGGTCATTGGCGCGATCACCATATTGTCGCTGTCGCGGTGCGGGTCGCGCACGCCCTCGCCGGTGACGGCGTAGACCATCGCCGGTTCAAGCCAGGGATCGGCGAGCAACTGCAGATAGCGGCATTCGGCGGCGGTGAAGAGCCCGGCGACGACCTCGATATGCGGATCGGCGCTGAGCAGTCGGCGCTCGGCGGCCGCAAGTCGATCGGGGCCGCCGACATGCTGTAGGAAAGCCAGCTGGACGGCGGCGAAACGGTCATTGGGTGCCAATGCCTCCAGCTGGCGGCGCGCCTCGACCTGGTCGACCGGACGACCGACACCGGCTGCCGTGTAATAAGCCAGGCCGCGCGATGCCTCGATATGCCCCTTGGCGGCGGCGCGGGCCATCCAGCGATGGGCCTTTTCAACATCGACCGGCCCGGCCTGGCCGCGCAGCGTCAGTTCGCTCGCCTTATATTGCGCATCGGCATCGCCCGCTTCGGCCAGCGCCAGCATCGCCCCCGCCGCCAGCGGGTCGCGCCGGTCGAGGCGGTCGGCGAGCGATTGAAAAGCAGTCGAGGGCATGGCTCCTCCTAGCTCAATCCGAAAAATAGCTCCACAGCAGCCGCGCGGTGAGGCCGAGCGAGAGTATCACAAGCAATGGCCGAATCACCGCCGCTCCAAATCGCATCGCGGTGTGGCTGCCGATCCAGCCGCCAAGCATCGCCCCGCCGGCCATGCACAGGCCGAGCAGCCAGAACATATGGCCGCCAATCGCGAACAGCAGCACCGCGGCGATGTTGCTGGTGAGGTTGAACAACTTGGTCAGGGCGGTGGCGCGGGTCAGGCCGAGACCGCGAAGGCCGACCAGCGTGGTGGTAAAGAAGCTGCCGGTGCCGGGGCCGAAGAAGCCATCATAGAAACCGATTCCGGCGCCGATCGGGGCGTAAGCACGGGGTCCGATCCGCTGGTGGGCGTCCTGGTCGCCCATCCGCGGGCTGATCAGGACGTAGAGGGCGGACGCCAGCAGCAGCAAGGGGATGACCAGCGCGAGCGCTTTGCTGCTGACCGACTGGACGACGATCACGCCCGCGCCAGCGGCAAGAAACACGAGGACCACGGTCAGCCAGTTGCCACGCCAGTCGACCAAACCTTTCCGGGCATAATTGAGGCAGGCGGAAGCGGTGCCGAACATCGACTGCAATTTGTTGGTGGCGAGGGCATTGATCGGCGGCACCCCGGCGAACAGCAAGGCCGGCATCATGATTAGCCCGCCGCCGCCGGCGATCGAATCGACGAAGCCGGTGAGGACCGCGACGGTGGTTAGGACAGGATAGACCCAGGGCTCGATCATCTTGCCCCTCCTAGTCGGGCCCGATGCAAGCCGCTAGGAGACCCGCCGATGAACGGCCGCTTTTCCTTCTCGATTTCCGCTGCCGACGGCGCCGCGCGCACCGGCGCCATCGCCATGCAGCGCGGCACGATCCGCACGCCCGCGTTCATGCCGGTCGGGACTGCGGCGACGGTCAAGGCGATGAAACCCGAGGGGGTGCGGGCGAGCGGGGCGGATATCTTGCTCGGCAACACTTATCATCTGATGCTTCGACCGGGGGCGGAGCGGGTGGCGCGGCTGGGCGGGCTGCACCAGTTCATGAACTGGGACCGACCGATCCTGACCGACAGCGGCGGCTACCAGGTGATGTCGCTCAGTGAGCTATCCAAAGTCACCGACGAGGGGGTATCGTTCAAGAGCCATCTCGACGGATCGCACCACATGCTCAGCCCTGAACGCTCGATCGAGGTGCAGCGGCTGCTCGGCAGCGACATCGTCATGCAGTTCGACGAGCTCGTTCGTCCCGATGTCACCCCGGAAAAGCAACGCGAGGCAATGGAGCGATCGATCCGCTGGGCGAAACGCAGCCGCGAGGAGTTCGACCGTGGCGGCGACCATGCCGAACAAGCGGCTATCTTCGGAATCCAGCAGGGTGTACTCGACGAGGGGATGCGCAAGGCGTCGGCCGACGCGCTGATCGACATCGGCTTCGATGGATATGCGGTCGGCGGTCTGGCGGTGGGCGAGGGGCAGGCAGCGATGCTCGGCTGCCTCGACTTCGCGCCGGGGCAATTGCCGGCCGACAAACCGCGTTACCTGATGGGGGTCGGCAAGCCCGACGATATCGTCGAAGCGGTGCGCCGCGGGATCGACATGTTCGATTGCGTGCTCCCGACACGCTCGGGTCGGACCGGGCAGGCGTTCACCGCCGATGGGCCGATCAACATCCGCAATGCCAAATTCGCCGAGGACCAGTCGCCGCTCGAAGCCGACTGTCGGTGCCCGCCCTGTGCCGATTACAGCCGCGCCTATGTCCACCACCTTGTCCGGTCGGGCGAAATCCTCGGCTCGATGCTGATGACCGAGCATAATTTGTGGTTCTACCAACGGTTGATGCAAGGACTTCGCGACGCGATCGGCGAGGGTTGCTTCGACGCTCATGCAAGCGGCTTCCTCGACCGCTACCGGATGCGCTAGTCCTTCGGCATGGGGGAGCGGACTTCGGCATTTCTGGCGGGACGATGGGGGTGGCTCGCGGTTGCCGCAATTGCCGTCTTCTTCCTGCTGCTGCACCCGATC
>JBBQTM010000064.1:0-6886 GCA_038234545.1 Sphingomonadales bacterium
CCATGCTCGGTCCTTTCCTGGACGACCAAGTCTCAAGCATAACGTGCTTGTCCGGCGGGCGGTAGGGGTGACCGCGACTTTAGCGGTCGGCGGCCAGCCACCCGGTCAGGATGTAGAGCAGGATCAGCACGGGGCCGGTCAGCAAGGTGCCGACGACCAACCCGAGGCGGATGATCAGCACGTCGACCCCGGTCCAGTCGGCGAGGCCGGCGGCGATGCCCATGACCTTGCCCTGGGGACGATTGAGAATGAATCGACCATTCATAACGATGACTTTCCTTGAGAGGAGTGGGTTAGACGATCGGCAGCGGGCCGACGGCGGCGCTGACGAACAGGATGGCGGCGATGAAAGCGCCAGCGAGCGAAACGGCGGCGTCGCGGGTCGAGTTGAACGAGAAGACCATGATGAAAACTCCCTTTTTGGCACCCCTTATCGGGTGATACCTTCATCAATGCAGGGAGCGTGCCAGTTGCAAATTATCCAATAGAAACAGTCACCGATTGCGTCTTTTAGTGAAATATACCATCGCCGATCCACCAAGGGTTGGTGGAAATTGCTAACAAATCAGTCTGAATCGCCTGGAAATGCCGCGCGACCGGGGAAGCGTGGGCGGAGCGAACGGAAAAACGCGAACGCCGGCGCCATGTCGGCTTCGTAATCGCCGGTCGGGTGGATGATCGGGCCGAAGATACCTCGCCGGGTCGGATAGTCGGGACCGGCACAGACGATCGGAATGCCCGCGCGCAGGGCAATCTGGTAGAAGCCGGTTTTCCATTTGGTGGTTCGCGATCGCGTCCCCTCGGCGGCAACGATCAATAGGAAGTCGTCATGGGCGTGGACCTGCTCGACGATCTGGCTGACCAGATCTTGCGGTGCGGCTCGATCGACCGGGACGCCGCCAAGGGAGCGCATGAAGCCGGCCAGGGGCCCCTTGAACAGGCTGGCCTTGCCGATGAACCGCACCCGCCGGCCAACCGCTTGGACCGTGCCGAGAAACACCGGGAAATCCCAATTGCTGGTGTGCGAGGCGCCGAGGATGATGAATTTGCGGGCGTCGGGAAGCACGCCCTCTGCGGTCCAGCCGCTGCGATGATACCATTGCAATAGCAGCCACAGCAGGGTGCGCGAAAATGGCCCCAGTGGCGGGAAGTCGGAGTCAGCGTTCGACGATTGCCCCATCGCTCACCTTGGTGGAGCGGTCAGGCGGTTAAGTCCAGCGGTTCAGGCGGTCTTCGCAGTCCCCGGAACCTTGACCGATTGCCGAGCCGCAGCCGGACGAACCGACGACTTCTGGCACTGGGCGACGAGGGTCGGGAAATCGAGATCGCTGTTGCGGTCGAGCGCGTCGCTTCGGGCAGCGGCACATTGCGCGGCGCTTTCGTAGCGCGGAGCGAGCGTGGCTACGGTCTGACACGAGGCACCGCCATCGGCGCAACCGAGGATCGCAATGAAATAACCGACCGGGCCCATGTCACTCTCCGCTGAACTGACTGCTTAACTCGCGGAATTAACGTCGGGTTCCATTCGTTTCGCAGGGCGCGTTGCTTGAGGGCCGTTGCCCCCCTACCTGTGACAAATGGACACCAGTCTCGAGCCACTGCCGAAGGACAAGGGAAGCTTCGCGATCCTGTGGCGGTTCCTGCCGATGCTGTGGCCGAGCAACGCCGCCGAGCTAAGGGTGCGCGTGGTCGTCGCCTTGGTGCTGGTGCTCGCGGGCAAGGCGATCGGGCTGCTGGTGCCCTATTCGTTGAAGTGGGTGGTCGATGCGATGGCCGCGCCCACCACGATCGTCACGCCCATTGTCCTGCTCGTTTTAGCTTATGCGGGCGCGCGCTTTGGCGGGATCTTGTCGGACAATCTGCGCAACGCGGTGTTCGAGAAGGTGGGGCAGGATGCCGGGCGGCGGCTGGCGGCGCGGATGTTCCGCCACGTCCACAACCTGTCGCTGCGCTTTCACCTCGAGCGGCGCACCGGATCGTTGAGCAAGATCGTCGAACGCGGGACCAAGAGCATCGACATGATGCTGTATTTCCTGCTGTTCAACATCGCCCCGACGATCATCGAGCTGATCGCCATCTGCGTCATCTTCTATTTCAAGTTCGGCATCGGGCTGGTGGTGGCGACGCTGGCGATGGTCGCGATCTATATTTTGTTTACCCGCAAGGTAACCGACTGGCGCAACCATTTGCGGCGAGAAATGAACGAGGTGGACAATCAGGCGATCGGCCGCGCGGTCGACAGCCTGCTTAATTACGAGACGGTCAAATATTTCGGCGCCGAGGAGCGCGAGGCCAAGCGCTACGATTCTGCGATCGCCGCCTTCGCCCGTGCCGCGACCAAGAACGAGACCAGCCTGGCCTGGCTCAATATCGGCCAGAGCCTGATCACCAACGCCATGATGGTCGGCGCGATCGCCTACACCGTGTGGGGGTGGAGCACGGGGCGCTTCACCGCGGGCGACGTGGTATTGGTCAATGGCCTCCTGCTGCAGCTGTTCCGGCCGCTCGATATGCTGGGCTGGGTCTATCGATCGATCAAGCAGGGGCTGATCGACATGGAGCAGATGTTCATGCTGCTCGATACGCCGGCCGAGATCGTCGACGCACCCGATGCTGCGGCGCTGCTTGTAAGCGACGGCGCGGTGCGGTTCGAGGCGGTGGCGTTCGGTTACGAACCCGAGCGGATCATCCTGAAAGGCGTAAGCATCGACGTTCCCGCGGGGACGAGTTGCGCGGTGGTCGGGCCGTCGGGGGCGGGCAAGTCGACGCTGGCGCGGCTGCTGTACCGATTCTACGATCCGACCGGGGGAAGGATCACGATCGACGGACAGGATATCGCGGGGGTGACACAGGACAGTCTGCGCGCCGCGATCGGGATCGTGCCGCAGGATACGGTGCTGTTCAACGACACGATCGGCTACAACATCGCCTATGGCCGCGACGGATCGGGGCAGGACGAGGTCGAGGCGGCGGCCAAGGGCGCGGCGATCGACGGGTTCATTGCCGCGCTTCCGCAAGGTTATGACTCGATGGTCGGCGAGCGCGGGCTCAAGCTGTCGGGCGGCGAGAAGCAGCGCGTCGCGATCGCGCGTACGTTGCTGAAAGATCCGCCGATACTGATCCTCGACGAGGCGACCAGCGCCTTGGACTCGCGCACCGAGGAAGCGATCCAGGCGACGCTCGACGGCGTCGTCCGCAACCGCACCACCATCGTCATCGCCCACCGCCTGTCGACCATCGTCGGCGCCGACCAGATCGTGGTGCTCGACGACGGCAAGGTGGCGGAGCGCGGGACGCATGGCGAGTTGCTGGCCAAAGGCGGACTGTATGCCGAGCTATGGATGCGGCAGGCGGCGGAGCGGGAGTTGGAAGGCGTGGCGGAGTAAGTCTAGGCCGCCGCCGTTGACCAGCCTAGTTGCGGGATGGCGATGCTGCGCTTGCCCGACAAATCGGTGCGACTGACGATTAACTCGCGGCTTTCGATATATTGGAGCAGGCGGCGGGCGCGGCCCAGGCTCGCCGTCCCGTAGCTGGCGGCGATGGCTTCGTCGCTGGGGCACGGAGCGCCGTCGCGGGCGGCGCGGGCGACGAGCAGGAACGGGCCGAGCATGTCGTCGGGGAGCGAGGCGGCGGCTTCCAGCGCGGGGGACCAGCCTTCGTCGCCGTCGTCATAAATGCCGGCGCGGGCGATCGACAGGCGGCGGGTGAACTGAGGGAGATCGAGCGGCGGGCGGGCGACCCCCGCCATGCGGCAGCGGACCGCGAAATCCTGGAACAGGATGGTGGCGGGGCGGGTCAGGCTGTCGGGATCAGCGACGATCGCGCGGAGCACATCGGCGGTGATGGTGGCGGTTTCGGTGTCGGACTTGGCCGGCATTGGGTCGTCGCGGGGGGTGGCGATCGACTGGAGCAAAGCTGCGGACGGGAGCGAGGCAGGTGGGTCCCGGCTCAGGGCCGGGATGACGAGTGGGGTGTCATTACCGGGAGCGAACAACAGGCCTTGCAGATCGTCATTGGCCGCGGGGAGTGGGACGAGTTTGGGGCTCATCGATCGGGCCTGGGTTTCGACCGGGCCGATCGCCACCGCCACCGGGCGGCGCGCGATGGCCGGGCCGAGCGCGAGGAAGGTGCCGCGCGGCAGGTCGCGGATCGCTTCGGCCTGGCGGCGCTCCATCCCGAGCAGATCGGCGGCGCGCGCCATGTCGATGTCGAGGAAGGTGCGGCCCATGAGGAAATTGCTCGCTTCCGCCGCGACGTTCTTGGCCAGTTTGGCAAGGCGCTGGGTGGCGATGACTCCGGCCAGCCCGCGCTTGCGGCCGCGGCACATCAAATTGGTCATTGCCGAAAGCGAGGCACGGCGGACGTCCTCGGCCACCTCCCCGCCACCTGATGGCGCGAACAATTGCGCTTCATCGACCACCACCAGCGCCGGATACCAATGATCGCGCGGGGCATCGAATAGCCCGCCAAGGAACGCCGCGGCGCAGCGCATCTGTGCTTCCGCCTCCAGCCCCTCGAGGCTGAGCACGACCGACGCGCGATGCTCGCGGATGCGCCCCGCGAGCCGCGCGATGTCTTTCTCGTCATGGTCCGCCGCCTCGACCGCGATATGGCCGTAGCGGTCAGCGAGCGTGACGAAATCGCCCTCCGGATCGATCACGATCTGCTGCACCTCGCCCGCGCTTTTTTCGAGCAGGCGGCGCAGAAGATGCGATTTTCCACTCCCCGAATTGCCCTGGACGAGCAACCTGGTGGCGAGCAATTCTTCCAGATCCATGGCAATCGGCTGTCCGTTGGGACCGGTGCCGATGTCGACGCTGACTGTCATTGTCCCCGTCATGGCAGGGCAGAGACTCGCCGCCAAGCTTGCATCGGTGGCGGCGGGCAGGGATAGGGAGGGCTGTGACCAGCGTGCATCAGATTTTGAAGGACCGGTTCGGCTTTTCGCACTTTCGTGGGGTGCAGGAACAAGTCGTGGATCGGGTGGTGGCGGGGCAGCATACGCTCGCAATCATGCCCACCGGGGCGGGCAAATCGCTCTGTTATCAATTGCCCGCGCTGGCGCGGAAGGGGACCGCACTGGTCATTTCGCCGTTGATCGCGCTGATGCACGACCAGATAAGATCGGCCGAAGGCTATGGCATCAAGGCCGCCTCGCTGACCTCCGCCGATACCAATCGCCAGGAGACGATCGAGCGGTTTCGCGGGGGCGATCTCGATCTGCTGTACGTGGCGCCCGAGCGGGCGACGACCGACGCCTTTCGCCAGCTGATCGACCAGGAAATGCTGGCGCTGATCGCGATCGACGAGGCGCATTGCGTTTCGGAATGGGGGCATGACTTCCGCCCCGATTACCGGCTTCTGCTGCCATTGCTCGACCAGCGCCGCGACGTGCCGCGCCTGGCGCTGACCGCGACCGCCGACAAGCGCACGCGAGCCGATATTCTCGTACAGCTCGGCATCTCCGAGGAGGGGATGATCGTCGCCGGGTTCGACCGGCCCAACATCCGCTACCACGTTCGCCCGCGCGACGGGATCGGCAGCCAGCTGAAAGGACTACTGAAAGACCAACCCGGCCCGGGCATCGTCTATGCCACCAGCCGCAACGCGACCGAAAAACTGGCCGAGCAATTGGGGTCGAATAGCCGCCGCGCTTTGGCTTACCATGCGGGACTGGAAGGCCCCGTCCGCCAACGCAACCAAGCCGCGTTCGTCGCGTCGGAAGATATGGTGATGGCCGCGACGGTGGCGTTTGGGATGGGCATCGACAAGCCCGACGTTCGGTTCGTCGCCCATGCCGGGATCCCCAAATCGATCGAGGCTTATTATCAGGAAACCGGCCGCGCCGGGCGCGACGGCGACCCGGCCGAGGCGTGGCTTTACTGGGGCGCGGAGGATTTCGCGCGGGCGCGGCGGCGGATCGAAACCGAGATCGAGGAAGCGCGGCGCCCCGCCGAGCGCGACCGGCTGAATACGCTGGCGGCGTTCGTCGAAGCCGCGACCTGTCGCCGCGCGATATTGCTGCGACATTTCGGGGAGACCCCGCCGGAAGCGTGCGGCAATTGCGACAATTGCCTCGACCCGCCGGCGACGATCGACGTCACCGAGGTAGCGCGCAAATTGCTGAGCGCTGCGTTCCGCACCGAGATGCGGTTCGGGATCGGCCATCTGGCGGCGGTGCTGAGCGGCGACGACAATGAGAAGGTGCGCCAGTTCGGTCATCACAAATTGAGCGTGTTCGGAATAATGAGTGCCGAGGAGCTGGCGCTGGTGCGGCCGGTGGCGCGGTCATTGCAGGCGCGCGACGCCTTGCGCGCCGACGATTATGGGGGCTTGAGCTTCGGCCCTGCGGCGAAGGAGTTCCTGAAGGGCGAGGAACGGCTGGTGATCGCGGTCCCGCCGAAGAAAGTGCGGCGCGTGCGCGGATCGGCCCCCGACATGCCGCACGATCCCTTGTTCGAAGCCTTGCGGACGTGGCGGCGCGACCGGGCCAGGGAATTGGGTGTCCCGCCGTACGTCATCTTCCACGATTCGACGCTGCGCGATGTCGCGGCGCGAAAGCCATCGTCATTGAACGCGCTTTCCGCAATTGACGGGATCGGCGATACCAAGCTTGAACGACACGGCGAGTCGCTGCTTTCGGCGCTCGGCGAGGCCATGGAGACGGGTAATGCAACGGCAGCTTGATGACAGGACCTTCGTCTGCGGCCAGATCACGCCCGACGAAATCCCGGCGATCCGCGACCTGGGCGTGACGATGATCGTCAACAACCGCCCCGACAATGAAGATGAAGGTCAGCCAACCAGCGCCGAGATCGAAGAAGCGACGAAGGCCGCCGGGATGGAATATCGCCATGTGCCGATCGTTCGCGGCATGGGTCCGGCC
>JBBQTM010000065.1:0-6853 GCA_038234545.1 Sphingomonadales bacterium
CCGACCTGGATTTCGGTGATCTGGGTGACGCCGTTCGACGCGCACAATTTGGCTTCCGACGCCTTCATCCGGCGCGAGGCATTGGCGATGTCTGGGAAGCGGGCGCCGACGCCCGAGCAGAATAATTTCATCCCGCCGCCAGTACCGGTCGATTCGATGATCGGCGTGCCGAGCTTGGGGTTGGCGCGAGCGACCCGCTCGGCGACCATCTTGGCAAACGGATAGACCGTCGACGAGCCAACGGCGCGCATCTGCGAGCGGGCATCGGCCGCGGCCGGAACGGTTACCAGAGCGATCGACGCGACGCCAAGCATCGCTGATTTGAGAGTCATTTCCATTTCCCCTTGGGCGGACGTTTTCCGCTGCTGCGGCGGCATTAGGCGCGGGGGACGACCGCAAAATGACTCAATTGTTGCAGATTTTTGACATTGATTTCGGAAACGAAATGAGGCGGCGAACCACAGGGATCCGCCGCCTCAATTACATTGTTCACTGCTTCACACGCGCCTAGCTGGCGGGGGTGTCATCCTCGTCTCGGGGACGACGAACGCGGCGGCGCGGACGAGGCGCTTCGACCGCGGTCTCCGCTTCGACGGCGCTGGTCGCCCGAACATCCTCATCGTCGCTTCCCATGCCGATCGCCGGCGGAAGCACCGCAAAATCGATGCGCTCATCCTCGCCCTGTGCCGAATCGCGACCGCCTGCACGGCCGTCATCATCGCGCGACCGGCCATTGGGTCGATCGCGACGGGGCTCGGCCCGGTCACTGCCAGCACGCTCACTGGCACCACGCTCACTGGCACCACGCTCGCCAGTCGGGCGATCGCGGCGAGGTTCACGGTCGCCGCGCGGTTCACGATCGTTGCGCGGTTCACGATCATTTCGGGGACGGGGCTGCTGCGACTGCCGTTGGGGCTGCTCGTCACGGTCGCCGTCGTCGCTCTCGCCGTCGTCGTCGATGTCCGAGTCCATGCGGTCGTCGTCGCCGTCGTCCTGGTCGTCATCACGGCCACGCTTCTGCTCGTCGAACCGCGGCCGGGCGTCACCCAGCATGCGGAAATAATGATCGGCGAACTGAAGATAATATTCGGTCTGGACGCGGTCGCCAGCAAGCTGGGAGTCGCGCGCCATGCTCTTGTATTTCTCGTGAAGCTGGGCGGCATTGCCGCGCTGCCGATTGTCGCGCGCGTTACCGCTGCTATTGCCGGACATGCCGCGGGGTTGCTGTCCGCCGCGGCCGCGACGGCGACCGTTCTGACGATTATTGATCAATCTGAATTTCCTCGTCGCACTGGCGCATGGCGCCGCAAAACCTTTCACTCGAAGGCATTTTCTCCACCCCGATGGTCCGGCGCGCGACACATGCGGCTGGACCCCTTGTCGGGCCGTGTGCGCAAGATCGCTGCGAAACGCACGGCCGATTTCGTCGGGGGTAGGTGCAGGAAGCGCGCTGCGATTGTTCGGAGGCGGCCCCGTCCCTGACCAGAGATGTAGTGGGTTCAAATGAATAAACCAAGCATTTTCGACTTAAGCCTGAATCAAGGCATTAGCTTAGATCAGCAGCGCGCGTGCCCGCCCCGCGAGATCGAACGACAGGCGGACGCCGTGTCCAGCATTGGCAAACAGCGTCGCCGCGCTGTCGGCCTGGTCGTGGCCGATCTCGATTGCGGCCAGCCCGCCCTGTGCGATCAATCGGCCGACAATTGGCGCCAGGCGGCGATGATCGTCGAGTCCGTCGGGTCCGGCGAACAAGGCTTCGGCGGGTTCATATTCGGCAACGCCCGGCCCAAGCTCCGCTTCCTCGGCGACGTAGGGCGGATTGATCAGCACCAAATCGAACCGCTCCACGATCCCATCTGCCCAGTTGCCAAGGCGCAGGTCGGCACGGGGCGCGAGCCCGAGACGCTTGGCATTGGCGCGGGCATAATTGAGCGCGTCATTGGAAGCGTCAATGCCAATCCCGGTTGCCGCCGGCCATTGATCGAGCGCGGCGAGCAGCAGGGTGCCTGGCCCGGTACCAAGGTCGAGGATCCGGCGCGGCCCTTCGCTCCCGGTGAAATGGCCGATCGCGGCCGCAATCAGGGTTTCACTGTCGGGGCGCGGGATCAAAGCGCCGGGGCCGACCGCAAGCTCGATATTCCAAAACGCGCGCTTGCCGGTAATATAGGCGATCGGCTCGCCTTCGGCGCGGCGCGCGACGAGGTCGGCGAACTTGGCCGGTGCGGGGCCGGAAGGCGGGGCAAGCAACAGCACATCGCGCTCGATATCAAAGGCAAATGCTAGCAGAAGCTCCGCATCGAGCCGCGCTGTGTCGCTGGTCGCGCGCAATTTGTCGGTGGCGTCGGCCAGTGCACGGTTAAGCGGATTCATCGGCCCGGGTTCATGCCTCGTCGAGGCTCGCCAGCCGCGCCGCTTCATCCTCGGCGATCAGCGCTTCAGTCAATTCGCGAAGCCCCGGACCCTCAAGGATCTCTGGCAATTTGTGCAGCGTCAAATTGATCCGATGGTCGGTCACTCGCCCTTGCGGGAAGTTATAGGTGCGGATCCGTTCCGACCGGTCACCCGAGCCGACCATTGAGCGGCGCGCCCCGGCGCGCTCATTGGCGAGCCGCTCGCGCTCCAGCTCATAAAGCCGGGTGCGCAGCACACGCAGCGCCTTGGCCTTGTTCTTGTGCTGCGATTTCTCATCTTGCTGGATGACCACCAGTCCGCTCGGCAAATGGGTGATGCGGACCGCGCTGTCGGTGGTGTTGACCGACTGGCCGCCCGGACCCGACGAGCGATAGACGTCGATCCTAAGGTCGGCATCGTTGATCTGAACATCGACTTCTTCAGCCTCGGGAAGCACTGCGACGGTCGCGGCAGAGGTGTGGATCCGCCCGCCACTCTCGGTCGTCGGCACGCGCTGGACGCGGTGGACCCCGCTCTCGAACTTCAGCCGTGCGAATACGCCCGCGCCGTTTATCGACGCCACCGCCTCCTTGAACCCGCCGACGTCCGAGCCGGACGAGCTTATCATCTCGAACTTCCAGCCCTGCTCCTCGGCGAAGCGCTGGTACATCCGCATCAAATCGCCCGCGAATAGTGCCGCCTCGTCACCCCCGGTGCCGGCGCGGACCTCGAGCATCGCGGCGCGCTCGTCGGCGCTGTCTTTGGGCAGCAGTTTCAGCGCCAGCGCGCGCTCGGCTTCGGGCAGGCGCTGCTCGATATCGAGCAATTCTTCCGAGGCGATGGCGCGAAGCTCTTCGTCGGCATCCTTGGTCATGACCTGGAGTGATTCACGCTCCGCGCGCAGCCGCCGGACTTCGCGAGCCGCGGCGGCAACCGGCTCGACCTGGGCATATTCCTTCGACAGGCGAACGAACTCCTCGGGCGCCAGGCCGGGAGCCCCCATCGCCTCGCCGATGTCATGCTTGCGCGCCTCGATCGAGACGATCTTGTCGAGCGAGATGCCTTTCATGAGGAAGCCAATCCCGGCCATTCAAAATCCGACAAAGCTGCCTCGACGTTTGCTTTTCCCGCCGTCTTGACCCTCGTCGACACGGTCCCATCGGCGACGCCGAGGACCAGAATTTCGTTAGCGCCCTTCTTCACAGCGCGGTCGAAGCGTTTACGTGCCGATCCAGTGGACACAACTTCGGCTGAAATACCGAGACTGCGAAGCCTGGAAGCGGCGGACCAACCTGCGTTGATCGCGCGGTCGTCTTCCACGACAACAACGACATCGAGCAATTCCCCCGCAGGCGCATCAATCAGCATCGCCAGCCGCTCGATTCCCGCTGCCCAGCCAACCGCCGGGGTGTGTGGACCGCCGAGTTGTTCGATTAGCCCGTCATAGCGGCCGCCGGCGATGACCGTGCCTTGCGCGCCCAACTGGTCGGTGACGAATTCGAACGCGGTATGGCGGTAATAATCGAGCCCGCGAACGAGGTGGGGGCTAAGTTCATAGGCGACCCCGGCAGCATCGAGCCCGGCTCGCACTTGGCCGAAGAAGTCCTCGGCCTCAGCTGTCAGTGTCATCGACGGCGCGCTGGCGGCGAACGGCTTGTCGCGCGGATCCTTGCTGTCGAGGATGCGCAGCGGATTCTTGTCGAGGCGGGCCTGGCTGTCTTCGCTCAATTCGGCGCGGTGGCTTGCGAAATGCTGGACCAGTTGCGCGCGCCACGCGTCGCGGCTTTCCGCGTCGCCCAGCGTGTTGAGCTTGAGCGTGACCCCGCCGATGCCAAGCTCGGCCAGCAATTGCGCCCCGAAAGCGAGCAATTCGACATCCGCCTGCGGCTCCCCGGCGCCGATGATCTCGGCGTCTAGCTGATGAAACTGGCGAAAGCGGCCCTTTTGCGGGCGCTCGTAGCGGAAGGCCGGGCCGTGGGTCGCGACCTTCAATGGCGCGAACTGCTGCCAGCCCTCGCTGAGATAGGCACGCGCGATTCCGGCGGTGAATTCAGGGCGCAACGTGATCGAATCGCCCGAGCGATCGTCGAACGAATACATTTCCTTCGACACCACGTCGGTGGTCTCGCCCATCGTCCGCGCGAACACCGCGGTCGGTTCGATCACCGGCACTTCGATCCGCTTGAAGCCGTAGAGCCGACGCACGCGATCGAACGCCGCGATCACCGCGTGGAAGCGGTCGGCATCTTCTCCGATCAGGCTTTGCGTCCCCCGGATGGGTTGCGGTGTCGAACTCATCGCACGGCCTGTAGCATTTTTGCGTTTGCAGGGAAGGCCGGAGCGAATAGGAGCTCCTTATCATGAACATCGACCTGATTCCCGCGGGCTCAAACCCGCCGCACAGCATCAATGTGCTAATCGAAGTGCCGATTGGCGGCGAGCCTGTAAAATATGAATTCGACAAGGTGTCGGGGGCGATCTTCGTCGACCGCATCCTGCATACGTCGATGCGCTATCCGACCAATTACGGCTTCATCCCCCAGACCTTGTGCGATGACGGCGATCCGCTCGATTGCCTGGTGATGACTCGCTGGCCGCTGATCCCCGGATCGGTCATCCGCGCGCGGCCGGTGGCGGTGCTGTACCTGGAAGACGAAGCCGGCGGTGACGAGAAATTGCTCGCAGTGCCCGAAACCGCGACCTCGCCTTATTATGCCGACATCATGGAAGGCACCGATTTGCCCGGCATCGTGTTAGAACAGATCGAACATTTCTTCACCCATTACAAAGATCTTGAGCCCGAGAAATGGGTCCGGGTCGGCAAATGGGGCGACCGCGACGATGCTTACCGCGTGGTCGAACAGGCGCTCGCTTTGGCGCAGGCCAAAGCCGCTGCGGCCTAGTTCACCGCCGGGCGCCTGCTCTGGGTGCCCTGCTGACCGCCTCGACCAGCGAAACGGCTCGGCAAGAAGAGCTTGCGGAAGCTGATCTTCACGGTCCGACCGGTGGGGTCGAGCAACCCGGCCTGGTAACCGAACGGGACTGTGTTCAAGGAATCGAGCACCTTGGATCGTTCGTTGAGCAGATTGTCGACTTCCAGCCGGACTGAACTGCCGATCAGCCACGGATGCTTGGCAACCAAGTCGAACCGTTCGCCGAGATTGGCGAACAGGCGCAGGTCGATCGTCGTCAGCGGCTTGAACTCGAGATCGCCATTCGGACCGCCCTCGACCCGCGTTCCGCTGCGCCAATTGCCCGAGAGTCGCGCGCCGAGTCCGTTGTTGGACCAGCCGGTCTGAAGCTCGACCCGGTGGCGCGGGGTGCCGCCCGACTGGCCGCTGGCGTCGCCATTCAGATAGTCGAGCTTGGGCAGGCCGTCGCGGATCGTGGCTTCGTCGACGAACGTGACGGTGTGGGTCATCGACAATTGCAACCGCCCACGATTGGCCCCGCCGCCGCCGAATCCTCCGCCGCCGAAGCCGCGCCCGCCACCACCGCGGGCACTGCCACCGCCTCCCCCACGTTCGCCGTCGGGCCTTGCACCTTCAGGACGGGGACCGCCCTCCGGAGGCGCGCCACCTGCGGGACGCGTGGGCTGGCCCGGTGCAACTTGTCCCGGTGCAGCCTGACCAGCAGGCGGCCGAAACCGCTCGCGCAATTGGGCGATCTGGGCAGGTGAGGGCCGCGCCGACTTGAGCGGCTTGGTGAAATCGAAACCCCAGCGCAGCACCTGGCGGCGAGATTGGTCGTAATTGACCGGCCGGAAATCGACGCTGACGAGATTGTCGCCGCCATCGCGAATGAAGCGATCCTCAAACGCATCTTCGAGTGCGGCGCTCGGTCCGGGGAGATTGGAGATCGGATTGTCGATCGTCTGGCTGACGAAGTCGGCGCGAAGGCGGAAGTCGGTCTTGTCCCACGGCTTGTAATTGGCGCCGAGCTTGAACACCGAGCGGCGGTCGGCACCGAGGCCGGGATTGCCGCCGGTGATCGCAATCACATTGACGGTTTGGCCTGTGGTGAAGTCGAACACGCGGGTGTCGGCGGTCTCGATAAAGGGATCGCCGAGTTGGGCGATGCTCGGCGCGCCTTCCTCACGGGTCCAGCTGGCAATCAGGTTGAGCCGCTCGACCGGGGTCCAGTTGAGCCCGGCGCCATAGGTAGTCAGCGTGCCGAAGTCCGACAGGCGTTCGACCTCCACATTGGCATTGGCGGTCAGTCGGCCGATCGGGCTGTTGCGGAGGATCGGGACGTCGATATTGAGCGAACCGTCGGCCCGGTCGCGGCCGAGACTGGTTTCGCTCGGCACACCTTCACGGCGACGTCGGGAGTCGAGCGACACGCTGTCGATCGCCAGCTTGACCGTCGCGCTGGCGTCCCCGGCAGGCAATTTGAACAACGGTCCGCTGGCGGTGGTGTCGATCCCGCCCGAGAGCGTGGTGGTGCGCGCCTTGTCGGTGAT
>JBBQTM010000066.1:0-6850 GCA_038234545.1 Sphingomonadales bacterium
GGACGAGGCCGAATGGGGCAATCTCCACCTCATGTTCGCCACCGCGCGCGGCACGGTGCGGCGCAACTCGATGGATGCCTTCACCAACATCCCGACGGCCGGCAAGATCGCGATGAAGTTTGGTGTGGCCGACGATGGCGACAGCGATGACGGCGACGAGACCCAGCAGGATTCGGGCGATTGCCTGATCGCGGTCGAATTGCTGACCGAGGCGGACGATGTCCTGCTCGCGACCCGCAACGGCAAGGCGATCCGCTTCCTGTCGACCGATGTGCGCGAATTCCAGAGTCGATCGTCGATGGGCGTGCGCGGGGTCCGCCTGCTGGGCGATGATCGGGTCATCTCCATGTCGATCCTGCGCCGCGCCGGCACCACCCAGATCGAGCGCGAAGCCTATCTCCGCGCTCCCTTGTGGCGCGACAATGTCAGCGCCGAGGGGCTGGACGAGGAGCGCTATGCCGAAATCGCCGCCAAGGAGCAATTTCTCCTGACCGTCACCGTCAATGGCTATGGCAAGCGCAGCTCGACCTACGAATATCGTCGCACCAAGCGCGGCGGCCAGGGCATCACCAACATCGTTACTTCGGACCGCAATGGCGGGGTCGTCGCCAGCTTCCCGGTCACCCCGGGCGAGGCGCTGATGCTGGTCACCGACCAGGGCAAGGTGATCCGCACCACGGTCGGCGATATTCGCATTGCCGGGCGCAATACCCAGGGCGTGACGATCTTCCGGGTCGACAAGAATGAGACCGTCGTCTCGGTCGCGAAAATCGACGAGAGCGAGGCGGAAGAGATCGAGATCGACGGCGGAACCGAGATTGCACCCGTCGACGATGCGACCATTGGAGAAGATCTCGCGTCGGGCGAGGATGAAACTCCGACCGAATAAGGAACGACCGGGGGCGAGAACGGTTGGAATCGGGATACTCAAAAGGAGATCCCGATGCCGCTAGCCAACCTCGCCCTCGTCCTCGTCACCGACGGCCGCAAGACCCTGTTCTTCCGCAATCACGGCGACATGAACCAGATCGACCTGCGCACCGAAGCGCATGACGAACGGGTCGATCAGAGCGACGGCGAGATGAAGACCGACGCGCCGGGTTCGACCCATCAGTCGAACGGCAGCAGCCGTTCCAGCTACGAGGAAACCGACTTTCATCAGCTGGAGGAAGATCGTTGGGCCAAGACCGCGGCGGAAGAGGTCAACAAGCGCGCTTTAGCCCATGATTTTGAGGCATTGGCGATCATCGCCCCGCCCAAGACGCTCGGCGAATTGCGCAAGCAACTCCACAAGGAAGCCGCGCGCCGGGTGGTGTGCGAAATTCCCAAGGAGATGACCGGCCACACCATCGCCGATATCGAGAAGTTGATCGTCGCCCAGACCAAGGCCGAAGAACCGGCGGAGGTCTGAGCCTATAAACCGGTGCGTTCCCTGAAACCGTTTGTGTCGAGCATCGTCGAGACACGTCCCTCGACTTCGCTCGGGACGAACGGCTAGGGGGTTGCGATGCACGACATTCACATCATCGGCGGCGGGCTCGCCGGATCGGAAGCCGCCTGGCAGCTCGCCGAAGCAGGCCTCACCGTCCGACTGAGCGAAATGCGCGGTGGCGGCGACACGACACCCGCGCACGACAGCGACCGGCTAGCCGAAATGGTCTGCTCGAACAGCTTTCGCTCGGACGATGCCGACAATAATGCGGTCGGCCTGCTCCACCAGGAAATGCGGACCCTCGGGTCTTTGATCATGGCGTGCGCCGACCAGCACAAGGTGCCCGCAGGCTCCGCGCTGGCGGTCGATCGCGAGGCGTTCGCCGCCGAAGTGACGTCACGCATCGCAGCCCACCCGAGTATCGAAGTGGTGCGCGAGCGGGTCGATGCCCTGCCCGCTTCGGGTTCGACAATCATCGCCACCGGCCCGCTCACCGCCCCCGGCCTGGCCGATGCCATCGCTGCCGCGACCGGCAAGGACGCGCTCGCTTTCTTCGACGCCATTGCCCCGATCATCCACCGCGATAGCGTCGACATGGACATTTGCTGGATGGCGGCGCGGTGGGACAAAGGCGGCAAGGATTACATCAACTGCCCGATGACCAAGGCGCAATATGACGCGTTCGTCGCTGCATTGAACGACGGCGAGAAGACCGAGTTCAAGGAGTGGGAAAAGGACACGCCTTACTTCGAGGGCTGCATGCCGATCGAAGTCATGGCCGAACGCGGGGTCGAGACGCTCCGCTACGGCCCGATGAAGGGCGTCGGTCTCGATAATCCGCATACCGCCACGCCCGATCATCCGTCCGGGCGCTGGCCCTATGCCTGCGTCCAGCTGCGGCAGGACAATGCGCTCGGCACATTGTGGAACATGGTCGGCTTCCAGACCAAGCTGAAACATGCCGAGCAGGTGCGGATTTTCCGAACCATTCCAGGGCTTGAGCAAGCCGAGTTCGCACGGCTTGGCGGGATTCACCGCAACAGTTTCATTCGCTCGCCCGAGCTTCTGGACAGCGAACTGAGGCTCAAGTCCCTGCCCCACATTCGCTTCGCCGGGCAGATCACCGGCTGCGAAGGCTATGTCGAAAGCGCCGCCATCGGCTTGCTCGCCGCCCGCTTTGCCGCCGCCGAGGCGCACGGCCGCATCCTGCCCCCACCCCCGCCCGAAACCGCGCTCGGCGCATTGGCGGCGCACATCACCGGCGGAGCGGAGGCCGAAACCTATCAGCCGATGAACATCAATTTCGGCCTCATGCCTCCGCTCGAGGGACCCAAATCGAAGAAGGCCGACCGCAAGAAACTCTACACCGGTCGCGCTCGCGACGCGCTGGCAGGGTGGGTCGCTGCGGTCGAGAAACATGTGCTCGTCGAGGCCAATTACAACTAGCGTTTCACTTTCTCGCAAATGCTGCTATACCGACTTGGCTATTTGTCGCAAATCGATGGCTTTAGGCGCTTTGCGGCCCTTATTCCTTCCCTTCGCTGCTCTTAGCTTCAAGGCCCCGATTGTCGGGTCCACGAGAAGGAATTCACTATGCCGATCGGCACCGTTAAGTTTTTCAACGAATCCAAGGGTTATGGCTTTATCGCGCCGGAAGGCGGCGGAAACGACGCCTTTGTGCACATCTCGGCCGTCGAGCGCGCCGGCATGTCGACCCTGACCCAGGACCAGCGCGTTTCGTACGAGCTGGAAGAGGACCAGCGCGGCAAGACCAGCGCCGTGAACCTCGCCAGCGCATAAGCTGACCTGAGAAAAGTTTCGGCCGCGGGAGCGCAAGCTTCCGCGGCCGTTTCTTCGTCCGGCGCAGATCCAACTGGCCGCAGCTGTCGCGTCTAGCCGCAGCTACACGCCGGCTTGGCCTTGGGCTTGGGCGCGGTGGTGGCATATTCCGCCGGGGTCAGCGCCCGGCTCTTGTCGGCATCGGCGTCGCCGAACTTGTCGATCGTCTTGACCGCCCATTCCTCGAAACTCAATTTTCCGTCCTGGTCGAGGTCGAGCCTGGCATAAGCCTTGCGCCGCGGCTCGACCAGTTCGGCGAGCGTGATCCGCCCGTCCTCATCCTTGTCGGCGCGGGCGAAGCGCTTCTCTTCCTTGTTCTTGGGGTCGGCCGATGGCGCATCGGGGATCCGCGACAGGCTGATCGGCGCCATGGTCGAAGCCAGCCTTGGCTTGGGCGCATCGGGCATCGCCGGCGCTTCGGCGCGACCCTGCCAGATCAGCACGGAACCGGTGACAAGCAACAAGGTGGCGGCGGTGCCGGCGATCAATCGACGCATGTAGCCCTCCATGAAGGGGTCGATCCGGCAAACACAGGATTATGCCCAAATCGGGCCAAGTTCAATCCGGTTACGAAATGGTCCCGAACAAACGGTGCGACAACAAGGCGACGGCCCGCGCCGGAGTCGCTTCGGCCTCGAGGTGCGGTGCCATTCGGATATCGCGCGCGGCCAGGCGGGTCAGTGCGGTCAGTGGGCGGAGCGCGCGCGAAAAGCGGTACCCCTGAAGCTCGCCCGGCGCGACGTCACCGGGAATGGCCGCCAACCCGTGCCGTGCCGCGCTGGCAAAGGCATGGATCCGGCCCCCCAGCGGCAATTTGGCGTCATCCGCGCCGAGCAGGCTCGCGCCGATCGCGAACAGCGCCGCTCCGCTATCCCCAAGCCGGTCGCTGTCGGGTTCCTCGTCGAGCAAGGTCGCATAGCCGTCTTCCAGTGCGGCCAATGCCTTGCCGGTGACCCCTCGCGGCAACAATTCGGCCGCCGCGGCCTGCAAATGCGGTTCTGGAGGCGGTGGATAATGATCGAGCCGCTCCAGCGCTTCGCGCCACCACGCCAGGCGGATCGCGCCGAGTGCCGGCTGGGTCGAACTTGCAACCACCCCGGCCATGACGTCATCGATCGCGAACAAGGCATCGAATGCGGGGCGAAGTTCGACCGGCCAGTACAGACGGACGAGATCGCGGTCCCGCATGGTATCAGCGATAGGTAACCGCCTTGACCGCCGCCACGACGTCGGCCGCCTTGATCAGCGCCAGTTTCTCGAGATTGGCGGCATAGGGCAGCGGCACATCTTCGTTGGTCACGCGCAGCACCGGGGCGTCGAGGTCGTCGAACCCTTCTTCCATGCAGATCGCCATGATCTCGCTGGCGATCGAGCAGGTCGGCCAGCCTTCCTCGACCACCACCACGCGGTTGGTCTTGGCGAGGCTCGTCAGCACCGCCGCCTTGTCGAGCGGACGCAAGGTACGCAAATCGATCACCTCGGCCTCGATCCCCTCGCCCGCCAGCGTCTCGGCCGCCTGGAGCGCCAGCCCGACCCCGATCGAATAGCTCACCAGCGTGACGTCCTTGCCCTCGCGCATGATCCGCGCCTTGCCGATCGGCACCACGACGTCGCCATCGGGAACGTCGAAGCTGACGCCATACAGCAGCTCATTTTCCAGGAACACGACCGGGTCGTCGCTCCGGATTGCAGCCTTGAGCAGGCCCTTGGCGTCGGCCGCGTCATAGGGTGCGATCACGATCAGGCCGGGGACCGACGCATACCACGGCCCGTAATTCTGGCTATGCTGAGCGCCGACCCGGCTTGCCGCTCCATTGGGACCGCGGAACACGATCGGGCAACGCATCTGGCCGCCCGACATGTAATTGGTCTTGGCCGCCGAATTGATGATGTGGTCGATCGCCTGCATCGCGAAGTTGAAGGTCATGAACTCGATGACCGGCTTCAATCCGCCCATCGCCGCGCCCGCGCCGAGACCGGCAAAACCATATTCGGTGATCGGCGAATCGATCACGCGGGCCGCGCCAAACTCTTCCAGCAGGCCCTGGGTGACCTTGTAGGCGCCCTGATATTCGGCGACTTCCTCGCCCATCACGAACACGCGGTCGTCGCGCCGCATCTCCTCCGCCATCGCATCGCGCAATGCCTCGCGGACCGAGGTTGAGGTCATTGCCGTGCCGACGGCGGCGTCGACTTCAACCGCCACCTTGGGGACCAGCTGGGTCGTCCCGGTGTCGGCCTTGACGGGTGCCGGCGCTTCGCTTTCGGCAGCCCTTTGTTCGGTCGCCGGTTGCTCGGCTACCGCTGGAGCGGCCGACGCATCCTCGCCAGCACCGCCCATCAGCGCGATCACCGTCCCGACCTTGACCCCGTCGGTTCCCTCGGCAACCAATATCTTGGAGATCACCCCCTCGTCGACCGCTTCGAATTCCATCGTCGCCTTGTCGGTCTCGATCTCCGCTAGCAAATCGCCCGAAACGACGCTGTCGCCCTCCTTGACCAACCACTTGGCAAGCGTTCCCTCTTCCATCGTCGGCGACAGTGCGGGCATCTTGAGTTCAATGCCCATCAGTAGGACTCCACCAGCACATCGGTAAACAATTCGGCCGCCTCGGGCTCCGGCGCTTCTTCAGCATATTTGGCAGCTTCGACAACGATCTGCTTGATTTCGCTATCGATTGCCTTGAGTTCCTCTTCGCCAACGCCAAGCTTTTGAAGCGCTTGGCTGGCATGATCGATCGGGTCGCGGCCCTCGCGATAGGATTGCACTTCCTCGCGGCTGCGATACTTGGCCGGGTCGCTCATCGAGTGGCCGCGATAGCGATAGGTCAGCAATTCCAGGATGATCGGCCCCTTCCCCGCTTGGGTCCAGGCCATGGCTTCCTCCGCCGCCCCGCGCACCGCCAGCACATCCATCCCGTCAACCTGGATGCCGGGGATCTGGAAGCTCTCGCCGCGCTTGTAGAAATCGGGCTCGGACGCCGACCGCTCGACGCTGGTGCCCATCGCATAATGATTGTTCTCGATCGCGTAGATCACCGGCAGGTCCCACAGCTTCGCCATATTGAAGCTTTCGTAGACTTGGCCCTGATTGGCCGCGCCGTCGCCGAAATAGGCCAGGCAGGTGCCACCGTCCTTGGCGTATTTATGCTTGAACGCGAGGCCGGTGCCGAGGCTCACCTGCGCCCCGACGATGCCATGCCCGCCGTAAAAGCCATGCTCGACGCTGAACATGTGCATCGACCCGCCCTTGCCCTTGGATATGCCAGCGGCGCGCCCGGTCAGTTCGGCCATGATCAGCTTCGGATCGATGCCATAGGCCAGCATGTGGCCATGATCGCGATAGCCGGTGATGACGCTGTCGCGCCCGACCTTCATCGCGCTCTGCAAGCCCACCGCGACCGCTTCCTGCCCGATATACAAGTGACAAAAGCCTCCGATAAGCCCCAGCCCGTACAATTGCCCCGCCCGCTCCTCGAAGCGGCGGATCAGCAGCATCTGCTTGTAGAAATCGAGCAGTTCGTCCTTCGACGCCTTGAACGGCGTCGGTTTGGCCGGGCGCTCGATGTTGCTGAGCAA
>JBBQTM010000067.1:0-6759 GCA_038234545.1 Sphingomonadales bacterium
CTGGCTTTGTCGAGTCGATGCGCGGGATCGGGGCGGATATCGGATGAGCGTGAACAGTTTCGGGCATCTGTTGCAGCTGACGACCTGGGGCGAGAGCCACGGGCCGGCGATCGGCTGTGTAGTCGATGGCTGCCCGCCGGGATTGGCGCTCGACGGGGAGTGGGTCCAGCGGTGGCTCGACCTTCGGCGGCCCGGGACGTCGGCCGACGTCTCGCCGCGGCAGGAGCCCGACCGGGTTCGGATAGTCTCGGGGGTTTACGAAGGCCGGACGACCGGAACACCGATTGCAATGACGATCGACAATGTCGATGCGCGGAGCGGGGACTATCCCGCCGATGCGCCGCACCGGCCGGGGCATGCCGATGCGGTCTATGATGCCAAATATGGCCTTCGCGATCCGCGTGGCGGAGGGCGGGCCTCAGCGCGCGAGACGGCGATGCGGGTGGCGGGCGGCGCGGTGGCGCGGCTCGTGATCCCCGAAGTGGAAATTGCAGCGCGGGTACTCGAGATTGGGGGTGAGGGCGACAGCACGAAATGGCCGGCGATGCTGGGGGCGGCTCGCGACGAGAGCGACAGTCTGGGCGCGGTGGTGGAATGCGTTGCGACCGGCGTTCCGGCTGGTTGGGGTGCGCCGGTTTATGGCAAGCTGGATGGCGACCTCGCCGCCGCGTGCATGGGGATAAACGCGGTTAAGGGAGTCGAGATTGGGGAGGGGTTTGGTGCGGCTCGGATGAGCGGAAGCACGAACCGCGATGGCATGGCCACGAGTGGCATCGATGGCGGGATTTCGACCGGCAAGCCGATCGTGGTGCGGGTCGGCTTCAAGCCGACGTCGAGCATCGGGATTGGTGGACGGCATGATCCGTGCGTCGGGATCCGGGGTGCGCCGGTGGTCGAGGCGATGGTGGCTTTAGTGCTGGCCGATCATCGGCTGCTGCATCGCGGGCAATGTGGCTAATGACATTTGAAGCGGTCGAACGGTTCGAGACAGGCTTTGCAGCGCCATTGGGATTTGCACGGGGTCGAGCCGAAGCGGCTGATTTCTTCGGTGTCGGTCGATCCGCATTGGGGGCAAGTCGCGGTGCGAGCATCATGTGGCGGGGCGATGCCGTAGGCCAATAGAGCGGCCTTGCCCTGTTCGGTCATCCAGTCGGTGGTCCAGGGGGGCGAGAGGGTGGTTTCGATCGCAATCCCGCGAAAACCGTTTGAATCCAGCACGTTACGGATGAGCTGCTCGATCGCGTGGCTTGCAGGGCAGCCGGAGTAGGTCGGGGTGATCAGCACGCGGCGCGCATCGACGTCGCGGACGATGCCGAGGTCGGTGATCGAGATGACCGGGATTTCCGGGTCCATCACCGTGTCGAGGACGGCCCAGATTTCCTTCATGCCCGCTCGATGATCATGGCAATGCCCTGCCCGACGCCGATGCACATGGTGCACAGTGCGAGCCGGCCGCCGGTCCGCTGCAATTCCTCGGTCGCGGTCAAGGCGAGCCTTGCGCCTGACATGCCGAGCGGATGGCCGAGCGCGATCGCGCCGCCATTGGGGTTCACATGGGTGGCGTCGTCGGGAAGCCCGAGCTGGCGCATCACCGCTAGGCCCTGCGCGGCAAAGGCCTCGTTCAATTCGACCAGGTCGATGTCATTGATGTGGAGACCGAGGCGGTCGAGCAATTTGGCCGAGGCCGGCGCGGGGCCGATGCCCATGATGCGCGGCGCGACCCCGGCGACGGCGGTGCCAAGGACGCGGGCGCGCGGGGTCAGGCCGTGACGCTTGACCGCTTCCTCCGAGGCGATGATCAGCGCCGCCGCGCCGTCGTTGACGCCCGAGGCATTGCCGGCGGTGACGGTCCCGCCCTCGCGCACGATCGGCTTGAGTTTGGCCAGCGCCTCTTGGCTGGTCAGGCGCGGATGTTCGTCGGTGTCGAAGATAAGCGGGTCGCCTTTCCGCTGGGGGATGGAGACCGGCGTGATTTCGGCGGCGAGGCGGCCACTGGTCTGCGCGGCGGCGGCTCGGACCTGGCTGCTATGGGCGAACCGATCCTGATCCTCGCGGCTGACGCCGTAATCGTCGGCGACATTTTCGGCGGTCTCGGGCATCGAATCCACGCCGAACTCGGCCTTCATCCGTGAATTGACGAAGCGCCAGCCGATGGTGGTGTCGTACACGGCGTTGGAACGGGAAAAGGCGCTGTCGGCCTTGGGCATGACGAATGGCGCGCGGGTCATGCTCTCGACCCCGCCGGCGACGATCAGTTCTGCTTCGCCCGCCTTGATCGCCCGCGCCGCAATGGCGACCGCGTCGAGGCCCGAGCCGCACAGGCGGTTGATCGTAGTGCCGGGCGCGCTATCGCCGAGCCCGCCAAGCAACGCCGCCATCCGCGCGACGTTGCGATTATCCTCCCCCGCCTGATTGGCGCAGCCGAGGATGACATCGTCGAGATGCGCCCAGTCGACGCCCGGGTTGCGGGCCTTCAGCGCAGCCAGCGGCATCGCCGCGAGATCGTCGGGGCGGATGCTGCTCAATGCGCCGCCATAGCGGCCGATCGGGGTGCGGATTGCGTCGCAGATATAGGCCTGGGTCATTCAGCTACTAATCCCGTTGGTGTCGAGCGAAGTCGAGACACGTTTCGCGCGGGGAGAACGTCCCTCGACGAAGGCTCGGGACAAGCGGTTCCAGGGTCATTCGGCTACAAACGGCTCGTGGGGCGTTCGAATCAAAGCACCCCACGGCGCATCTGATCCAGCTCGATGCTCTCGAACAACGCCTTGAAATTGCCCTCGCCAAAGCCTTCATTGCCCTTGCGCTGGATGATTTCGAAGAAGATCGGGCCGATCACATTCTGGGTGAAGATCTGGAGCAACAGCCCCTGCCCTTCGGTCGGCGCGCCATCCATCAGGATGTTGCGCTTTTCCAGTTCCTCGAGCGATTCCTCATGGCCCTGAATGCGCTCGTCGAGCAGTTCGTAATAGGTGTCGGGCGTGTCCTGGAACGGAATGCCACGGGCGGCGAGGATATCGACCGCCTGGTAGATATCGTCCGATCCGAGCGCGATGTGCTGGATGCCCTCGCCCTTATATTCGCGCAGATATTCCTCGATCTGGCTCTTGTCGTCCTGGCTCTCATTGAGCGGAATGCGGATCTTGCCGCACGGCGAGGTCATCGCCTTGGAGAACAGGCCGGTGACCTTGCCCTCAATATCGAAGTAGCGAATCTCGCGGAAATTGAACAGATTTTCGTAGAAGTCGGCCCAGTGCGACATCCGCCCGCGATTCACATTGTGGGTCAGATGGTCGAGATAGGTGAGGTGCGAATCCGACGCCTGCATCTTTTCCTGCCAGCCGGGCTCGAAGTCGAAGTCGGTGTCGTAGATCGAGCCATTTTCGCCATATTGGTCGACGAAATAAAGCCGCGATCCGCCGATTCCCTCGATGCACGGAATGGTCAGCTCGCCATCGGTGGCGTCGGTCTGGACGTCGGTCGCGCCGAGGCCGATCGCGCGGCGGTGGGCGGCGGCGGCATCCTTGACGCGGAATGCCATGGCGCAGGCGCACGGCCCGTGGGCGGCGGCGAATTCGGCCTCGAAACTGTCGGGCTCGGCATTGATGATGAAGTTGATGTCGCCCTGACGGTGGAGGGTGACGTCCTTGCGCTTATGCCTGGCAACGGCGGGAAAGCCCATGCGGGTGAAGAGGTCGCGCAAATGCTGGGCATCGGGCGCGGCATATTCGACAAACTCGAACCCGTCGGTGCCCATCGGATTCTCGAAGCCGAGCGGGCCGAGCGTGGACGGGTCGGCGGCGGGGGCGGTGGTAGACATTGCAGGGTCTCCTAGGGGGTCGCGACCCTCTGCGCCGGTGAAGCGTGGTTTTCAAGTTTTGTAGGGTGGTGCTACGGCGTGGCGATGAACATTCCCGATGGTTGGACGAAGAGCGCGGATGGACTGGCGCTGGAGAAGGAGTTTCGCTTTGCGGACTTTTCGCGGGCGTTCGCTTTTTTGACGCGGGTGGCGATGCATGCCGAGACGGTCGATCACCATCCCGAATTCACGTCGGTCTGGAACAAGGTCGACTTCCGCCTGACCAGTCATGATTCGGGCGGCGTGACGGAGCGCGACACTGCCTTGGCCGAAGCGATAGACCGGCTGACTAGCCAGTGAGCATGGTTCGATGAGGCCCGACCATTATGCGGCGCTGGAGGTTGAACCGAGCGCGAGCGCGGCGGAAATCCGCGCCGCCTACGTCAAGCTGCTGCGCGAACATCACCCCGATCGCAACCGCAGCCCGGAAGCGGTCGACCGGACGAAGACGATCATCGCCGCGTTCAAGGTGCTGGGCGATTTCGACCAACGCAGCCATTACGACTGGGACCGGCGGCGCGACCGCGAGGCATCGCAAGCAAAGGCGGAAGCCGAGGCGCCACGGCGGCGTAAAACAGCCGGGTTCGCCGCTGGCGGAATTGGCCTTGCCGCGGTCGGCGCGTGGCTGCTGATGCCGGGTGCAAATCCCGAGCAGCCGGAAGCCGTCCCGAAAACCGCCGCCGTCGAACCTCAGCGCCAGACCGCGCCAGCCCAAACTGCCGCCGCACGACCGGCCACCGAGCGGCGTGAGCAACGCGTGATGGAAATGCGGACGCGACCGAAACTGGCAAAGGCGCCACAGACCAAGTCGCCGGAACGCGTCGCGAGCAGCGATCCGCCCAAATCGGTCCCGGCCAGAGCCGCCGCCAAGCCGGTGGAGCGCGTGGCGTTGAAGTCGGTTCCACCGCGCGCGGTGAAGGCGATTGCACCGCGTCGGGCGGACGCCGTTGCGGCCCAGACCCGCGTTGCTTCCAAGCCCGCACCGCCCGTTCGCGTTGCGGCGAAACCTGCCACGGTGGATCGCGTAGCGGCAAAATCGCCTCCGACCGCGCCGAGGCCACGCCAGTCAACGGCGCGACCAGCCACCGACCTGGCCTCGCTCGACCAGTTCGTGATGAATTTCTATGGCCAGTCGTGGCGCTTTGGCGATGCGCCTAAGCGCAGCGCGCTGGAGCAGACCCGGGCCGGCTTCGTCGTCCGTCGCGGGGCATGCGTGGCCGAGGCGTGCAAGCGCGCGGCCTATCTGAAGCTGATGCGCGACGTGTCCGAGATCGTGGAAACCGGCAAACCGCAAAAGCCCTAGAGATTTTGGGCGGCGGCGAAGGCGCTCGACCACGCCCATTGGAAATTATAGCCGCCGAGCCAGCCGGTGACATCGACCGCCTCGCCGATGGCGTGGAGGCCGGGGACGCGTTTCGATTCCATGGTTTGCGAGGACAATTCGGCGGTGCTGATCCCGCCAATGGTGACCTCGGCCTTCGCGAACCCCTCGCTACCGTTGGGGGTGAAGTGCCACTCGGCGAGACGGGCCTCGGCGGCGTCGAGCGCCTTGTCGGGCACGTTGCCGAGCTCGGTGTCGATGGCAAGCTGGGCGGCGAGCGTTTCGGCCAGCCGCGCCGGCAGTCGGGCGGCGAGCAGGCGGCGTAACGTGACGCGGGGGTCCGCGCGCTTGGCGGATCGCAGCCAGCCGCTGGCCATGTCCGGAAGGAAGTCGATTCCGACCGCGTCGCCGTTACGCCAGTAAGACGAGATCTGAAGGATTGCGGGACCACTGAGGCCGCGGTGGGTGAACAGAGCGGCTTCGCGGAAAATGCCCTTGTTGGCGCTTGCGATGACATCTGCGGACACGCCCGAGAGACTGCTGAACAAGGCTTCGTCGCCCGACAAAGTGAGCGGCACGAGCGCGGGACGCGGCTCGACGATCTTGAGGCCGAAGCGGCGCGCGGTGTCGTAGGCGAAGGAGGTAGCGCCGAGCTTGGGGATCGACAGACCGCCGGTGGCGAGGACGAGGCGCGGTGCATTGGCGTCCGCGACATGGAACTGGCCGTCGCGATGATCGACGGTGACGGGCTGACCGAACTGCAGATCGACCTGGCCCGCAGCGCATTCGTCGAGCAGCAGGGCAACGATCTGCTTCGCCGAGCCGTCGCAGAACAATTGGCCCAGAGTCTTTTCGTGCCACGCGATGCCGTGGCGCTCGACCAGCGCAAGGAAGTCCGATGAGGTGTGGCGGGAGAGCGCGGACTTGGCGAAGTGCGGGTTGACGGAGAGAAAATTGTCCGCCCGCGCGCCGATGTTGGTGAAATTGCAGCGACCGCCGCCGGAGATGAGAATCTTTGCGCCGGGATCTGGCCGGTGATCGATCAGCAGGATCTTGCGGCCGAGCTGGCCGGCGAGCGCGGCGCAATACATCCCCGCCGCGCCGGCGCCGACGATGATTGCGTCATAGGTGCGGGGGGCGGGCGATGCCGAAGACATGGGCGAGCCCCTAGCGGGATGCGTCGATGAATGCACGGATCAGGTGGCGTTCAGCAGCGATGCGGGATATGGAGGCTGTCATGACGACCAACAACGCCTCGACCTATTATCGATCCGCGGTGGAGACCGGCTGAGGCTTTATGCCTTGGGCCCGACCCACCGCTTGCCATGACCCTGCTTCGGCGGGGTTTTTTATTGCCCGCGAAAGGACGACCGATGTTTCGAGATGAATTTGCCAGTGCCGAGCCACCCGCCGGGGACTGGCGGAGCTATGTCGTCGCCCAGGACTGGGCGCACTTTACGCCTGACGAGCACGCCGTTTGGGATACGTTGTTCGCGCGGCAGGTGCCCTATCTGGGAACGTGGATCGTGGCGCCGTTCCTGGCAGGGATCCCGATGCTCGGGCTCGATGCGCCGGGGAT
>JBBQTM010000068.1:0-6443 GCA_038234545.1 Sphingomonadales bacterium
GCCAGGCCTTCACCGACGGGATCGAGCGCAGTTATCCTGGTCCGGATTACCAGGACCTCATCGCGGCGGTCGATGGCGCGGTCGCCGCTGGCCTCGCCGATCCCGACAATCTGTTCGTCACCGGCGGATCGGGCGGCGGGGTGCTGACGGCGTGGATCGTCGGCAAGACCGACCGCTTCCGCGCGGCGGCGACCCAGAAGCCGGTGATCAACATGGTCAGCCAGGTGCTGACCGCCGATGGCGTGCCCTATTTCGCGCGCTACTGGTTCGGCAAGATGCCGTGGGAGGATCCGCAGGGCTATTGGAACCGCTCGCCATTGAGCCTGGTCGGCAACGTCAAGACCCCGACCCTGGTGGTAGTCGGAAGCGAGGATTATCGCACCCCGGTGAGCGAGGCCGAGCAATATTATGCCGCGCTGCAATTAAAGGGCGTACCGACCGCATTGGTCAAGGTGCCGGGCGCGAGCCACAGCATCACCAGCCGCCCGAGCCAGTCGGCGGCCAAGGCAAGCGCGATCATCGCCTGGTTCGACAAATATCGACGGCGGCCGCAGACGGTCGCGGCGACTGGTGGGGGAAAGTAGGATGCGCAATGTCTCGCGCCTGATCGCCGCCGCCTTGTGCGTTGCGATCCCGGCTGCCTCCTTCGCACAATCGGCCCCCGCGACCGCGCTGCAATCGCACGGCCCGGTGGCATTTACCTTGCCGACCGGATGGAGCGCGGGAAGCGACGGCAGGTTGATTGTCATCCGCCCGCCGGAAGACGGAAGCGTCTTGACGATTGCCGATGTCGGGATGGCCGCCAACGCCGATGCCGCAGCCGCGGCGGCCTGGATAATGGTCGATCCCGCATTCAAGCGCGCGGTGGACGTCAGCACGGTCTCCAATCCCAAGAATGGCTGGGATACGCGCCAGTCGATCGCCTACAAAAGTGCACCGGACGAACGCCGCACAATTCGCGCCATCGCTGCCCGCGCCGGCGGTCGGTGGGTCGTTTTCCTGCTCGACAGTAGCGACCAAGCCTACGACCGCCGCCGCGCCGGTTATGCGCAGATTTTCGACAGTATTCGCCCCAAGGACTATGTCTCGGAGAGTTTCGCCGGGCGCGAGGCAAAGCCACTCGACGCGGCGCGCATCGCCGAGCTTCGCCGCTTCCTCGAGCAATCGGGCGAGCGGCTGAGGATCCCAGGCATCGGCTATGCGCTGGTCCAAGGTGACCGGATCGTCGCCGAAGGCGGGGTTGGGGTCCGCGCGCTCGGCAAGCCGGACAAAGTGGACGCAAGCACGCGATTCATGATTGCCTCCAACACCAAGTCGATGGCGACGCTGCTCCTGGCCAAGGCGGTTGGCGAGGGAAAGATCGGCTGGGACGATCCCGTGACGAAGGCCTATCCGTCGTTCAAGTTGGGATCGCCCGAGACGACATCGAAGGCGCTGATCCGGCATCTTGTCTGCGCCTGCACGGGCTTGCCGCGCAAGGATCTGGAGTGGCTTCTGACCGACGTCGACCAGCATGGTGCCGACGACAGCTTCAAGCAATTGTCGGCCACCGTGCCGACCAGCGGCTTCGGCGAAGCCTATCAGTATAATAATCTGATGGCGTCGGCGGCCGGCTATGTCGCGGCGCATCTCTATTATCCGGACATGGAGATCGGCGCAGCGTTCGATCGGGCGATGGGCGAGCATGTGTTCGGGCCGTTGGGAATGCGCGACACCGACTTTACCGACGCACGGCGGATCACGGGCAATATCGCCTCCCCCCATGTCGACAATCTCGACGCCAAGGCGACCCTTGTGCCGCAGGACGCCAATGCCCTGGTGATCCCTTATCGTCCGGCGGGCGGGGCTTGGTCGAGCGCGCACGACATGGCGCTCTACACGCTCAATGAGTTGCGCGGCGGGAAGCTCGCCAATGGTCGCCAGATGGCCGACCGCGACGCCCTGTTGATGCGGCGGTTCAAGGGCGTGCCGAGCGGGGACGGCGCATTCTACGGAATGGGGCTGGAAACCGAGACCGGTATGGGGGTGGAGATCGTTCGTCACGGCGGGTCGCTGTTCGGTTACAAAAGCGACTTTTACTTCATCCCTAGCGCCGGGATCGGCGCGGTCATCCTGACCAACAGCGACAACGGACGGCCGTTGCTCGACGCATTTCAGCGGCGGCTGCTCGAAGTGCTGTACGACGGCAAGCCCGAAGCTACGGCGATGGTCGAGGCTGCGCGGGTACGGTTCGATGCCGACATGAAATCGCTCAAGGCGGACCTGACGATCCCGCCCGATGCCACGGCAAGCGCCGCCTTGGCCGGTCGCTATGTCCACCCCAACCTTGGCACGCTCACCGTGGCGCGGCAGGACGGTGCGTTGACCTTCGATTTCGGGACCCTGGCGAGCGCGATGGCGACCAAGCGCGAAACCGACGGCAGCCTGTCGTTCGTGACCGCCAGTCCCGAGCTTGCAGGACTGCCGGTCGTTCCGGGCAAGGCGGCCGATGGTGCGCGCACGCTGACGATCCGCGACAGTCAGCACGAATATATTTACCGGGAGGCGCGTTGACGGACGGACGTTGCCCTGCCGGACCAGCGCGTTAGGGTGGGTGCAACCCGACAGGAGATTCCCGATGATGCGTTCAACCCTGCTTGCCCTCGCCTCCACGCTCGCACTTGCGGCCGCGGCCCATGCCCAGACCGCGCAGTTCGACACCAAGAAATTGTCCGAGCATATCCGGATCCTGGGCTCCGACGATTTCGAGGGGCGCGCGCCAAATAGTGCGGGGGAAACCAAGACGGTCGCCTATCTTTCCGACCAGTTCGCCAAGGCCGGGCTCCAGCCGGGCGGAGTGATCGTCAATGGTAAGCGCAGCTGGACCCAGCCGGTGCCGTTGCTGCAATCCGAATTCATTGCCGCACCCAAGGTCGCGGTGACGCTTGGCGGGCGGGCGGTAGCGCTGACCCAGGGCGAGGAAATTGCAGTGCGATCGCCGACCAATGGCGACAAGGGCATCGACCTGAGCAAGGCCGAACTGGTGTTCGTCGGCTATGGCGTGAAGGCACCCGAGCGCGGGTGGGACGATTTCAAGGGTCAGGATCTGCGCGGCAAGGTGTTGGTCATGCTCGTCAATGACCCCGATTTCGAAGGGGGAGAAGGTGAGTTCGGCGCCAAGGCGATGACCTATTACGGCCGCTGGACCTACAAATATGAGGAAGGCGCGCGGCAGGGCGCGGCCGGGGTGCTGGTGATCCACGAAACCGCGCCGGCGAGCTATGGCTGGGCGACGGTCAAGAACAGCAATACCAACACCATGTTTGACATCGTTCGCGCCGATCCCAAGGCGTCGCATCCGCCGATGGAAGGCTGGATCCAGCGCGACCTGGCAGCGCGATTGTTTGCCGACAGCGGGCTCAATATCGACGCGATGAAGGCGGCGGCGCGGCGCAAGGACTTCAAGCCGGTGACGCTGAAGGCGCGGATCGACGTCAAGGGAACGGCCAAGACCGAGGTCATCACTTCCCAGAACGTGGTCGGGCTGCTGCCCGGCACGACGCGGCCCGACGAGACGGTGATCTACACCGGCCATTGGGATCATCTGGGGATCGGCCTGCCCGACGCCAATGGCGACAAGATCTATAATGGCGCGATCGATAATGGCACCGGTATCGCCCATATGATCGAGCAGGCACGGGCTTTCGCGCGCGGGCCCAGGCCGCAGCGGTCGGTGGTGTTCCTGGCGGTCACCGCAGAGGAGAAAGGCCTGCTCGGATCGGAATATTACGCCGCCAATCCGATCTACCCGGCGGGCAAGACCGCGGGCGTACTCAACACCGATGTTATGGGGGTGCAGGGTCCGGCGCGCGAGTATTCGATCCGCGGCAACCAGAAATTCGGATTGCTCGACATCCTGATCGAGGAAGCGACCAAACGCGGGCGCCGCTACACGCCCGATCCCAAGCCCGAGACCGGCGGATTCTTCCGATCCGACCATTTCACCTTCGCCAAGGCGGGCATCCCCGCGCTCAGCCTTTCGCCCGGGCAGGATCTGGTGAACGGCGGCGTGGCGCGGGCGCAGGCCTATCAGGCGGATTACACCGCGCGCCTGTATCACCAGCCTGACGACGAATGGTCGGCCGACTGGGACTTGACCGGAATGGCGGCCGATGCCGAACTTCTCCACGCGGTCGGAATGCGGCTGGCCAATAGCGCCGATTGGCCCAACTGGAGCGAAGACAGCGAATTCCGCGCGGCGCGAGACCGGAGCGCAGGCGAGCGCAGTGGCGCTTCGACCGTTCCTCCGCCTGCTCCGATGGCCGTTCCAGCACCCGGGGAGCGAGGCTAAAGCGAATGGCCGACATTCAATTCTACACCAACCCCATGTCGCGGGGACAGATCGTGCGCTGGATGCTCGAGGAAGTCGGGCAGCCCTACGACCAGCACATCATCGGCTATGACGTGATGCACGACGACGCCTATCGCGCGGTCAACCCGATGATGAAGGTGCCGGCGATCGTCCATCGCGGGCAGACCGTGACCGAATGCGCCGGAATCATCGCCTATCTGGCCGATGCGTTTCCGGACGTGGGACTGGCACCCCGCGATGACGAGAAAGCGGCTTATTATCGCTGGCTGTTCTTCGCCGCGGGGCCGATCGAGCAGGCCGTGACCAACAAGGCCAACGGCTTCGAGCCGACCGTCGAAAAGGGCCGCATGTTCGGCTATGGCAGTTACGATCTGGCGGTGAATACGCTCGCCGATCATCTGGCAGATCGAGACTATGTTTGCGGCGACCGATTCACCGCCGCCGACGTCTATGTCGGAAGCCAGGTGCTGTGGGGGACGCAGTTTGGCACCCTTCCTTCGCTCCAGCCGTTTCTCGATTATGGCGCCCGGCTGGCGGAGCGCGCGGCGTATCGGCGCGCCAAGGATATCGATGGCAAATTGATCGCGGAGATGCAGGCCGCGGCGAGCTCAGGGAGCGAGTGATGGATCAGGATACGCGCCAGCAGGCGATCGAACTGTACGACCGCTACACCCATGAAGGCATGGACCGTCGCTTGTTCATGGCGCGGATGACCGCCATCGCCGGGAGCGCCGCCGCCGCATCGGCGCTGATCGCGACGATCGCCGCCGATCCTGCTGCCGCCGCGATCGTACCGCCGACCGACAAGCGCGTGCGCACGGCGACGATCAAATTGCTCGGCACCAACGGCCTTCCGAGCTACACCGCATACACCGCCGAACCGGCCACCGGCGCGCGCGAAGCGTCGGTCATCGTGATCCACGAAAATCGCGGGCTCAACGATCATGGCCGCGATGTGGCCCGACGCCTCGCCCTCTCCGGTTTTCAGGGGGTCGCGGTCGATTTCCTGTCGCCGCTGGGCGGCACGCCGGCCGACGAGAACAAGGCGCGCGACCTGATTGGCAAACTGGACCTGAGCGCGTCAACCGCGCACGCCGTCGCAATGCTCGAAGAACTGGCCAAGCGCAAAGGCGGCAATGGCAAGGTCGGGGTGGTCGGCTTCTGCTGGGGCGGGGCGTTCGTCAACCGGCTGGCGGTCGCGGCCGGTGACAGGCTCGGGGCCGGTGTTTCTTACTACGGTGTCGCGCCCGATCCGGCGGAAGCTTCGCGGGTCACCGCACCGCTGGTGATCCAGTTGGCCGGGCTCGACGAGCGGGTCAACAAGTCGGCCTTCCCGTGGATCAGTGCGCTTCGCGCCGCCGGCAAACCGGCCAAATATTTCAACTACGAGGGCGTCAACCACGCCTTCAACAACGACACGTCGGCCGAACGCTATAACAAGGCGGCGTCCGATCTGGCGTGGAAGCGAACCATCGCCGCGTTCCGAATCCACCTAGGTTAATTGTGAAAGAAGGGCGGACCTGTTAGGTCGGGTCTCGCTCACCACATTCAGAATCGGGCCAGTGAATGAACTCGCTTGATTTTCCGTCCATCGTCGGCAGCTTTCACAGCGCGTCGAACGACATGCTGGCGGCGATCCTCGACCAGAGCGCGGACTGCATCAAGGTGATCGGGCCGACCGGCGCGCTCGAATATATGAATCTCAACGGGCGCTGCGCCATGGGGATCGACGATTTTGCCTTGGTTGCGGGCAAGGATTGGTGGGACCTGTGGCCCGAAGAGGCGCAGCCGCTGATCCGCGACGCCGTGGCCAAGGCGCAGGGCGGCGAAAATAGCCGGTTCGAGGCATTTTGCCCGACCCCCAAGGGCGAACCCCGGTGGTGGGACGTGTCGGTTGCGCCGTTGCTGGACGAAGATGGGGAACTCAAGGGCCTGATCTCCGTCTCGCGCGACATTTCGGGCGACATGCTGGCACGCGATTTCCGCGAATCCACCGCCACGGAAATGCGTCACCGGCTGCAGAATGCTTACGCGCTGACCAGCGCGATCGTTATGGCGACGGCGCGTGGCAATCCCGACCGTGAGGCCTTTG
>JBBQTM010000069.1:0-5917 GCA_038234545.1 Sphingomonadales bacterium
CCCGCGACACCGGTCATCACAACGCTTGGCGTCGGCATGTCAGTAGTCGACAGTCAAGGAGGCGCGGTCGGCACCATAACCGCGATCGCAGCGGACAGTGTCACCGTCAAAACGGACAAGCACCAGGCGCAATTGCCCCAATCGAGCTTTACGATCAGCGACGGTAAAGCACTGTTCGGCTTGACTCAAACTGAGCTCAACGAGTCGATCGAAAAGATCAATGCCGCCACGCCCCAGCCGGAATTGAAAGTCGGTGCCGCTGTAATCGGGACGGCAGGCGCGAGCGTTGGTACGATTGGTGCTGTCACCGCGGATAACGTCACAATCAATCTCGCAAGCGGACTGAAAATCAGCATCCCGCGTTCAGGCATTGCCGCCCAGGCCGATGGCAGCGGTTTGATCGGTGTGACCGTTGCCGAACTCGAGGCGCAGGTCGAAGCAGCGCAGCCGGTGCAGTAAGCGAGCGGTCACCGTCGAGCTTTCAATCACCCAGGTCGGCAATTGGTTTCCGTACCGCCAATGTTCGCTTCGGGTGGGAAGCGGACATTAGCGGGTCGCCTGGACTGCCTCTTTTAGCACGCTGGCCACTTCTGTCGTGGGCCTCGTCAAGAAATAGCTGGCCAAGCGCATCGGCTTTGCTTCGTTGCGCGCCACGACAAGCTGCCTCAACCCAAGCCAGTTCCGCCCGACCAGAACGTCTCGAACGTCGGTTAGCGGCACGAGTTTCTTGCCAAATATAATCGAGTTCGAGTCCAGCCCTAGATAGTCGCGCCGCTGGCGAAACAATCGCGTGAAAGACAGGAGGGCGTATATCACGGCTCCGTAGAACACTGGATAAATAAGCGGTCCGAGCAGCAAGTAATACGTGCCTGTTCTTAGCCCTTCTCCCATGAGATCACGATAAAGGACAAATGCGCCGAGTCCGGCGAAGACCACTGTCCAAGCGATAAACGGCCAACCCTTCAAGCTGGAAACGACGCGCACAGACATTGTCCTTTAAGATGACATTGACCGGTAAGGTGCACGGATGCGCTAATGCCTGCAATGGGTCGAAAGCTGACATTAGCGAATTCAGCATGTTGTTTGCGCCGCGTTTTCGGTCGAGCTTCGCGTTCGGCAAGGGGCCTAGATCAGTCCCAGTGCCTTCATGCTCGACCGTCCCTGTGCGCCGACGATGACGTGGTCGTGGACCGAAACTTTCATGTGGCGGCCGGCGTCGATCAGGTCGCGGGTCAGGCGGATGTCTTGCTGGCTTGGGGTCGGGTCGCCGCTCGGGTGGTTGTGGACGATGATGATCGCGGTGGCGCCCAGGGCGATGGCGCGTGCGATGACTTCACGGACATGGACCGAGGCCTCGTCGACGCTGCCGCGCCATAATGCCTCATTGGCGATCAGCATGTTCCTGGCATTGAGGAACAGGATGCGCACTTCCTCGACCGGCGAATGGCCCATCGCCGCCTGGAGATAATCGCCCAGCGCGTCCCAGCTGGACAGGATCGGGCGGCCCTCGATCCTGGTTTCGAGCAGGCGAAGCGCAGTCGCCCTGGCGATCTTGAGCGCGCCGACGGTGCCTTCGCTCAGCCCCTCCGCGCGCAACGCCTGGGGTGTGGCGTCGAGCAACGGGCCGATCCCGCCGAACCGGGCGACCAGCTGTTTCGCAAGTGCCTTTGTGTCGCGGCGGGGGATGGCGAGGGCGAGCAGATATTCGACCAGCTCATGATCGAGCAAGGCATTGTCGCCCCCTTCGAACATGCGTTCGCGAAGGCGCGCGCGGTGGCCGCTGGCGTCGAGTGCTTTGTCCCCCATCGCCGCACAGGCTAGGAACAAGCGGTCTGGCATGCAACGGGGCATGCGAAGGCCCCGTTTGAAACGGATTTGGAACGGCAGCGGAAGCGATGGGTTAGAGACCGGATGGTGGACGGGCAACACGGTGCTGGAGACGAAGGATCAGGCGCGCCCGAAGGGACGTTGCTGACCGAACGTCAACGCCGAAGCGCCTTGTTCTGGATTTCGCTGATCGTGCTCGCCGTGCTGACCGCGATCCTGATCGCGGCGTGGGTCGCGCGGCGGCCGATCGCCGAACATTTCATCGAGCAGGAACTGGAACGGCGCGGCGTGCGCGCAACCTACACGCTGGAATCGATCGGGCTCCACGACCAGGTGATCCGCGACGTCACGGTCGGCGATCCGGCCAATCCCGACCTCACCGCGCGCTACGCCAAGATCCAGATGCGCATCCTGTGGACCGGCGGGGTCGAAATCTATCGCATTGCGGCGCGCGGGGTGCGCTTACGCGGTGAATTGCGGCGCGACGGCAAGGTCAGCTGGGGCGAGATCGACAAATTGCTTCCCCCGCCGAGCGGCAAGCCGTTCCGCTTGCCCGATATTTCCGTCGATGTGGCCGACACGGCAGTGGCGCTCAAGACGCCCTACGGCAATCTCGGCTTCGGTCTGTACGGGGCAGGCAACCTCACCGGCGGCTTCAAGGGGCGTCTGGCGGTGGCCGGGCCCAAATTGGTGACGGGGGCCTGCCAGCTCGACGGATTGCGCGGCAATGTCGCGCTCGGCGTGGTGGCGCGGCGGCCGGTCGTGAGCGGACCGATTGCGGCGGAGCAGTTCCTCTGCCCGAGGAGCCGGATGGCGATGATCGCGCCGCGGCTCGAGCTCGACAGCGGGTTCAGCGAGGCGTTCGAGCGGTTCGACGGCGAGGGGCGGCTGATCGTCGCCTCGTTCGCGGCCGGGGATAACGGGCTGGCCAATCTCAATGCGGCGATCGGGTTCAAGGGCACCGCCGGCGATGCGATGGGGACGATCAAATTGTCGGCCCAGCGCGGGCGGCTGGGGCCGATCTTCGCCGACGCGACGCGGCTCGACGGCAAATATCGCTTGTGGGCCGGGCGCGGCGAGCTGGCGCTGGTGGCCGATTATGGCGCCGACAGCGCGACCCTGGCGCCAGCGACGGTCGCGCCGCTGGTGGGACCGCTCGACCAGGCCAGGGGTACACCGCTTGGCCCGATCGGCCAGAATATCGCCGCCGCGATCCGGCGCACCGCGGGCAATTTCAACGCCACCGGGCGATTGCGGCTGGTCAACATGCGCGGCGGCGGCGGGGTGCGGATCGAGACTGCCGATGCACGCGCGCCGGGTGGCGCGCGGGTGATGGTGTCGGCCGGCGACGGAGTGACCTATTATTGGCCCGACGCGCGCGTGCGGGTCGATGGCGACATCGCGATGGGCGGCGGCGGGCTGCCGCGCGCCAATGTGACGCTTCGCCAGCCGCGCCAGGGCGGTCCGATGAGCGGCGAAGCGCGGATCGCCCCTTATGCCGTGGGCAATAGCCGGCTGGCGCTGGCCCCGGTGACGTTCAGGGCGGCGGCCGGCGGAGCGACAGCGGTCAATACCGTGGCGGTGCTCGATGGGCCGTTCTCGGGTGGATTCGTGCGCGGCTTGCGGGTGCCGATCAGCGGGACGATCGGGGGTCCGGGCGGGGGATTTGCATTCGGGCGCGGGTGTATCGAAGCCGGCTTCCAGTCGCTTAGCGTCGGAGTGCTGCGCCTCAACGCCTCTCGCGTGCCGTTGTGCGCCACCGGGCGGGCATTGGTGTTCAAGCAAGGGCAGGGGCCGGTGCAGATCGGCGGAGTGACGCGCAATCTGCGGCTCGGCGGTCAGCTTGGCAAATCGCCGTTCGCGCTCAATGCAGCGCAGGCGCGATTGTCCGGCAGCGACCGCTTTTCGGCGAGCGGGCTCGGGCTGCAACTGGGCAGGGCCGAGGCGCCGGTGCGGATTACCGCCGCCAACCTCGACGGACGATTGGTCAAGGGCGGTGCGACCGGGCAGTTCGGCGAGGCGACCGCGCTGATCGGCAAGGTGCCGCTGCGGCTGAGCGACGCCAAGGGGACTTTCGATTTCCGCGGCGGTGCGCTGGCGATCAAGGGAGCGTCGACGGTGTCCGATTTGGCCGCGCTGCCGCGCTTCTATCCACTGGCGAGCGACGACCTGACCTTCCGGCTGGCCAACGACATGATCCGTGCGGGCGGTTCGCTGCGCCACCCGGCGAGCGGGACCAAGGTGACCGACGTCTCGATCACCCACCGGCTGTCGACCGGCAGTGGCGAGGCGCTGCTCGACGTGCCCGGGATCCGCTTTGGTCGCGCCATCCAGCCCGACCAGCTGACCCGGCTTGCCGAGGGTGTGGTGGCGCTGGTCAACGGAACCGTGACGGGTCAGGGGCGGATCAACTGGCGCGGCGACGGGACGGTGACCTCGACCGGCGAATTCAGCACCGACGGGACCGATCTTGCGGCCTCGTTCGGGCCGGTGACCGGGCTGAAGGGGACGGTCCGGTTCACCAATTTGCTTGGGCTGGAAACCGCACCCAACCAATTGCTCAGCGTCAGCAGCATCAACCCGGGTATTCTGGTCGAAAATGGCGAAATCCGGTACCAGATATTGCCCGGGCAATTGATCAAGATCGAGCGTGGCGAGTGGCCGTTCATGGGCGGTCGGCTGGTCTTGCAGGAAACAATAATCAACCTCGCCCGCAACAGCCCCAAAAGGCTGACGTTCGAAGTGATCGGGCTGGACGCGGCGGTGTTCGTCGGCAGCCTCAACTTCAAGGATCTGCAGGCGACCGGCGTGTTCGACGGGGTGCTGCCGATGATCTTCGACGACAGCGGCGGGCGGATCGTCGGCGGACGGCTGGAAAGTCGGCCAGGCGGCGGCACTCTGGCCTATGAAGGAGCGATCAACCGCGCCAACCTGGGCTTCTTCGGCGGGCTGGCGTTCGATGCGCTGAAATCGCTTCGATTTAATAATATGGTCATCCGTCTCGACGGCGATCTGGCGGGTGAGTTTTCGACCCTGCTGTCGATCGACCAGGTCGCGATCGGCCAGTCGACCACGGTGCAGCGATTGCTCCGATCGGCCGTGCGGCGCGTTCCGTTCAAATTCAATGTCACGATCAAGGGGCCGTTCCGCTCGCTGATCGCGACCGCCAAGAGCATGCAGGACCCACGCAATGTGATCCGCGACGTGCTGCCGGTCCCGATCGACCAGATCCCCGGGATCGTGACCGAAGTCCGTCGCCGGGAGGAGACACAGGATATGCAGCAGACCCCCAATCCCCCGATCACCGTCAAGATCCAACCCCCGAGCAACAGCGAGTCACGCCCATGAACCGAGCGCAACAGCTATCCATCGCCGCCGTCGCGGTCGCCTTGTCCGGCTGCGTCACCGTGCGGCCGCCGGACAAGCCGATCGAGATCAACCTCAACGTCAAGATCGAGCAGGAAGTGCTGGTCCGGCTGCAGCGCGACGTCGACCAGCTGATCAGGGCGAACCCCGACGTCTTCCCGACAACGCCGCCGCCGACGCAGCCGCCGAGGAACCCGTAATGCGCAGCTGGCTGCTCGCGTTGGTGCTCGGCGGAGTGGCGGCGCCGGTAATGGCGCAATCGTCGCCGGCGATCGTGGCGGCGAAGGCGGCGGGGCAAATCGGCGAGCGGTTCGATGGCTATCTCGGCTATGCGACGGCGCCGGGCGGCGCGCTTCGGGCGCAGGTCGAATCGATCAATATCCGCCGCCGCGCCTTGTACACCAATTTGGCGGCGCAGCGCGGGGCGAGCCGGGCCGAAGTGGGGATCACCGCGGGCTGCGAAACGCTGGCAACGGTGGCGGTCGGGCAGGCCTACATGCTGGGCGACAATGTCTGGCGGCGGCGCGGGGCTGGGCAATCGCTGCCGATCCCCGACTATTGCGGGCGCTGATGGTGGCGCTGAACGGGCGAAAACACCGTTTCGGCGGTTGACTAAAGGCGGGCCGCTTCATAAAGGGGCGGCGCCTTGGCGGGCTCGAATGCCGCCATGTTCCTTGCCTTTCGCGCACCTGTCTTAGCGGACGGTGCCGCGCACATGGAGAGA
>JBBQTM010000070.1:0-4814 GCA_038234545.1 Sphingomonadales bacterium
CGTGCTGGGGTTCCTCACCCCAACCTCGTTCGTGGCGCTGGCGATGATCGCGGTGTTCGCGCTGATGATCTGGAAGAAGGTTCCCGGCGCGATCGGCAAGGCGCTGGACGGCAAGATCGCCGAAATCCGCGACCAGCTCGAGGAGGCCAAGGCGCTGCGTGCCGAAGCCGAAGCGTTGAAGCGGGAATATGAGGCCAAGGCCGCCGCCGCGACCAGCGAGGCTGCGGCGATGGTCGAGCGGGCCAAGGCCGAGTCCAAGGCGATTGTGGCCAAGGCCAAGAAGGATGCCGAGGCCTTGGTCGAACGCCGCACCCAGATGGCTGAATCGAAGATCGCCGCCGAGGAACGCACCGCGATCGACGAGGTCCGCGCGGTCGCCGCCAAGGCCGCCACCGCCGCCGCGACCCGGTTGATCGCCGAGCGTCGTGACGCTGCCGCCGACAAGGCTTTGGTCGACGAGGCAATCGCCTCGCTCTAGGGCAAATTCTCGGTCAGCAGATCGTAGGTCGCGACCAATTCATCCTTCTGGTTGAAAATCTCGACCGCCCAGCGGACCACGCCGGCGTCGTCGGTCTTGAGCGCCTTGGAGCGGACGGTGAGCTCGACCCGCATCGAATCGCCGGGATAGAGCGGGGTCAGGAACTTGAGATTTTCGAGCCCGGTGTTGGCCAGCACGGGACCCGGATCGGGATCGACGAACAGGCCGGCCGCGAAGCTCAGGATGAGATAGCCGTGGGCGACGCGGCCTTCGAAGATCGGCGAGGCCTTGGCCGCTTCCTCGTCCATATGGGCGTAGAAATTGTCGCCAGTGAAGCCCGCGAAATGCTCGATATCCTCGATCGACACGGTGCGGGCGGCGGTGCGCAAGGTGTCGCCGACGTGGAGGTCGCGCATATGCTTGCGGAACGGATGGCCGTCGACGAAGCGCTTGGGGCCGCCGGGGATGTAGTGGGCGCTGATCGCGGCGATCATCGCCGGGGTCGACTGGATCGCGGTGCGTTGCATGTAATGCTTGACCCCGCGCACCCCGCCCATCTCCTCCGACCCGCCGGCGCGGCCGGGACCACCGTGGACCAGCACGGGCAGCGGCGAGCCGTGGCCGGTGTTTTCGGCGCCATTGTCGCGGTTGATCACCAGCATCCGGCCGTGGAAGGCGGCGGCACCCTGGATGAAATCGCGCGCGGCGTCGGGCGAGTAAGTGAATAGTGACAGCGCCAGGCTGCCCATGCCGCGATTGGCGAGCGCGATGGCGTCGCCGAGATCGCGGTAGGGCATGATGGTCGAGACCGGGCCGAACGCCTCGACATCGTGGACCGCAGCGGCGGCCCACGGATCGTCGGCGCGGAGCAGGATCGGCTGCATGTAGGCGCCGCCGTCGGGGCCGACTTGCGCTGCGGGATCGCCCGCAACGATCCGTGCGCCGGCTGCGGTCAGCTTGGCGATCTGGCTGCGGACGTCGTCGCGCTGCGCGGTTGAGACCAATGCGCCCATATCCCCTGCGACCGACGCGAGCTTGGTTGAGATCGCTGCCTCGAGCGCGTCGAGAAAAGCGGCGGGGGCCATGGCGCGGCGGATGGCGGTGCATTTCTGCCCGGCCTTGACGGTCATCTCGGTGACCACTTCGGTGACGAACAGATCGAACTCGGGGGTGCCGGGCGCGGCGTCGGGGCCGAGCAGGCTGGCGTTCAAACTGTCCTGCTCGGCGACGAACTTGACGCTCTCGCGAAGCACCACGGGATGCGACTTGAGCTTCAGCGCGGTCGTGGCCGAGCCGGTAAAGCTGACCACATCCTGCCCGGTCAGATGGTCGAACAGATCGCCGACCCCGCCGACGATCAACTGCACCGCGCCGTCGGGGATGAGGCCGGTGTCGATCATGATCCGGAACGCGGCTTCGCACAGGTAAGCGGTCGAGGAGGCCGGTTTGACGATCGCGGGCATTCCGGCGAGCAGGGTCGGAGCAAGCTTTTCGAGCATTCCCCAGACCGGGAAATTGAAGGCGTTGATGTGCAACGCGGCGCCCTGCAGCGGGGTGTAGATATGCTGGCCGACGAAGGTGCCGGTTTTCGACAGAGGCTCGAGGTCGCCGTCGAGCAGGACATGGGCATCGGGCAGTTCGCGGCGGCCCTTGGAGGAGAAACTGAGCAGGGTGCCGGCGCCGCCCTCGATATCGATCCAGCCGTCCTTGCGGGTCGCGCCGGTGGCGATGTTGAGTTGGTAGAGTTCCTCCTTGCGGGCGAGGATGGCGAGGCCGAGGCCTTTGATGATCCGCGCGCGCTGGTGGAAGGTGAGGGCGCGCAACGCCGGGCCGCCGACATTGCGGGCGTGGGCCAGCATTGCGGCGAAATCGATCCCGCCCGAGCCGGTGGTGGCGACGAGGCTGCCGTCGATCGCCGAGGCGATGTCGGCGCGCTGGCCCGAGCCGGCAACCCACTGGTCGCGCGTGTAATTGAGGAGGTTGGCGGTTTTCATCCTCGTCTCCTGCCGCGCCGTGTCGCTCGTCGCAATGACCATCTTGCCGAGTCGGTTCGACGGAAGTTCGCAAAATTCGCACTACGTGTGTGCGAACTTTGGGATTCCCGGGCTGATATCTGGAAATGGACAGATAAAAAGAGGCGCAAAATCGCCATCAGCCGAGCGTGGCAGGCGCAATCCTATTATGGAAGCGCCAATTGCGAATGTCCGTTTTTCGATCCATTGCGGACATTCAGGGTCCGTACCGCCATCCTTTCAAAAGGGGCGCTGAGCCTTGATGTAGCGCAGCCCTTGCCGCCAACTTACGCCGTGGCGAATACCTCCGCCGGTGGCGCTCGCAGATCGAACTTGCGCAAGTTTGTTAACTATGCCTAGTCGAGTTTGTCGGTCTTGCTCCATAGCCAAGTCGCGACGTCAAATGGAGACGTACCGCCGGTGGCGGCGACACGTTTCTCCACAAAGGGGGGAAGATTGATGGCAAGATTGACACGTGTCGCGCTGATGGGCGCGCTACTGTTCACTGCTGCCGCCTGCCAGAAGGAAGCGGCGACCACGTCCAACGACCAGGCGGCAAACGCCGAAACCACGAGCGCCGAGGCGTTGAACGGAACCTGGAAGGCCGACCTCGCCACAGTCAAGATCGACGAGAAACCGAGTGTGGTCCTGCTCAAGGACGGGACCTATTCATGCAGCACCTGCACGCCGCCGCTGACGGTTGCTGCCGACGGCGCGTTTCATGCTGTCGCAGACCGACCCTATTATGACAGCATGTCGAAGACGATCGTCGACGCGAACACTGTCAAGACGGTCTTCCGCAAGGGCGACAGCGTCATCAGCGAGAGTACATCGGTCATCTCAGCCGACGGCAATACGCAGACTAGCAACTGGCGTCAAACGCCGGTTGGCCAACCGGAAGTCAGCGGCACCACCATCGAAACGCGCGTCGACCCGGCGCCAACAGGAGCGCATGCGATATCCGGTTCGTGGAAAACCGCGAAGTATGAATCAGTCTCGGATGAAGCACTGACGGTCAGCTTCAAGGTCGTTGGAGACAACGTTACCATGGAGTCACCAACGGGCCAGAGCTATTCCGCCAAGTTCGGCGGTCCCGAAGTGCCAGTCCAGGGCGACAACGGCGGAACGACCGTCAAGGTCGAACGGCTTGCGCCGAACAGCCTTCGCGAAACCAATATGCGCGGCGGCAAGGTCGTCAATGTGACCACCATGACCGTCGGCGCCGATGGCAAACTGAGCGTCGTGACCGAAGATAAGCAGCAAGGCTCGACAATGCAGTATACCGCCAACAAGCAATAAAATGTTGGCGATTCCGGGCTGCCGAACGGCGGGCCGGCCCGGGTGCCCGTGCTGTGCAACGCGCGGGCACCCGCTTTTCCTTAAGACTGGGCAGCGGATGTTCGTCGCCCTCAAAAAAGGCGGAGCATTTGCCGCACCGCCGTTGTTTGCTCATAGTATAGCTTCGTCAGGCGACCGCCGCCTCGGGCGTGCCAGTTGAGCGGCGATTGAGCAATGCGGTGAACGTAGCGCGCCCGAAAGTGCCGGGCGCGAACAATAGGGAGGGGCGAGCAGGACAGAGGAAGTGTGGGCAAACCAATGTCCGCTTGCCACCCAGTGCGGACACGCAGATTCAGCGCCCCTCAAACGTCGCGGGGCGTTTTTCGAGGAAGGCGGCGACGCCTTCGCGATAGTCGCGGGTGAAGCCGAGCCGGCGCATTTCGTCGCGCTGGAGATCGAGCTCCTCGTCGAGCGTGCGCGACCCCGAGGTGCGGATGATCGATTTGATCGCGGCGAGGCCGAGCGGGGGGAGCGCGGCGAGTTTGGCGGCGAGCGCATCGACTTCGGTATCGAGCGCCTCATCGTCGACGCATTTCCAGATCAGGCCCCAGTCGGCGGCGGTTTGGGCGGGAAGCGGTTCGCCGGTCAGCGCGACGCCGAGCGCGCGGGCTTGCCCGACGAGGCGCGGCAAGTGCCAGCTGCCGCCCGAATCGGGGATCAGTCCGAGCGCGGCGAAGCTCTGGATGAACTTGGCGGATTTGGCGGCGATAACCATGTCGCAGGCGAGCGCGATATTGGCGCCGGCACCGGCGGCGACGCCGTTGACCCGGGCGATCACCGGCTGCGGCATCGTGGCCAAGCGGCGGACGAGCGGGTTCCAGCTTTCCTCGACGGTGGCGCCGAGATCGACCGGCTCGTCGGGGGCGACCGCGCGGTCGTTGAGGTCCTGCCCCGCGCAGAAACCGCGTCCGGCGCCGGTGAGGATGATCACGCGGGCGTCGGCGGCGGAATCGAGCGCCTCGGCCAGCTCGGCGTGCATCGCCCGG
>JBBQTM010000071.1:0-4601 GCA_038234545.1 Sphingomonadales bacterium
CGCCTTCTTGCCGCCGATCGACACGATCTCGATGATCGTGTGCTGCTGGCGATGGCCGGCCTTGCGGCGATCATTGTGACGACGGCGCTTCTTGAAAACCGTGACCTTGTCGGCCTTCGCCTGGGCGATGACCTTGGCCACTACGGTGAGGCCCGCGGTCGACTTCAGGTCGCCACCTTCACCCGCAAGCAGAACGTCGGTGATGTCGAAGGTATCCCCCGCCTCTCCAGCCAGCTTCTCGACGACGATCTTATCTCCGGGGGCGACGCGATATTGCTTGCCGCCCGTGCGCACGATTGCGAACATTGGCCTCTTTCCAAAAAAATTCGTGACCGCGCCGAAAATGGCCGCGAAAGCCAGGCTCCGCGCGGAAAGAGCGCCGACTATGGCAGCGACCGTGGACTGTCAACCTTCACCAGACCCGCAGCGACGCTGTGGCCGCCGCACCACATGACGTCACAATCGCCAGGCGAGCAAGGTGAGTGGCTTGCTCAGGGTTCAAAGCCGTTCATGCTCCATGTTTCGGGGTTGTGACAGGCGCGGCATGACGTGCCTTTGTCCGAACAGGGAGGCGTAAAATGGCCATTTCATCGCATCGAATCATTCTTCTGGCCGGTCTTTCGGCCATTGCGCTTGCCGCGCCCGTGCAGGCCCAGGATGTCGCACCTCCGCCCGCGCCCTCGCCAGCGGTCGATCCGGCCGAAGATGTCGATCCGCAAAACGCCATCGTCGTCACGGGCACGCGGCGCAGCGACCGCACCGTGGCCGACAGCCCCGTCCCAGTGGACATCATCACCGCCGAGTCGCTGAGCCAGTCGGGCCATACCGAGATCACGCGCGCGCTGACCCAGGAAGTGCCGAGCTTCAACTTCCCGCAGCCCTCGATCACCGACGGGACCGATGTCATCCGCCCGGCGACGCTGCGCGGCCTCAGTCCCGACCAGACGCTGGTGCTGATCAACGGCAAGCGCCGCCACACCTCGGCTTTGCTCAACATCAATGGATCGGTCGGCCGCGGCAGTTCGGCGGTCGACATCAACCTGATTCCGTCGATCGCTTTGTCACGGGTCGAGGTGCTGCGCGATGGTGCCGCGGCGCAATATGGTTCGGACGCGATTGCCGGGGTGATCAACTTCCAGTTGCGCAACGCGCCCTCGGGCGGCCGCGTCAGCCTGACCTACGGCCAATATGCGACCCGCGTGGATGGTGTCGAAACCTATGATTCGGTGCTCACCGGCCCGGGCAACACGCCGCTGCTGGCACCGGACGGCACATTGCAACTCGACTATAGCGGCAACGACCGCAAACGCAGCGACGGACGGACGGTGACATTGGCGGGGGTCGTCGGCATTCCGGTTATCCGCGACGGCTATCTGAATATTGCCGCCGAAATCCAGGACCGGGAAGACACCAATCGCACCGGCGCCGACCCCCGGCGGCAATATAATCTGATTGCCGGGGCGCTCGACCCGCGAGAACTCACCTTCAACCGGTTCAGCCATCGCTATGGCGATCCCGACGTGCGCGACGTCAAATTGTTCCTGAATTCGGCCGCGCCGATCGGCAGCAGCGGCGCCGAAGTCTACTGGTTCGCTTCCTATGCTGATCGCCAGGGCGAAAGCGCAGGCTTTTATCGACTTGCGAATGATGCGCGCAACGTTCCGGCCATCTACCCCGACGGCTTCCTGCCGCTGATCACCACCGACACCGATGATTATTCGAGTGTGGTCGGAATCCGCGGCGAGCTTCGCGGCTGGAAGGTCGACGTGTCGGGACAGGCCGGTCTCAACAAGGTCGATTTCCGGATCGAGAATAGCCTCAACCGGTCATTCGGCGCGGCGTCGCAGACCGAATTCGATTCAGGCGGCCTGCGATATGGCCAGGCGCTTGCCAACCTCGACCTCAGCCGCGATCTGGCGCTGGGCTTCACCAAGCGTACCACCCTTTCGCTCGGCGCCGAATATCGCCGCGAGCATTTCGACATCAGGGCGGGCGAAGTGGCGAGCTATGCCAACGGACCGGCCGGCGGTGCCCCCGGCGCGCAGGTCTTCCCCGGGTTCCAGCCGGTGATCGGCGGCCAGCGCGTCGACAAGCAGCACAGCCGCAACAATAAATCGCTTTATGCCGAGATCGACAGCGACTTCAGCGACAGGTTCAATGTTCAGGCAGCGCTGCGCTACGAAGATTATTCCGACTTTGGTTCCGACCTCAATTGGAAGCTGGCGGGCCGTTTCGAGCCGATCGATGGACTCGCCGTGCGGGCATCGGCCTCGACCGGATTTCGGGCTCCCTCGCTGCAGCAGCAATTCTATGCCGCCCAGGCGACCAATAACGTTGCCGGTGTCCTGCTCGACACGGTCACGTTGCCGGTCGACAATCCGGTTGCACAGGCGCTCGGCGCAAGCCCGCTGGACGCCGAGCGATCGTTCAGCCTGTCAGCCGGGCTGGTCTTCACGAGGATCCCGCGCCTCAATGTCACGGTCGACGTCTACCGGGTCGACATCGACGACCGCATCCTGGTGACCGACAATCTTCAAGCGACCCGCGACGCGGCCGGAAATCCCTGTTCCGTCGGTGCGGGCTGCAACCCGACCGGTGGGGCAATCGCCGCGATCCTCAACGGGGCGGGCTTCCCGACCACAACTGCGGCGCGCTTCTTCATCAATGGAATTGATACCCGGACCAGCGGGCTGGACGCGGTGGCAACCTACCGCGTTCCACAACTGATGGGCGGGCGACTTAACCTCACTGCCGGGCTCAACCTCAACAAGACCAAGATCACCAAGAACAGCTCGGCCCCGGGTGCATTGTCAGCGGTGCCCAATCTGGTGCTGTTCGGGCGCCAGGAATCGCTTCGCCTGGTCGAGGGCCAGCCGCGCTACAAGATCAACCTGTCGGGCGACTATGACCGCGACTGGTTCGGCCTAACGGTCCGCGCCACCCATTATGGCAAGGTGCTCGATGCCGGCGCGCCGGCAAGCGGTGTCCAGGACATCAAGCTTGCCGCCAAGACGATCACCGATGTGGAGGCGCGGTTCAAGCCGCTTCGTGATCGGCTGACCCTCGCGATCGGTGTCAACAATTTGTTCGACGTTTATCCGACCAACACGCCTCGCGGGACGGCAATCGATCCGGTGTCCGGAGCGACCGTAAATCTCCCGGCGACCCGCTATGTCACGCCGTTCAGCAACTTCTCGCCGTTCGGTTTCAACGGTCGGTTCCTCTACGCGCGGGCTGCGGTGCAATTTTGAGCACCGCCGCCCGGCGGGGATCAGTGGCGAAGTTTGCTGCGCAACTGGTAGCGGGCACCGTCGAAGCGGTCGAACAGGCCGTCGATCGCCGGATGGTCGACTTCGCCGCCATCATCGTCGGCAACTAAATTTTGCTGGCTGACGTAGGCGATGTAGCTCGACTCGGCATTTTCAGCGAGCAGATGGTAGAACGGCTGGTCCTTGGGCGGACGCAGATCCTCGGGGATCGATTCATACCATTCGTCGCTGTTGGCGAATTGCGGATCGACGTCGAAGATCACGCCGCGGAAATCGAGCAGGCGATGGCGCACCACCTCTCCGATCCCGAAGCGGGCGGACGGCATGGGGGACTCGGATAAGGTCATGAGGTGAATGTAGTGGCGCGACGCCGCGAGGCAAGCGTTCAAGGTGCGATGCGTGCCCCGCGCCAGTCGAAGCATCCGCCGCTGTCGGCGGGGTCAAGGCGATCGAGCACCTCGAGCAGGGCCGCCGCGCTCGCCTGCGGGGTGAGCAATTGCCCCTCGGCGAGGCCGCGCTGGAATGGAGCGCTGAGGGCTGTGTCGACCGTTCCGGGGTGGAGCGCGACGGCGATCGTCTCGGGCCGGGTGCGGGCAAGCTCGATCGCGAGGGTCTTGACGATCTGGTTGAGCGCCGCCTTCGACGCGCGATAACCGAACCAGCCGCCGAGACGATTATCGCCGATCGACCCGACGCGGGCGGAGAGGACGGCGAAGATCGCGCGGCCGCTCGGGCTGAGCAACGGCAGGAAATGGCGCGCGACGAGGGCAGGGCCGATGCTGTTGATGCGGAAGATCTGTTCGAGCGCGGGGCCTTCGAGCTGGCGATAAGATTTTTCCGGGGCGAGGCCGTCGCCGTGGAGGATTCCGGTAGCAAGGAAGATCAGGTCGAACGGGGCGGTGTCGGAGAGTGCGGCTGCAGCGGCGGCGATAGACGGGTCGCTGGCGAGGTCGATCGGCGGATCGCTCGAGCGTGACAGGCGGGTGACGATGGCACCGCGCGCTTCGAGGCCGTCGGCGAGCGCCGCGCCGATGCCGCCGGTGGCGCCGATGATGATGGCCTTCATGGGGCGAGGGGTGAAGCGCCCGGGGCCTCTTTGCAAGTTGGGCCGGCGCTGCTAGAGGCCGCCCCGACCTGACGCCGGCTCCGATGCCGGCCAGCGTATCTGTCTTGCGGAGAGATGGCTGAGTGGTCGAAAGCACCGCACTCGAAATGCGGCGTGCCCGTGAGGGTACCCAGGGTTCGAATCCCTGTCTCTCCGCCACCTAGTCATAAGTGCTCAATATTAAATCGAACGACCTGGGGGAAAGGTGCGCAATTCTGCGCCATTTG
>JBBQTM010000072.1:0-4482 GCA_038234545.1 Sphingomonadales bacterium
CCGGAAGTTAGATTAGATCACAGAGACTAAGGCGTGCAGGGATTGTAGATAAGCCCCTAAACGCCTGAGAGTGGCGCTTTCGGCGCGACCGGTTCGGGTCGAAAGCAGACTTTCCGTTAACCGCGGATCCGGGCTTGAAAGCGGCCGTCCGCAGTCGCCACTTCCTCGCTTTGACGGCCATGCGTAAGCCGCTATCCTCACCTCATGGCCACGGACGACCATTATGCGACCCTACGCGTCGCGCCCGATGCGGACGGGGGGGTGATAAGGGCGGCGTATCGCGGGTTGATGCGGCGATACCATCCCGACGTGAACGGGTCGGACAGCGCGGTGGCGCGGGCGAAGGCGATCAACGAGGCTTATGCCTGTCTTCGCGATACCGAGCGGCGGGCACTATACGATAGAGAACGGGCCGCCGACGCCATGCCGACGCCACGCCGGAGTTCGTCCTATCCGCCGCCTCCGCCAACGCCGCCGGACATGGCCTGGGCTGTCGCCGATGCGGGCGGCTGGCGTAGGCCAAGGTGGGGCCGGCCGACCTGGTGGCAAGCGCTCGGGCTGGTCAGTGCGTCGATCGTCACGGTGATGACCTTTTCCGCGACATCGGCGACGCCGCCGTTCAGCCCGGCGACCGAGACGCCCAAGGTCACCTATATACGGAGCATCGCAGGCACGCCGCCGAAGTCGACAGAGGTTCGAACGCGTGACCGTGGGGCGACGCCGGCGGAGTAATGCACGGGTGAGAATATCGCCTGCCGATGGTGGCATCGGCCGCGGCCACCCTATATCGGCGAAATGAGCAAGCTGATCGTCTATTATGATGGGGCCTGCCCGCTTTGCCTGCGGGAGATCGGGCTGATGCGGCGGCTCGACCGGCGGGGTGCGATCGACTTCGTCGATGTCAGCCGGGCCGAGGCGGCGGCGTGCCCGATCCGGCCGGCTGACCTGCTCGCGCGATTCCATGCCAGCGAGGACGGTCGCCTGCTGTCGGGCGCGGCGGCATTCGCGGCGATGTGGCGGGCGATTCCATTGCTACGGCCGCTCGGGCTGGCGGCGCGGGTGCCGATCCTGCTGGCGATGCTGGAACGGCTCTATGTCGCGTTCCTGCGGGTGCGGCCGCGACTGCAGCGTTTGTTCGCTGACCGGCAGGCGGCATGAGGCCGCCGCCCGATACGCCGCTGGCCGGGCAGGTCAGCGTGTGGAGCTTTCCGCGACCGGCGATCGCCGAGCCTTGCGCGGCGCGGGTGACAATCGAGCATCGCGGGCAGTTCGTCGCGGACACGGTTGCAAGTGTGCGGACGCTCGAGACGAGCCATCCGCCATCCTATTACATTCCGCCTTCGGACATTGCCCCCGGCCTGTTGCGCCGCGCCGCTGGCGGATCATTTTGCGAGTGGAAGGGGCATGCGATTTATTGGGACGTGGTGATGGGCGACCTGGTGCTGCCCCGGATCGGGTGGAGCTATCCCGACCCCAGCCGCGCCTTTGCCGCGCTGCGTGATCATGTCGCTTTCTACGCCGGGCCGTTCGATCGGTGCAGCGTCGACGGGCAGACGGTGGTGCCCCAAGCGGGCGGATTCTACGGCGGCTGGATCACGCCCGAGTTGTCGGGGCCGTTCAAGGGCGTTCCGGGGAGCATGGGGTGGTGAGGGCATGAGCGGTCCCGACGAGAAGGTGCGGCAGCGGGCGGTGCCGAGCGGGCGAATGGCGCGCTTCGGCCATTTCGGGCGGCTGGCGGCAGGGCTTGCCGGCGGCATGGCGGCCGAGGGCGCGCGGCGGCTGGCGAACGGCGAGCGGCCAAAGCTGAGCGACGTGATGCTGACCCCGGCCAATGTCGGGCGGGTCGCGGACCGGCTATCGCACCTCCGCGGCGCGGCGATGAAGCTTGGCCAGATGATCTCGATGGACGCGGGCGACTTCCTGCCCGCCGAGCTGACGCAGATCCTCGAGCGGCTGCGCGACAATGCCCACCACATGCCGCCGCAGCAATTGCAGCAGGTGCTGGCCGCGCAATGGGGCAAGGACTGGCGAACGCGCTTCCGGCGGTTCGAGCCGCGCCCGATCGCCGCCGCCTCGATCGGGCAGGTGCATCGCGCGACGACCCATGACGGGCGCGAACTGGCGATCAAGATCCAATATCCCGGGGTGCGCGAGAGCGTCGATTCGGATGTCGACAATGTCGCGACCTTGTTGCGCGTGTCGAGCCTGTTACCGGCCGAACTCGACATTGCGCCGTTGCTGGCGGAGGCGAAGCGGCAGTTGGCCGACGAAGCTGATTATCGCCGCGAAGGGCAGCAGATGGAGCGCTTCGGTGTCTTGCTGGCTGACCATCCGGGGGTGGTGGTGCCGACGCTGGACCAGGAATTCACGACCGATCGCGTTCTGGCGATGAGCTTCGTCGAGGGGCAGCCGATCGAATCGCTGCAATCGGCGCCGCAGGAGGTGCGCGACGCGGCGATGCGGACGTTGATCGACCTGGTGCTGCGCGAACTGTTCGACTTCGGGGTGATGCAGACCGATCCCAATTTCGCCAATTACCGGATCCAGCCCGACACCGGGCGGATCGCATTGCTCGATTTCGGCGCGACCCGGCCGGTGGGCGAGGCGACGGTTGCGGCCTATGGCGCGCTGTTGCGGGCCGGGCTGGACCGCAACCGCGACGGGGTACGCCAGGCAGCGATCGTGGCGGGCTTCCTGAGTGGTGCCGCGAGCACGCGCCACCGGACAAGGATCGATGCGATGATTGACACCATCATCGGCGAATTGCACCGACCGGGGCCGTTCGACTTCGGCGACCGGCGCTTCGTCGGGGGGCTGAAGGACGACGGGCTGCAGGTCGCCGCCGACAAGGCCGCCTGGCATATTCCGCCGGCCGACATCTTGTTTGTCCAGCGCAAGATCAGCGGGACGGCATTGCTTGCTGCGAGACTCGGGGCGCGGGTCGATGTGCGGGCGCTGGCGGCGGCGCACCTGGGCGACGGCCTGCCGGTGGTGTCAGCCGCCTGATTTGGGGCCGACGACCGCCGCGATCTGGCGCACCGCCATGTCGCGGATTTCGGAGCGCGGCTGGCCGACCCCTTCGGCGACTTCCTTGCCGACCAAAGAATCGCCGATCGCAAGCAGCACCAGCCCGAGCGTAACCTTGTCCATCGGGCGGGTGTCCCCAGCGGAGCGGAAGTCGGCGACGATCGCGGCGATGGTGTCGATCACGGGCTTGAGCGCATCGCGCTGGCGGGTGAGAGCGATCCAGCCGATCAGCTCGCCCGCCCCCTGATCGGTGAAGGCGTCAAACATGGCATCGACCACGTCGCGCTCGGTGGCCAGGCCCTGGCGGCGGCGGGCGATGGCACTGTTGATCGAGGCGGAGACGGTGGCGGCGATGTCCTCCGCAAGGGCGCGATGAAGACCGGCGACCGAGCCGAAATGGTGGAGAAGGTTGGCGTGGGTTCGGCCGACCTTAGCGGCAACGGCTTTCAGCGTGATCGCGGCGGCGCCCTGATCCAGCAGAAGCGCGCGGGCAGCGGCCACCGCGGCGGCGCGGCTCTCCTCCTGCGTCAGGCGTTTACGTGGTAATACTATTGACATTTATGTCAGTTATGGCCATGTTGCATGCTCAGTCTTGGAGTTGATCGATGACCGCCGCAAGTCTCACTATAACCCCCGCCAACCTGACCATCACCCCGCGCGACCGGCGCTTCGGGCGCGAGGATGCGACTCCGCGGCTGTGGCATGGCGGCCGGGTCGAGGCGACCGCGCTGTATAATGCGCTGTCGGCGACCTTTCCGCTGGGGGAGGCGTTTTTCGTCGAATCGGTACGCGCGTTTCGCAACGGGGCCGATCCCAAGCTGGCGGAGGACATCCGCAATTTCACCACCCAGGAAGTGGTCCACAGCCGCGAGCATCTTGCGTTCAACCGCCGCGCCGCCGATTCGGGCTATGATCTGACCAAGCTGGAGGCGCAAGTCGAGACGCGGCTGGCGGTGACCCGGTCGAAGCCGAAGATCGTCAGCCTGGCCGCGACCATGGCGCTGGAGCATTTCACCGCCATCCTGGCGCATGAATTGCTGGCCGAACCGCGGCATTTGAAAGGCGCGGATGAAGCGACTGCAAATCTGTGGAAATGGCACGCCTCGGAAGAGATCGAGCATAAAGGGGTCGCATTCGACACCTGGCTGCACGCGACGAGGGACTGGACACGCGCCAAGCGGTGGAAGGTGAAGTCGCTGGTGATGTTGTATGTTACGCGCAATTTCGTGGTCGACCGGACCGCTGGGGCGCTGGAGCTGATGCGGCAGGACGGGGTAACGGGACCGCGCGCCTGGGGACTGCTGGCGCGCTATGCGTTGGTGTCGCCCGGCATGATGCGCAAGATTTTTGCCGCCTGGGTGGCGTATTTCCTGCCAGGATTTCATCCCTGGACGATCGACGATCGCGCGCTGATCGCGGCGTATGAGGCCGAGAGCGGAGCAGCATTCGACAGCA
>JBBQTM010000073.1:0-4379 GCA_038234545.1 Sphingomonadales bacterium
GATCATGAGGAGATCCTCCCCTGAACGGGGAGGATTAAGCGGCGCGCGGTGCAGATGATACGGCTGGCGATCATTCGCTCCATCCTCCCCGCTGCCGATCTTCCCATTCGATGATCAGGCCGTTCACAGCCAAGCTAAAAATCGTCAGACCCGCCACAACCCAGAAATTCGCCGAAAAGAAGATCCGGCCGATTCCGCCTACCGCCGAAGCAATGACCAGCCAAAAAACCAAACCAAGAAATCTCGACCGCGTCACCATCACATCCTAAACACGCCAAAGCGTGCCCTCTCAGGAATCGGCGCGTTCAAGCATGCAGCGAACGCCAATCCCAGCACATCCCTCGTCTGCGCGGGGTCGATGATGCCGTCATCCCATAGCCGCGCGGTGGCGTGCCAAGGGTTGCCCTGGGCTTCATAATCGTCGCGGATCGGTTGCTTGAATTTCTCCGCTTCCTCCGCGCTCCATTTGTCGGCGTCGCGGTGGACCGTCGCCAGCACGCTCGCGGCCTGCTCGCCGCCCATCACCGAGATGCGCGAATTCGGCCAGCTGAACAGGAAACGCGGGTCGTAGGCCCGCCCGCACATGCCGTAATTGCCCGCGCCGAAGCTGCCGCCGATCAACACGGTGACTTTCGGCACCTGTGCAGTGGCGACGGCGGTGACCAATTTGGCACCATGCTTGGCGATGCCTTCGGCCTCATATTTGCCGCCGACCATGAAGCCAGAGATATTCTGCAGGAACAGCAACGGAATGCGGCGCTGGCAGGCGAGTTCGATGAAGTGCGCGCCTTTGACCGCGGACTCGCTGAACAGCACCCCATTGTTGGCGAGGATCGCCACCGGCATCCCCCAGATATGCGCGAACCCGCACACCAGGGTGCTGCCGTAGAGCGCCTTGAACTCGTGGAATTCGGACCCGTCGACCAGCCGCGCGATGATCTCGTGGACGTCATAGGGCGCGCGGACGTCGTCGGGGATGATCGCGTAAAGCTCTTCGGGATCGAACGCGGGCGGACGCGGTTCGCGCATATTCAATCCGTTTGTCCCGAGCGAAGTCGAGGGACGTGTCTCGACTTCGCTCGACACAAACGGAGGCGGGAGCGTGGACACTATATCGCGGACGATAGTCAGCGCATGCTCGTCATTCTCGGCGAGGTGATCGACCACGCCGGATTTGCGCGCGTGAAGGTCGCCGCCGCCCAGTTCCTCGGCGCTGATTTCCTCACCCGTCGCCGCCTTCACCAGCGGCGGGCCGGCGAGGAAGATCGTGCCCTGCTCGCGCACGATGATGCTTTCGTCGGACATGGCGGGGACATAAGCGCCGCCAGCGGTGCAGCTGCCCATCACGCAGGCGATCTGGGCGATGCCCTTCGAGCTCATCTGCGCCTGGTTGTAGAAAATCCGCCCGAAATGATCGCGGTCGGGGAACACCTCGGCCTGGTGCGGCAGATTGGCGCCGCCCGAATCGACCAGATAGACGCAAGGCAGGCGGTTGGCCTCGGCGATCTCCTGCGCGCGCAAATGCTTTTTGACGGTCAGCGGATAATAAGTCCCGCCCTTCACCGTCGCATCGTTGCAGACGATCATCACCTGTCGCCCCGAGACCCGCCCGATCCCCGCGATCATCCCCGCGCCGGGCACTTCGCCGTCGTACAGGTCGCACGCCGCCAACTGGCCGATCTCGAGGAACGGCGACCCCGGATCGAGCAATCGTTCGACGCGCTCGCGGGGAAGCAATTTGCCGCGCGACACATGCCGTTCGCGGCTTTTCTCGGTACCGCCCAATGCCGCTTTGGCGACGTCGCTTCGCAATCGCTCGGCCAGCCCGCGATTATGCGCCGCGCGGGCCTTCGCCTCGTCGCTGTCAAAGTCGATCTTGCTGTCGATTTTGGCCGCGCTCATCGCCCGGTCTCATCGATCTGGTAGGCCAGGCCGATCATCGGGCGACCGAGACCGGCGCGGTGTAATAGACCTGCGCCCCCGGTCCCAGCGGCAGGTCGAGGAACACCCAGCTCATCACCATCGCCACCCCGATCGCCATGAAGGTCAGCGCGAATGGCAGCATCAGCGCCAGCAGCGACCCCACGCCGACCGATTTGTCCCATCGTCGCGCAAAGCCGAGGATCAGCGGAAAATAGCTCATCAGCGGGGTCATGATGTTGGTGTAACTGTCGCCCATGCGATAGGCTGCCGTGGTCATTTCCGGGCTGATGCCGAGCAGCATGAACATCGGCACGACGACCGGCGCCAGCGCGCTCCACTTGGCGCTCGCCGAGCCGATGAACAGGTCGAGGAACGAGCCGAGCATCTGTACGCTGACCAGCAGGAATGGCGCCGGCAGGCTCAGGGTCTGAAGCGCCACGGCACCGTTGATGGCGATGATCGGGCCGATCCGCGACCAGTTGAACATCGCCACGAAATGGGCGGCAAAGAAGACGAACACGATATAGGGAGCAATGGCGCGGATGCCTTCCTGCATCATCCGCGTCACGTCGCGATAGCTTTTGATCGTTCCCGCCGCCGAGCCATAGGCAATGCCGCAGCTTACGAACAGGATGAAGAAGCCCGCGATCAGCGAGGCGTAAAGCGGTTGCAGCCGCCGCGTGCCTTCGGCTTCCTGGTCGATCAGCGGCGTATAGCCGGGGATGAGCGCCAACGCCGCGTACAGCCCGACGACCGCAAGCGCCGCCAACCCCGCCCAGCGCAATCCGCGGCGTTCGACCGGAGTCACTTCGGATCGCTCCAACTCGGCCTGCATGTCCTCGTCGGCCTCGCCGTTCCATTTGCCCAGCCGCGGCTCGACGACCTTGTCGGTGATGAACCAGATGATTGGCGTGTAGAGCACGACGATCGCCAGGATGAACCACCAGTTGCCGAGCGGGTTCATGGTCCATTCGGGGTCGACGATCCGCGCCGCCTCCTGCGTGAAGCCGAACAATAATACGTCGATCTGTCCTGGTGAAATATTGCCGGCATAGCCGCCTGAAACCGCCGCGAACGCCGCCGCCAACCCGGCCAGCGGGTGACGCCCGACCGATGCGTAGACGATTGCGGCGAGCGGGATGAACACCACGTAAGCGGCGTCCGAGGCATGGTGCGACACCATCCCGATCAGCGCCACGATCGGCGTCAGGACCGCCTTGGGCGCTTTCGCAAGCGACACGCGGATCAAGGCCGAGAACATCCCCGACCGCTCGGCCACCGCCGCACCGAGCATGATTACCAGGATCAGCCCGAGTGGCGCGAAACCGCTCATCGTGCGCGGCATTTCGGTCAGCAACCGGCGAATATTCTCCTGGCTGAACAGGCTGGTCGCCGAGTAGGTGAGTGTGCCGCCCTCGAGCGTTGCCCAGTCCGGCGCTTCGTCGCCGCTGAACGCGAGGCTGGCGTTCCAGCCGACCGCCTGGCCGATCGCCGACAGCAGCATCAGCACGACGATCAGCCAGACGAAGATCATCGTCGGCTCGGGGAGCAGATTGCCCGCCCGCTCGACAAATCCCAGGAAACCGCGCTGACGCGTCGAGCCGGGGTCGGGGACGGCGGATGGACTGCCCATTTTACGCTCCTATCAACTCGCGGCCGATCAGCATCCGCCTGATTTCGTTGGTGCCCGCGCCGATGTCGAGCAATTTGGCGTCGCGCATGAAGCGTTCGACTGGCCAGTCCTTGGTATAACCCGCGCCGCCCAGCGCCTGGACCGCCTCGCCCGCCACCTTGAACGCGCTTTCGCTGGCCAGCAGGATCGCACCCGCCGCGTCGAACCGCGTCGTCTTGCCGGCGTCGCAATTCTTGGCAACGGCATAGACGTAGGCCCGCGCCGAATTGAGCGCGACATACATGTCGGCGACCTTGGCCTGGATCAGCTGGAAGCTGCCGATCGCCTGGCCGAATTGCTTGCGCTCGCGGACGTAGGGGACGACCACGTCGAGGCAGGCCTGCATGATCCCGAGCTGGATCCCGGCGAGCACGGTGCGCTCATAGTCGAGCCCGCTCATCAGCACCCCGACCCCGCCATTCTCGGGACCCATCACCTGCTCAGCGGGGACGAAACAGTCGTTGAATACCAGCTCGCTGGTCGGACTCCCACGCATCCCGCATTTGTCGATCTTCTGCCCAATCGAGAAGCCTTCCATGTCCTTCTCGATCAGGAAGGTGGTGATCCCGCGCGATCCCTCGCCGGTTTTCGCGTACACCACCAAGGTCTCGGCATATTCGGCATTGGTGATCCAGAATTTGGTGCCGTTGAGGCGATAGCCATTGCCCGATTTTTCGGCCTTCAGCTTCATCGAGACGACGTCGCTCCCTGCCCCCGCCTCGCTCATCGCCAGCGCGCCGACATGTTCGCCCGAAATCAATTTGGGCAGATATTTGGCTTTCTG
>JBBQTM010000074.1:0-3937 GCA_038234545.1 Sphingomonadales bacterium
GCTGGTATCGCCGCGCACCTTCAGGCTCGACATCTCGTAATTGAGGCCAGCGTCGATCCGGAACGCGGGTGAGATCTGTTTGCCAGCTTTCACATAGACTTCGCCGCGGGTCTCGCGGACCGTGGCGTCGTCGATCGGCAAGTCGATCTGCGACCGAGCGCCGCCCGGGCCGAGGATGAACAGGTCGTTTTGGTAATCGAGCGTGTTCAGAGCCACCTCGGCGCCCGCCTCGACCGAGAAGCCGCGCAGGTTCGACCGCGTCCAGTTCAGTCGCCCGATGGTCTCGTAGCGCTGCGATTGCGATCCTTGCTCGAAGCCACCGATCACTTCGCCATCGTCGCGTTCCTCGACGGTATCGAGATTCTCGCGCTTGCGGCGGTTGACCAGGCCGACGAATTTGATCGCGCCGCCCGCCAGCGGTCGGCTGATGTCGCCGCCAATCTCGAAGCCGGGTTGTCGCGCGGTCAGGTACAGTCGGTCGTCGCGCGCATCCTCGCCGGTCGGATAGACGCGATTGACCTGGTCGAAGTCCTCCGTGAAGCGATCGAACCGCCCGTTGAGGTGGATCGCCTTGTCGGGTGCCTCCTCGAACGCCCAGCTGCCGGAGATGAAGGGCTGGCGCGGGCGGTAATGGTTGAGCTTGCGGCGCTTCTCGTAGAGGAAACCGTCCACCGCGTCGGTCAGTTTGTCGGTGCCCTCGTCGACCCGGTCTTCGCGACCGGTGCCCGCCGAGACGGTGAACACGTGATCGCCGCGCTTGACCGACAGCGAGCCGCTGAGGTTGGGGACGATGTCGCCGGTGAAAAAGCGGGTTGCACGGGCGGTGACCGTCCCGTCGATTCCCGAATCGACCGACAAGATGATGTTGAGCACCTGCGCCTTGCCGGCATATTCCGACCCGTACAAATCGCCCGGGCCAAGCTCGACCCGGACCACGCGATTGGCCGGGATGCGCGACAGGAGGGTGGCGAGCGATTCGGATTTGGAGCTAGGCCGCGCGCCGTTGAACACGACATTGCCCGCCGCGCCGGCAAAACCGCGGATTTCATTATTGCCCTGCTCAAGCGCGAAGCCCGGTACGCGCTGGGCGATATCGAGCGCATTGCTGGGCGCGAATGGGACGAAGTAGGCGGCATCATATGAGGTGACCCGCGCCGTTTGCGCCGCCACCGGCACGGCCGACATCAACGCGATTGCCGCGACCGAAACTGCCAAACCACGCATGATCCATCCCTGTATTGCTGTGCTAATACAGTTGCGCCGGAAGGGCGATCGTTTCCAGTCCGGTTCGACCAATCGACTAACGGATCGACGGACTGGGGCGGGAAGGGGGGTGGCGGAGAGAGTGGGATTCGAACCCACGGTGAGCTTGCACCCACGGCGGTTTTCAAGACCGCTGCCTTAAACCACTCGGCCATCTCTCCTGGGCGCGGTCCATAGCATCATCCGCTTTTCAATCCACGGTTCATGTTGCCGCTTCCACTGTTCGGCCAGGATGTGCATTGCGAGCGACAGGACGGATGGGCCGCGGCGACAAGAGCCGCTAGCCTGTGAGCCCTATAGAAAAGGCGAGATATTCTTGACGACCAGATTTCATATGATGCTCGCAGTGCTGCTTGGCACGACCGCTTCGGCCCAAACCACCGATCCGCTCGCCCCGCTGGCGCCGCCGGTCGCGGTCCATCGCCAGTCATTACCGTCGACCCCTTTGTTGCTCCGCCCGGCCACCAACAGCTTCGAAGCCTATAAGCCGCGCCTCGCCGCGCTCGCCCGATCGGCCGGCATTCGCGAGGCGACCATTGCCAGCGTCATTCCCTATCTTCGCCTCAGCCCGACCGCGATCCGCCTCGACCGCGCCCAGCCGGGCCAGCCGAGCAACCCCAACGCCACGCCGCCGTTCGCACCGTTCCGCCGCAAGCATGTCACGCCCAGCCTCATCAACCGCGGTGCCGCCAAATATCGCGAGCACTACACCCGGCTATCGTCGATCGAACAGCGCATCGGCGTGCCGGCGTCGGTGATGCTCGGCATTTACGGCAAGGAAACCAGCTACGGCACCGTCACCGGCAATTTCGACGTACTCGATGCGGTTGCCAGCCTGGCCTATGAAGGCCGCCGCCGCCCCCTGTTCGAAGGGGAATTCGTCGCGGCGATGAAATTGCTCGATTCGGGCTATTCGCGCAGCCGGCTTAGGGGCAGTTGGGCCGGGGCGATGGGCTATCCCCAATTCATGCCGTCGGTCGCGCTGCGACTGCGCGCCGATGGCGACGGCGACAATTTCGCCGATATCTGGCGCAGCGAGCCCGACGCCTTCGCCTCGATCGCCAATTACCTGCGCGACGCCGGCTGGAAGGCGAACATGCTGTGGGGCGTGCCGGTGCGGGTGCCTGATGGCTTCAACCGCGCCGCGGTGCGCAACCTGGTCACCACGGTGGATTGCCCGCGGGTCTATGCCCGTCACAGCCGCCCGATGAGCATGGCGCAATGGCGGGCGCTGGGGATCACGCCGGTCAACCGTTCGCTGCGTGAAACCGATCTCGCCCAACTGTTCGAACCGGACGGCCCGGGGGAGACGGCATACCTCGTGACGACCAATTATCACGCGATCCTCAAATATAATTGCTCCAACTTCTACGCTCTGTCGGTGTTGCTGCTCGCCGATGGAATCATCGGGCGCTGACAAGCGAGAGGGCAGGGGATAGAGGTCGAGCTTAGTCACCTATCCCGGAGTCGCCGTTTCCATGATCCGTTTTGCCCTGTTGTCGACCGTGTCTCTCGCGCTGATGTCCAGCGCCGCCCCAGCGAAAGCCCCTCCGTTCGATACCGGCGCTCGGGTCGCTTACCTGATCGACCTCAGCACGGGCGCAGTATTGCTCGACAAGAATGGCGACCGGCGCATGCCGCCGGCGTCGATGGCCAAGATGATGACCACCAACGTCGCGTTCGAGCTGATCGCCAAGGGCGACCTCGCGCTCAACAAAATGTGCACCGTCCGCCCCGAGACCTGGCAGAAATGGCATGGCCCAGAGGCCGGATCGACCATGTTCCTGTCGCCCGGCGAACAGGTCAGCGTCGAAAACCTCCTCTACGGAATCGTCGTATTATCGGGCAATGACGCCTCGGTGGTGCTGGCCGAATGCATCGCCGGAACCGAGGAAGCCTTCGCCAATGTGATGAACGAAAATGCCAAGCGGCTCGGCCTGACCGGCAGCCGCTTCGGCAATTCCAATGGCTGGCCGGACGAAGGCCGCACCTATGTCACCGCGCGCGATCTGGCGACGCTGGCGCGGGCCGAAATCCAAAACCATCCCGCATTGTACAAGCAATTCTATGGGCGACCGAGCTTCACCTGGGGCAAGACTCTCGGATCGGGGCAGGCGATCACCCAGGCCAATCGCAATCCACTTCTCGGCAAGGTGGCGGGCGCCGACGGGCTCAAGACCGGCCATACTGAGGAGGCCGGCTACGGCTTCACCGGCTCGGCCGAGCAGAACGGTCGCCGCCTGATCATGGTCGTCGCGGGCGTCGATAGCTTCGGCAACCGGATCAGTGAATCGGTGCGGTTGATGGAATGGGGCTTCAACGCCTGGCAGACCAAACCCCTGTTCAAGGCCGGCGCGACAGTCGGCATCGCCCGCGTCCAGATGGGCAGCGAAAGCGAAGTCGGCCTGGTCGCCCCGCGCGACATGGCGATGACCATCCCGGCCGGCGTCCTGTCCAAGGTCACCGGCATGAAGATCCGCTATCAGGGGCCGCTCAAGCCCGGCTTCAAGAAAGGCGATCATATCGCCGACCTGGTCGTCACCACCGCCGATTCTGGCGAGCAGGTGATGCCGCTGGTGGCAGCGGAGGCGGTCGGTGAGGCCGGCTTCTTCGGCCGGATCTGGATCGGGCTGCAGCAATTGTTTGGCATGGCCTGAGCCGCGACCATGGCGCG
>JBBQTM010000075.1:0-3685 GCA_038234545.1 Sphingomonadales bacterium
GGATCGGACTTGGACATTTTGGCCGATCCGTCGCGCAGGGACATCACCCGCGCCGCGGTGCCGCCGCCGATGAACGGCTCGGGCACGGTGAACAGCTCGGCCTCATATTCATTGTTGAACCGAAGCGCGATGTCGCGGGCGAGCTCGATATGCTGCTTCTGATCGTCGCCAACCGGGACATGGGTGGCGTTATAAAGCAGAACGTCGGCCGCCTGCAGCACCGGATAGGTGAACAGGCCGACGGATGCGCCTTCCTTATTCTTGCCGCTCTTGTCCTTAAACTGGGTCATGCGATTGAGCCAGCCCATGCGGGCGGTGCACTGCAGCACCCACGCCATCTCGGCATGTTCGCGTACCGCCGACTGCTGGAACAGGATCGAGCGCTCGGGATCGATCCCGCTGGCGATCAGCGCGGCGGCCATTTCGCGGATGTTGGCGCGCAGTTGTGCCGGATCGACTTCGACGGTGAGGGCGTGGAGGTCGGCGAGAAAGAACAGGCACTCGGCCTCGTCCTGCATTCGCACCCAGCGCAGGATCGCCCCGAGCAAATTGCCAAGGTGCAGGTCGCCGGTCGGCTGGATCCCGGAAACGACGCGCATCAGTCAGTGACCTTTTTCTTGCGGAGGAGAATCAGGATCGCCTCGCGGTCGATCCCGCCGATGATCCACGCGACCGCGAAATAGACGGCGGCGCCGGTCCCGACCAGCGCGCTGACACCGAGGATGCGATCGACCACGCTGCCGAAGAACATGTCGCCGATAGCGCGATTGATGGCGTAAAGCGCGGCGGCCATTGCAGCGGCGGCGATGAACTGGCGGACGACGCGGCTGACCAGCCAGCCCGGCATGCGGAAATGGCCACGATAATAGAGGATGCCGAACAGCAGGCCGAAGTTGATCCACGCGCTGGCCGAGGTGACGGTGGCGAGGGCATAGATGCCCATCACCGGGATCAACGCGAAATTGGCGACCACACCGAGTCCGAGCACGCTCATCGCGATCCGCACCGGCGTCTTGACGTCCTTTCGGGCGTAAAATGCCGGGGTTAGCACTTTCACCAGCACGTAGGCGGGCAGGCCGGTGACGAGGATGGCGAGAATATTGCCGGTGATGCGGGCGCTTTCGACGCTATATTCACCGCCCTGGTAAAGCGCACCGATGATCGGCCCCGCGGCGACCGCCAGCGCCAGCGTGGCGGGCAAAGTTAGCAGCATGGAGAGATCGAAGGCGCGCGCCTGAACATCGGCCGCCTCGACCTCGTCGTCGCGGGCGATCGCCTGGCTGATCGAGGGCAGGATCGCGACGCCCAGCGCGGTGCCGATGATCGACAGGGGCAGTTGGTTGAGGCGGTCGGCGTAGCTGAGATTGGTCAGCGCGCCTTCGCCCAATTGAGTGGAGAAATACGCATAAAACAACTGGCTGATCTGGTAGACGCCCGCCGCGACGGTGGCGGGGAGAATGAGGACCACAAGCTCGCGCACCGCGGGTGTCATGCGCGGGCGGCCGAAGCGAAGCTTGACCCCGGCACGGCGCACCGCGATCCAGCACAGCAGGAACTGGAAGATGCCGCCGACCAGCACCGCGATCGCCATCGTGCGCACGATCTCGATCTTGTCGGGCGGCGACACCAGCAAGGCGACGATCAGCGCGACGTTTAGCAAGGCGGGCGCGAAGGCGGCGACGGCGAATTTGGTCAGCGAATTGAGCACCCCCGAGAGCAGGGCCACAAGGCTGATGAACAGTAGATAGGGGAAGGTCCAGCGCGTAAGCTCGGTTGCCAGCTCGAGCTTGCCCGGCACCGACTGATAGTCGCCCGCGACCACCAGCATGACCGCGGGCATGAAGATGATGAAGACGATCGTGACCAGCAACAGGGCGGGCATGAACACCGACAAGATCTCGTTCGAGAATGCCTCGGCATCGGCTGGTCCGCCCGACTGCAGGCGGCGCGAGAATAACGGCACGAACCCCGCCGAAAAGGCTCCTTCCGCAAACAGGCGGCGGAAGATGTTGGGCAGCAGGAAGGCGAGGTTGAACGCGTCGTTGGCGTTGCTTGCCCCGAGCAACCTGCTGCCGATCATGTCGCGCACGAAGCCGAGCACGCGGCTGACCATGGTCAGTCCGCCGATCGACCCGATCGCCTTGTAGAGGTTCATCCCTTGGACGGATCCGGGTCAGCGGGGTCCGAATCGGCCAAGGCCGGATCGAATCCCTCGGGAAGAACATTTTGGACCGGGCTTCCGATCACGTCGCCGCCGCCATTTGTCTGCGGGACGGCATCGGCCTGCGCCTGGGCATTTTCCATCGTCGCCATGAAAGCGCGACCGAAATCGATCGGCTCGAGCAACAGCGGCGGGAAGCCGGTGTTCTGAACCGCCTCGGCGATCACCTGGCGTGCGAAGGGGAAGATCAGCCCGGGTGCCTCGACCAGCATGAACGGTGCCAGCGCATCGTCGGGGAAATTGCGGAGCCCGAACAGCCCGGCATAGCTCAAATCGACCAGGAAATGCGTGCCCTGGTCCGACTTGGCCGAAACGTTGATGCGAAGCACGACTTCATGGACTTCGTCGGCGACGCGATCGACCGCGATGTTGAACTGGACATCGACCGCCGGCTGGACCTGCCACTGGAACACAGTCGGCGCATTGGGGCTCTCGACCGACAGATCCTTGATATATTGCGCGATCGCCGCGGCCTGCGGGCCATCGTTGGTCGAGCCATCGGGATTGGCGACGAAATCGGGGGTGGTCGGGGTCTCATCGGCCATGAAATCAAGTCCTTATGGTCTGGGTAGCGGCACCTGCGCCCCGCGTGCTTCGCGGGCGCGAAAAGGGGCTTGGCGCGCCTAGCAGCCGCGCTTTTCGGGCGCAATGGCGCAGGTCATATGGAGCGCCCTTTGAATCCGCGCGTTGAAGCGCTTATGTTGGGCCTCCCCAGTTACGGATTTGAACCTTGACCGCAATCGTCATCCTTGCCCTCGTTGCCCTGTTCGTCGGCCTTCGCCTTTACTCCGTGCTGGGCGAACGGACCGGCCATGAGCAGCCGATCCTGAAGCCCGCCGACCCCGATGCACGCGTCGAGCAACCGCGGGTCAATGCCCAGCGCGAGTCGGCGTCGCTGACCGACAATGGCGACCTGGCCTATCTACCGACTGCCGGCCCCGGGGTGCGCCAGATCCTGGCTGCGGACCCGGCGTTCGATGTTGCCCGCTTCCTGGAAGGCGCGAGCGGCGCCTACCGGATGATCCTCGAGGCCTTTTGGAAAGGCGATCTGGACTCTATTCGCCCGCACACCGACGGCGACGTTTATGCGACCTTCGCAAGCGCGGTCGAGCAACGCGAGAAGGATGGCTTGAAGCTCGACAACCGGCTGGTCGCGCTCGATCCGCCAGTGATCGTCGAGGCCGGAGTCGAGAAGGGTGCCGCCGAAGTGACGGTTCGGTTCGAGGCCGACATCGCCGCGGTGACCCGCAATGCCAAGGACGAGGTGGTCGCCGGATCGATGAGCGACGCGGTCCAGACGCGCGAGCGCTGGACCTTTCGCCGCGATCTGAAGTCGCGCGATCCCAACTGGCTGTTGATCGAAACCGACGAGGAAGAATGACCTGCGAGATACGCGGGGCTCGTCCCTTCGCGCTGCGTGGGTTGGCACTCGTATCGCTGCTGCTGGTCAGTGCCTGTACGACG
>JBBQTM010000076.1:0-3602 GCA_038234545.1 Sphingomonadales bacterium
AGCCCGGCGACCGGGTCATGCTGGTCAGCGAGAATCGTCCCGAGTGGCTGCTGGCCGATCTCGGCATCATGGCCGCGGGGTGCATCACCGTTCCGACCTACACCACCAATACGACCCGCGATCACCAGCACATCCTCAACAATAGTGAGGCGCGGGCGGTCATCGTCTCGACCCAGAAGCTGGCCACATCCTTGCTCCCTGCGGTCCTGTTCGCCTCGAGTTGCAGCCACGTCATCGCGATCGACACGATCGATACCGGCCAATCATCGGACGTCGCGCAATTCCACAAGTGGGATGATCTCATTTCCGGCCCGGCCGACATCGGCGCGCTGGAAGCGGAGGTGGCCAGGGTCGGTCGCGCCGATCTCGCGTGCCTGATCTACACCAGCGGCACCGGCGGCGCGCCGCGCGGGGTGTGCCAGCATCACGGCATGATCCTTCACAATGTCGAAGGCTGCATTGACATCATCGCCAATGATTTCGGCTGGGGCGATGAGGTGTTCCTGTCCTTTCTCCCTGCAAGCCACGCTTATGAGCATAGCGGCGGCCAGCATTTCCCGGTCGCGCTGGGCGGACAGATTTATTACGCCGAAAGCCTCGAGAAGCTCGCCGCCAATATCGAGGAAGTGCGGCCGACCCTGATGGTCGTGGTGCCGCGCCTGTTCGAAATGCTGCGCGCGAAGATCATGAAACAGGTCGACAAGGATGGCGGCCTTCCAGCCTATCTGATGGGGCGTGCAATGGCGATCGAGGTCAAGCGCGCGGCTGGCAAGGCGGTGCCGTGGGACCTGCCGATGGACGGCATATTGTCGCTGACGCTGCGCAAGAAAGTGAAGAAGAAGTTCGGCGGGCGGATCAAGGCGATGGTGTCGGGCGGGGCGCCGCTCAATCCCGAAGTCGGGCTGTTCTTCCAGGCGATGGGACTGACCGTGCTCCAGGGCTACGGGCAAACCGAGGCCGGTCCGGTGATCAGCTGCAATCGCTTGCGCGGCGGAATCCGGATGGACACTGTCGGTCCACCGATGCTCGGCACCGAGGTGAGGATCGCCGAGGATGGCGAGATCATGATCCGTGGCGAACAGGTGATGCACGGCTATTGGCGCAACCCCGAGGAAAGCGCGCGCGTCCTCCAGGACGGATGGTTGGCAACCGGCGACGTCGGCCATCTCGACGCCAAGGGGCGGATCGTGATCACCGACCGCAAGAAGGATCTGATCATCAACGACAAGGGCGACAACGTCTCGCCGCAGCGGGTCGAGGGGATGCTTACGCTACAGCCAGAAATCGCTCAGGCCATGGTCCATGGTGACCGCCATCCCTATCTGGTGGCGCTGATTGTTCCGGAAGCCGAATTCGCCGAAGCGCCCGACCTGCCGCAACGACTGACGGCGGCGCTTGATCGAATCAACAAGGAGCTGAGCGTGATTGAAAAGGTGCGCCGGTTCATCCTCGCCGACGAGCCTTTCTCGGTCGATAATGAGCAGATGACCCCGTCGCTCAAGATTCGCCGACACGTCATTCGCGCCGCTTATGGCCAACGTCTGGATGCACTTTACAAGAAATAGATTCAGCTGGCAGCCCGATAGGGAATGAAGTCGCCAAGTGCGCAGCTGCCGACGGTTGCCCCGCTCGACGTGTCGACCACGGTGGCGATGTCGCCGCGGCACAATTGCGATCCGAAGACCCGGGTTACCAGCGCAAAGCCCCCACTGCCCAGCAAGTTGCAGCTTCCCAGCGGCTGATTGACGTAGGTCGTCCGGCCGTCCTGGTAGAGAATGGTGTCGTCGTCGATCACCGTCATGTCGTTCGAACGCTGCAGGGGCAGGCACTTCGCGGCGGGGCCGGCGGTTTTGCCTGCAAGCATCCGGTCATAGGTCGCCTGTGCCTTGACGCTGCGTTGTTCGGGCTGATCCATGGCGGTCGAGCAGGCGCCGAGGCCGATTGCGGTGGCTGCGAGAATCAGGAGGCGCATGCGGTCTTCCTTCGCGTCGGATCTTTGTCCCCGACCCTAATAAGCGCGCGACCGGATTAACCAAAGCTGTCTTTGAGCGTCCTCAGGTGGGCCAGGCCGGCTGCGTCGGCGGCGCGCATGAACGGGTTGGTGGCGCGCTCCTCTCCGATTGTGGTGGGCAGGGTGATCTCGCCTCGATTCCGCATTGCCGCGACCCGCTCCAGGCGTTTGGCAACCGCCGCATTGTCCGGTTCGACGTGGGCGGCGAAGCGGCCGTTGGCGAGCGTATATTCGTGGCCGCAATAGACTCGCACGTCGTCGGGCAGCGCGGCGAAGCGCGCCATATTGGCGAACATCTGTTCGGCGGTTCCTTCGAACAGCCGCCCGCAGCCCATTGCGAACAAGGTGTCGCCGACGAAGATCATCTTCGCGTCCTCGAAATAGAAAGCGATATGCCCGGACGTGTGGGCCGGGATTTCCCAAACGACAGCTTCCAGGTTGCCGACCGTTACCCGATCACCCTCGGCGACGATCCGATCGACCGGGCTTGATCGCGCGGTTTCGGCCGGGCCGGTGATGGTCGCGCCAGTCGCGGCCTGGATCGCGGCGTTGCCGCCGGTGTGGTCCGGGTGCCAGTGAGTGGTCAGGATCTGGGCAATTCGCCACCCCCGCCGGTCAGCGGCGTCAAGTGCGGGTGCATCCTGTCCCGGATCGACCACTGCCACCGATCCGCTGGCGGGATCGCGAACCAGCCAGATGTAATTGTCGCTGAGCGCCGGGACCGCGATAACTTCGATCGGTCCGGCCATCACCACTCGCCCGTATTGGCCATCGACGACCACGGCTCCGCGGCGGGCAGCGCCTCGCCTTTTTGAAGCAATTCGACCGAGATCAAGTCGGGCGAGCGGACGAACGCCATGTGCCCGTCGCGCGGTGGGCGGTTGATCGTCACGCCTGCGTCCGCCAACCGCTGACAAGTTGCGTAAATATCGTCGACCAGAAAGGCGAGGTGACCGAAATTGCGGCCCCCCTCATAGCCTTCCTCGCCCCAATTGTGAGTCAGCTCGACCTCGGCCTCATCGCCGGGCACGCCAAGAAAGATCAGCGTGAACTTGCCAGCCGGAACGTCGCGCCGGCGGCGCTCCTCGAGCCCGAGCAACTGGAAGAACTTCACGGTGGCGTCGGGATCCGAGACACGGAGCATGGAATGAAGGAATTTCATGGAATCTTCCAATCGCCTAGCGGTGACCAGGCCCCTCGCCGTCGCCATCGGGCCGGGTTGCGACCTGGTTGGTGACGGTGAGCGGGACGTCGAGCATGCCCAGGGCCCGGCGCGCCGCCTGTCCGCTTGGCCCCGACGGATCGGCGGCGGCGGCGCGGGTCCAGTAATCGCGCGCCTTGCCGTCCTCGCCCGCCGCCTGATAGACATGGCCGGCCTCGAACAGCACGGTGGCGTCTTCCGGCACCATTGCCAAAGCGCGGTTGATCGCGACCTTGGCGGTGGCGACATCATTCTCGCGGATCGCCAGTGCCGCGGAAAAATACCACAGGAACGGATCCTCGGCGATCGTCTGCGCGGCGTCCGTCAATTTGGCTCGAGCGGTCTTGAGGTCGCCCTGCGCTTCGGCGGCGCGCGCCCGGTCGAGCAATG
>JBBQTM010000077.1:0-3593 GCA_038234545.1 Sphingomonadales bacterium
GCTACGCCGTTCATCATCTTGGCAAGATCGTCGAATATGCGATTTTCTGATTGCACCTTTGCCTCCGGCCAGTTTGACGAGCAGGCTTTCGCCGGCCCCGGGGTTCATCTTGTTGATCGTCGTGGTCAGCAATGACGCGAAGATCAGCCATCCTAGATAGGGGATCATCAAGGCCCCCGCCAAGGGGCGCAACCGCCAGAACTTTCCGGCGGTAAGCGCCGACAGCAATAAGATCGTGAACAGCAGCACCGAGGCGAGGCGAATATAGTGGCCCGCGAAGAATATTGGCGACCACAAGAAATTGAGGATGATCTGGCCAATGAACAATGCAATCGCCACGCGTCGCTCCCGCGATGGAGGCTCGTTGAGCACGGTCGCCAAGGCGAGCGCGAGCATCGTGTATAGCGCGGTCCATGCGGCCCCGAACGCCCAACCCGGCGGCATGAAGCCGGGCTTTTCGAGCGACACGAACCAGTCATTCGAATAGCCGCTGTTCGACAGGAAGCCGGACAGCCATCCTGATCCCACCAGCAGCGGGATCAGCCATGCGGCCCTTCGCCAGATCGCGCGATCGTCGCGCCCAATGCTTGCCATTCATTGTTCCTTCGATGCGCCGAGCAGGAATTCGACATTGCCTTCGGGCCCGGTGATCGGGCTTCGCTCGACGCCGATAACCCGCCAGCCGCGCGACTCGATCCACGCCGCCGCATCATCGCAGACCCGTTGGTGGACCGCCGGATCTCGCACCACCCCGCCCTTGCCGACTTCGCCCCGCCCCGCCTCGAACTGCGGCTTGACCAGCGCGATCAGTGCCGCGCCCGGCTTGGCGAGGTCGAGCGCGGCGTCGAGCACTTTCGACAAAGCGATGAAACTGGCGTCGCAGACGATGATGTCGACCGGCTCGGGAACGATCGCGGTGGTCAGCACGCGCGCATAGGTCTGGTCGTGGACGACGACCCGATCGTCGCTGCGCAATTTCCACGCCAGCTGGTTGGTGCCGACGTCGATTGCATAGACCTTCGCCGCGCCGCGGGTCAGCAGGACATCGGTGAAACCGCCGGTCGAGCTTCCGACATCCAGCGCGATGGCGCCGATCACGTCGATCGCGAAATGGTCGAGCCCATGCGCCAATTTAACCCCGCCGCGCGACACCCACGGATGGTCGCGGCCCTTGACCAGGAGTAGTGCATCATTCGGGAGCAGGTCACCGGCCTTCGCCACGCGACGTTCGCCAACATAGACCTTTCCCGCCAGGATCAGCGCCTGCGCCCGCGTCCGGCTTTCGGCAAGGCCTTGGGCAAGGACCAATTGATCGGCCCGTGTCCTGGTCACTTTCCGGGAGCGTGAGCCCAACATTCGAGCTCGATCTTCGCGCCAAGGGCGAGGCCGTTGACGCCGAGCGCGGAGCGGGCGGGGTAGCGCCGCTTCTGGAAATAGGTGGCGTAGATTTTGTTGAAGGCCGGCCAGTCCTTCATGTCGGCCAGCATCACCGTGCATTTGACCACCGCGTCTAGGCCGAGGCCGCGTCGTTTCAGACTATCCTGGATATTGGCCATCACCTGCCGCGTCTCGGGCTCGATTCCGCCCGGAACGACTGCGGTGGTGCCGGGGGCGGCGCCTACCTGCCCCGACAGGATCAGCAAATCGCCGACCTGCACCGCGTCGGAGAAGGGGAATGGATAATCGGATGGATAATAGGTCGGCGGCGCGGCCGACAAAGAAGCGCCGAGCGACGCAACCACCGCTCCGGCGAGCAAGCCACGCATCAGGCGAGTGCCCCGGCTTCGGCATCGACCCCGAGATCATTGTGGCGCAGGGCCTTCAGCACCGTCTCCACAATGTACGGCGCGTTGAGGCCGGCCTCGTCATATTGCTTGGCCGGATTGTCATGGTCCTGGAAGCGATCGGGCAGGCGCATGGTGCGGAGCTTGAGGCCGCCGTCGATCAGCCCCTCATCGCTGGCCAATGTCAGGACATGGGCGCCAAAGCCGCCAATTGATGCTTCCTCGATCGTTACCGCGACTTCATGAGTGGTGAGCAATTTGCGGATCAGGCCCACGTCGAGCGGCTTGGCGAAGCGCATGTCGGCAACGGTGGTGGAGAGGCCCATGCCTTCCAGCGTCTCGGCGGCTTTCTCGGCTTCTTCGAGCCGGGTGCCGAGCGACAATATCGCGACTTTCTTGCCTTCGCGGACAATGCGTCCCTTGCCGATTTCCAGCCGCGTCGGTTCAGCCGGCATTGCAAGACCACGCCCGTTGCCGCGCGGATAGCGCACCGCGCTGGGGCCGCTGTCGTGAAGCGCCATGGTGTGGATCATGTCGGTCAGCTCGACCTCATCGGCCGCCGCCATCACCACGAAATTGGGAAGCGTGCAGAGATAGGCCAGGTCGAACGCTCCGGCATGGGTGCAACCGTCGGCGCCGACCAGCCCGGCGCGGTCCATCGCGAAACGCACCGGCAAATTCTGGATTGCGACGTCATGGACCACTTGATCATAGGCGCGCTGGAGGAAGGTCGAATAGATCGCGCAAAACGGCCGATAGCCTTGCGCGGCGAGGCCGGCGGCAAAGGTTACGCCATGCTGCTCGGCGATTCCGACGTCGAAGGTGCGATCCGGAAACTCCGCCTCGAACTTGTCGAGCCCGGTACCCGAAGGCATGGCGGCGGTGATTGCCACAACCTTTTCGTCGCGCCGTGCCTCGGCGGTGAGCGCATTGGCAAATACCGCAGTGTAGGCCGGCGGACCACCACCCGGGCCCTTGTCCTGCTTGCCCGAGACGACGTCGAACTTGACGACGCCATGATATTTGTCAGCACTGCTTTCGGCCGGGCCGTAGCCTTTGCCCTTCTGGGTAACGGCATGGATCAGGATCGGGCCGTCCTTGGCATCGCGGACGTTCTCAAGCACCTCGACCAGCGCAAGGACGTCATGCCCGTCGACCGGACCGACGTAATAGAAGCCAAGCTCCTCGAACAAGGTGCCGCCGGTAACCAGACCGCGGGCATATTCCTCCATCCGGCGCGCGGTGCGGCGCATGGGATCGGGAAGGACGCTTGCAATCTTCTGAGCGACCCGGCGCGGGGCCAGATATTTGTCCGAACTGACCAGCCGGGCGAGCGAATTGCGCAACGACCCGACCGGCGGAGCGATCGACATGTCATTGTCGTTCAGGATCACGACAAGGCGATTGCCGGCGGCCGCAGCATTGTTCATCGCTTCATAGGCCATGCCAGCGGTCATCGCGCCGTCGCCGATCACCGCAATCCCGCGACCGGGCTTTCTGGCAAGCTTGTTGGAGACGGCAAAGCCGATCGCAGCCGAAATCGACGTCGAGCTGTGCGCCGCGCCGAACGGGTCATATTCGCTCTCGCTGCGCTTGGTGAACCCGCTCAGCCCACCCCCCTGGCGGATCGTCCGAATACGGTCGCGTCGACCGGTGACGATCTTGTGCGGGTAGGCCTGATGGCCGACGTCCCAGATCAGGCGGTCGTTCGGCGTATCGAAGACATAATGGATTGCAACCGTCAGCTCGACCACGCCGAGCCCGGCGCCAAGGTGGCCCCCGGTGACCGAGACGGCGGAGATCATTTCC
>JBBQTM010000078.1:0-3309 GCA_038234545.1 Sphingomonadales bacterium
ATTGTGACGACGGCGCTTCTTGAAAACCGTGACCTTGTCGGCCTTCGCCTGGGCGATGACCTTGGCCACCACGGTCAGGCCCGCGGTCGACTTCAGGTCGCCGCCTTCGCCAGCCAGCAGGACATCGGTGATGTCGAAGGTGTCCCCGGCCTCTCCGGCCAGTTTCTCGACGACGATCTTATCTCCGGGGGCGACGCGATATTGCTTGCCGCCCGTGCGCACGATTGCGAACATTGGCCTCTTTCCAAAAAAATTCGTGACCGCGCCGAAAATGGCCGCGAAAGCCAGGCTCCGCGCGGAAAGCGTGCCGACTATGGCAGCGGCCGTGGCCTGTCAACCTTGGCAGCGGTGCCGATCGGGCTGTTGCCGCCGCACCACAGGGCGACACAAACGCCCGTGCCAAGGGCGAACCGCTTGCTCCTGCGCAAAACCGGTTCATGCTTCCCGGTTCGGGCATGTGACGGCGGCGTGGGGCTCGCTTTTCCCGATCTTAGGAGGCGTTGATGCCTGTTTCAGCTTATCGCATCGTGTTGCTGGCCGGCCTGTCGGCCATCGCATTGGCATCCCCGACGAAGGCCCAGGAGGCGCCCACTCCCGGCGTCCCGGCACCCGCGGCCCAGGCCGACACGGAGGTGGATTCGCAAAATGCGATCATCGTCACCGGCACCCGGCGAAGCGACCGCACGGTCGCCAACAGTCCCGTCCCGGTCGATGTCATCACGGCCGAATCGCTGAGCCAGTCGGGCCATACCGAGCTCAATCGCGCGCTGACCCAGGAAGTGCCAAGCTTCAATTTCCCGCAGCCGTCGATCACCGACGGGACCGACGTCATCCGCCCGGCGACGCTGCGCGGCCTCAGCCCCGACCAGACTTTGGTGCTGATCAACGGCAAGCGCCGTCACACCTCGGCGCTGCTCAATATCAACGGCTCGGTCGGACGCGGCAGTTCGGCGGTCGACATCAACCTCATCCCGTCGATCGCCTTGTCGCGGGTCGAGGTGCTGCGCGATGGCGCCGCCGCTCAATATGGATCGGATGCGATTGCCGGGGTGATCAACTTCCAGTTGCGCAGCGCGCCGTCCGGCGGCCGCGCAAGCCTGACCTATGGCCAGTATGAGACTCGGATCGACGGGGTCGAAACCTATGATGGAGTGCTGACCGGGCCGGGCAACACCCCGCTCCTGTCGCCCGACAACACGCTGCAGCTCGACTATACCGGCGATGACCGCAAGCGCAGCGACGGGCGGACGGTGACCCTGGCGGCGGTGGTGGGCATCCCGATCATCCGCGACGGCTATCTCAACCTTGCGGCCGAAATCCAGGATCGCGAAGACACCAACCGCACCGGTGCCGATCCGCGGCGGCAATATAATCTGATCGCCGGGGCGCTCGACCCGCGCGAACTGACCTTCAACCGGTTCAGCCATCGCTATGGCGATCCCGACGTGCGCGACGTCAAGCTGTTCCTGAACTCGGCCGCGCCGATCGGCGGCAGCGGCGCCGAAGTCTATTGGTTCGCCTCCTATGCCGACCGCCAGGGCGAAAGCGCCGGTTTCTATCGCCTTGCGAATGACGCGCGCAACGTCCCGGCAATCTATCCCGACGGCTTCCTGCCGCTGATCACCACCGACACCGACGATTATTCGACCGTGGTCGGGATCCGCGGCGAGCTTCGCGGCTGGAAGGTCGATCTGTCCGGCCAGGCCGGTCTCAACAAGGTCGATTTCCGGATCGAGAACAGCCTCAACCGCTCGTTCGGCGCGGCATCGCAGACCGAATTCGACTCGGGCGGGCTGAAATATGGCCAGGCCCTGGCGAACCTCGACCTCAGCCGCGATCTCGCGCTTGGCTTTGCAAAGCGCACCACCTTGTCGCTCGGCGCCGAATATCGGCGCGAAATCTTCGACATCAGGCCGGGCGAACTGGCGAGTTATGCCAACGGACCGGCCGGCGGCGCCCCCGGCGCGCAGGTCTTCCCCGGATTCCAGCCGGTGATCGGCGGCCAGCGGGTCGACAAGCAGCATAGTCGCAACAACAAGTCGCTCTATGCCGAGGTCGACAGTGACATCAGCGACCGGTTCAACATCCAGGCGGCGCTTCGCTACGAGGATTATTCCGACTTCGGCTCCGACCTCAACTGGAAGCTGGCCGGCCGATTCGAGCCGGTTGATGGGATCGCGCTTCGGGCATCGGCATCGACCGGATTCCGGGCACCGTCGCTGCAACAGCAATTCTATGCCGCGCAGGCGACCAACAATGTCGCCGGCGTGCTGCTCGACACGGTCACGCTACCGGTGAACAATCCGGTCGCCCAGGCCCTGGGCGCGAGCCCGCTCGATGCCGAGCGTTCGTTCAGCCTGTCGGGCGGACTGGTGTTCACGATGGTCCCTCGCCTCAATGTGACGCTCGACGTCTATCGGGTCGACATCGACGATCGGATCCTGGTCACCGACAATCTCCAGGCGACCCGCGATGCGCTCGGCAATCCCTGCTCGGCCGGGGCCGGCTGCACGCCGACCGGCGGGGCGATCGCGACGATCCTCAACGGCGCGGGCTTCCGCACCACCACCGCCGCGCGTTTCTTCATCAACGGCATCGATACCCGGACCAGCGGGCTCGATGCGGTGGCGACGTACCGTGTCCCGCAACTGATCGGCGGCCGGCTCAACCTGACCGCCGGGCTCAACCTCAACAAGACCAAGATCACCAAGAATGCAGCCGCGCCGGGTGCGCTGTCCACGGTCCCGGGGCTGGTCCTGTTCGGACGGCAGGAATCGCTTCGGTTGGTCAAGGGGCAGCCACGCTACAAAATCAACCTGTCGGGCGACTTTGAGCGCGACTGGTTCGGACTGACCGTGCGCGCGACCCACTATGGCAAGGTGCTCGATTCCGGCGCGCCCGCGAGCGGCGTCCAGGATATCAAGCTCGCCGCCAAGACGATCACCGACGTCGAGGCGCGGTTCAAGCCGCTCGGCGATCGCCTGACGCTGGCGCTGGGCGCGAACAATCTGTTCGACATCTATCCGACCAATACCCCGCGCGGGACGGCGGTCGACCCGGTATCGGGCGCGACCGTAATCCTTCCGGCGACGCGTTATGTGACGCCGTTCAGCAACTTCTCGCCATTCGGGTTCAACGGGCGGTTTCTTTACGCCAGGGCCGCGGTGCAATTCTAGCACCGCGGCGCAGCCGCGCTTAGTGGCGTAGCTTGCTGCGCAACCGGTAGCGCGCACCGTCGAAGCGGTCGAACAGGCCGTCGATTGCCGGATGGTCGACCTCGCCGCCATCGTCGTCGGGGACGAGGTTCTG
>JBBQTM010000079.1:0-2979 GCA_038234545.1 Sphingomonadales bacterium
CGGTCGCCGCCGCGCGGGAAGCCGGGCGCAAATATATTTCGGTGGCATCGGAGATCCTCGGGGAAGCCGCGGCTTGACCGCACTCAGCCGCACCGTCCGGATGACCAACAAGCGCGGGCTGCACGCCCGGGCCAGTGCCAAGTTCGTCAATCTCGCCGCCGCGCTGCCCTCGACGATCGAGGTCGAGAAGGACGGCAACAAGGTGTGCGGCACCTCGATCATGGGGCTGATGATGCTCGGTGCGGCGATGGGCGATGACGTCACCCTGCACGTCTCGGGCGACGGCGCCGCCGAGTCGCTCGACCAGCTCGCCGCGCTGATCGAAAGCCGCTTCGGCGAGGAGTGAGCCTTGCCGCGCGAAATCCACTCCTTCGCCAACGACACCGTCAAGCGCATTCGCGGGCTTCGCGACAAGAAGGAACGCAGAGCCGAGGGCAAGTTTCTTGCCGAGGGTCTGCGCATTCTGACCGAAGCGCGGATGAGCGGCATATTGCCCATAGTGATCGCTTATTCGCCCGCGAGCGGCATCCATCCGCTGGCGGCGGAGATCATTGCCGCGGCGGAGGCCGAGGGCGCGGACGTGATCGAGACCAGCCCCGACATCCTCGCCAAGATGAGCGGCAAGGATAATCCGCAGGCGATCCTGGGTGTGTACAAACAACCCGCGACCGGCCTGGACGCGATCGACCGTGCGTCGGCACCGTTATGGCTGGTGGCGCAGGCGCTTCGCGACCCCGGTAATATCGGCACCATGCTGCGCACTGGCGATGCCGTCGGCGCGGGCGGGCTGATCCTGGTCGACGATTGCGCCGATCCCTTTTCGGTCGAGGCGGTGCGCGCCTCGATGGGCGCGATCTTCACGCAACAAGTTGCGACCGCGCGCTGGGCGGATTTCCTGCCTTGGCTCCGCGCCGGGCCGGGGCAATTGGTCGGCACCAGCCTCAACACCGACACCGACTATCTCGACGCCCTTTACGCGCCGCCCTGCTTCCTGTTGATTGGCAACGAAAGCCAGGGATTGCCGCAGGAATATGAGGCGGCATGCGACACCCTGGTCAGGATCCCCATGGCCGGACGCGCCGATAGCCTCAACGCGGCGGTCGCGGCGGCGGTGATGGCCTATCAGGTCAAGGCGAGCTGGCGGGAATGAGAATCTTCTTGTTACTTGGCGCAGTGGCGCTTTGCGCATGCGGCGCAAACGACGACCGGCTGACCGACGAGCAAGCCGCCGCGGCGCAAAATTTCCCCCTCGAGGTGCCGGCCGCCAACGACCAGGTGCCACCGCCGCCAGCCGATCCGCCTGCTTTTGCCTACCGGGCCGTCGGCACCGAACCAGGCTGGGCGCTGACCATAAACGGTCCGACCATGACCTACCAAGGCGACTATGGGTCAGTGAAGATCAGCGAGTCGACACCCGCCGATTTCCGGCCCGTGCCGGGGACATATTTTTCGCCCCGGCTCAAGCTGACGATCGCGGCTGGACCGTGCAGCGACGGGATGAGCGATCTCATCTATCGCCAGACGGTGCGGCTGATCGCCGACGGCAACAAGGTCGAGGGCTGCGGGGGCGGCACCGTCACACCGGGTGGCCTGGCCGGGACCGGTTGGACGGTGACCGCGATCAACGGGCGCGTAACCCCGGGCGGGCAAGATTATTTCATCAGCTTCACCGCCGACGCCCTGTCGGCCAGGTTCGGCTGCAACTCGATCGGCGGCTCCTGGCATCTCAACGGCGACCATCTGTCGACCAAGGGCCTGGCCCAGACACTGGTCGGCTGCCCCGAGCCCGCCGCCAGCTTCGAGCGGCTCGGCAGCGCGGTGCTGGACAGCAACATGCGCATCGAACGCGAGGGCGGCGAGGCGATGCGGCTAGTCAGCGAAGCCGGATCGATCGACCTCAAGCGCGCCATCTGAGGAACCGCTTTCTGACTTCGCGAGTTTGTTGCGGCATGAGAATGATTCTTGGGCTTGTCCCGTTCGCGCTCGGTCTGGCTGCGTGCCAGACTTCCCCTGTTGGCCGGCCAGGCGTCCCCGATGCCTATCCTGCGCCTTATCCGGGTCCGCCCGTCGATCGTGGCAATTACCGGGCGATCGGCACCGAGCCGTTCTGGGACCTGGTGATCGGCCCGAGGATGACGTTCACCAATCGCGGCACCAATGTCGTGGTCGCGGACCCGACCCCGCCCGCCCAGAACGGGGTCGCTGGAGAAATGTATAACGGTCGCCGCCTCAGGGTGAACATCGTTCATTCCAGATGTAGCGACGGAATGAGCGACCGCACCTACCCCGACACCGTCCAGGTCAGTGTCGACAACCGCCTGTACCGCGGCTGCGGCGCCCCGGAGGCTTTCTTCCTCGAGGTCGATGCGCGCGGCAATCCGCGCTTGATCAGTGCTCGGCCCGGCCCGGTGACCACACTTGAAAGAACCCGCTGGCGGGTGGTTCGAATCAACGGTCGCGCGGTGCCGCGCAAGGGTGCCTTCAACCTCGATTTCGATAGCGGACGGATCGCTGCCAAATTTGGCTGCAATTCCATCGCTGGCCCCTACAGCCAATCCGGGACAACGCTCGACACCGGCGCCCTGGTGTCGACCCGCGTGGCCTGTTTCGACATGAGTTTCGAAACCCAGGCCAACGCGATCCTCGACCAGGTGATGACGGTCGCGGTTGTCGGACGCAATCAACTCACCTTGTCGAGCACCGCTGGGACGATCGATTTGCAGCGGCGGTAATGCTCAGGCGGCTGCGTCGTCCTCATTGGCCGACGGTGGCGGGAGAACCTTTTCGTCCCCATAGCGTGCAAGCGCCTCGACCGGCAAAACGGTGTCGATCTCGCGGGCGCGTGGTTCGATGTTAAGGTCACGAAACTTGCGCGCGGTGACCAAAGATCGGCTCTCGAATGACGAGACGAAGCTATTGTAATTGTTGACCGCGCTGGTCAGGCCCGACCCGACTTTGCGAAGCTCGCTGGCGGCCTTG
>JBBQTM010000080.1:0-2910 GCA_038234545.1 Sphingomonadales bacterium
AGTCGTCGGTCGACAGCGGCGCGACGATATCCCCGCTCGATGCCGCGAGTAGCCGGTTGAAATTGGCCGGGATCGCGTGCGGCTGATCATTACGCAGCATCGTCGCCGTCAGCCCGAAGCGGCCGAACAGGCCCTGAGCCATCTCGAACGACCCGTCACTCGAGACATTGTCGAGAAACAATATCTCGAAATCGCGCTCGCTTTGGGCCGCCAGCGCCCCGATGCATTGTTCCAGAAACTGCGCGTGATTCCAGCACAGCAGGAGTATCGAAATCCGAGGAGTTGCCGCCGCGGGGTCGCCGCTCACGTCACCCGCCGCGCCGGGTTGCCGAGCCAGGTTTCGCCCGCCGGCACATCCTTCGTCACCACCGCGCCAGCACCGATCATGGCCCGCTCGCCGATGGTCACGCCGGGCAGGATCACCGCGCCGCCGCCGATCGATGCGCCCTTGCCGACATGGGTCCGGGCAAAGACTTCCGGCCGAACGCGCGACCTGGGCATTTTATCGTTCGTGAAAACCGCGTTGGGGCCGACGAACACGTCGTCCTCAAGCGTGATGCCGTCCCACACATAGACCCCGCATTTCAGTGTCACCCGGTCGCCGATGGTCGCGCCGCCCTCGACCAACGTATGCGCGTTGAGGTTGCAGTCGCCACCGATCACCGCGCCGTCCATCACCACGCAAAATTGCCACACCCGCGTGCCAGCGCCGATGCGCGCGCCGGGGTGGACAGCGGCCAAGGGGTCGATCCTGGGTCCGAGGGGAAGAGGCTCGCTCATGATGCGATCATAGCGCCCCGCGCACCGCGTCCGCCACCCGCACGGCATTGTCCATTCCCAGATGCGGCCCGATCGGCAGGCTGAGCACTTCCTTGGCGAGCGCTTCCGCAATCGGAAGGCTGCCCTCGGCCAGGCCTTGTGCCACATAGGCTTGCTGGCGATGCGGCGGGATGGGGTAATGAATCAGGGTCTGGACCCCCGCCTCGGTCAGCCGCGCGGCGAGCCGGTCGCGGTCGGGAGTCGCGACCACGTACAAATGCCACGCGGGGTCGGCCCAATTGGGAGTATGGGGCAGCGTCAGCCCGTCGAGATCCGCCAGCGTATCCTGATAGAAATCCGCAATTCCTGCGCGGCGCTTGTTCCATTCGTCGAGCTTGCCCAGCTTCACGCCCAGCACCGCCGCCTGCATCGGATCGAGCCGGCTATTCACGCCCAGATCCTGGTTCACATAGCGCACGTCCGACCCGTAGTTGCCCAGCCGCCGAACCCGCGCCGCCAGTTCCGGATCGTTTGTCGTGATCGCCCCGCCGTCGCCCAGCGCCCCGAGATTCTTGCTCGGGTAAAAGCTCCAACAGGTGATCGCCGCGCCATGTCCGCCAATTTTCCGCCCGCGGATCGCCGCGCCCTGCGCCTGCGCCGCATCGTCGATCACCAATAATCCGTGCGTCGCCGCCACCGCCGCGATCGCATCGAGATCGGCCGGCTGCCCGTACAAATGCGTCGGCAATATAACCTTGGTCTTCGCGCTAATCGCCACTTCGATTCGTGCCGGGTCTAGATTGTGCGTAGCCGGGTCGGGCTCGACGGGCACCGGGGTCGCGCCAGCCATCGTCACCGCCAATTGGGTCGCGATATAGCCGTTGCTGGCGACGATCACCTCGTCGCCCGGCCCGACCCCCACCGCCCGAAGCGCCAGATGCAACGCGTCCAGCCCGTTGGCGACCCCGACGCAATGCGCCGTGCCGCAATAGGCCGCCCAGTCGTCCTCGAACCGCGTCAATTCCGGACCGCCGACATACCAGCCCGAATCGACCACCCGCGCCACCGCGGCGTGAATTTCGTCCTCCAGCTCGCGCGTCGCCGCGCCGAGGTCGAGAAAGCCGATCATGCCGCCGCCAAGGCGGTGAATTCGGCATAATCGCGAATATAATCGGCTTCGTCATAGGCCGCATCGGCGAGGACCATCAGCACGCAATCCTCGGAAAAGTCGCTCATTTCGTGCCACACCATCGGCGGCAGGGTCAGGCCGACCGCCGGATCGTCGAGCCGTACCGACACTTTGGTCGCGCCGTCGTCGAGCAGCATATTGCAGCTACCTTGCACTGCCACCGCAAGCTGGTTGAGGGCGCGATGGGCGTGCAATCCGCGGACCACGCCGGAGATGGTCGCATAGACGTGATACACCCGCGCGATGGCGAACGGGACGTCGTTTTCCCCCTCGATCGCGACTAGCAGGCCCCGATCGTCACCGCGCGCGGTGAGGGGAAGCAGGCGGCATCCAGCGGGCAAAGCTTCGGTCATGGCGTTCGTTTAGTTGACCGCCGTGACTTGGCAAGCGCCCTTGGCCGCGTGATTAGGGTCGCCATGAGCAGCACCTCACCAATCCCGATTCTCGTCACCGGTGGTGCCGGCTATGTCGGCGCCCATGTCTGCAAGGCGCTGGCCATCAGGGGCTATCTGCCGGTGGTCTACGACAATCTGGTCTACGGGCACCGCGAGGCGGCAAAATGGGGGCCGCTCGAGATTGGCGACATCGCCGACCGCGCTACCCTCGACGGGGTGATCGATCGCCATCGGCCGGTGGCGGTCATGCATTTCGCGGCCTTCACCTATGTCGGGGAGTCGGTCGCCAATCCGGGCAAATACTACCGCAACAATGTCGCTGGCACTCTGTCGCTGCTTGAGGCGATTCACGATCATTCGATCGACCGGCTGGTCTTCTCCAGCACCGCCGCAGTTTATGGCACGCCGGAAAGCGTTCCGATCCGGGAGGATGCGCCCAAGCTTCCGATCAATCCTTACGGCCAGTCGAAATGGACCTCGGAGCAGATGATCGCTGACTTCAGTGCCGCCCACGCGATCCGCGCGGCGCGATTGCGCTACTTCAATGCCGCCGGCGCCGATCCAGAG
>JBBQTM010000081.1:0-2801 GCA_038234545.1 Sphingomonadales bacterium
TTCGAACGCGTCCGACTGCATCAGTTGCGGCACGGAGGTGTCGCCGAGCGTGACGTCGCCTTCCCCGACTTGCGACGCGACATAGCGTTCGGCGGGTGCGATCGTGCCTTCGCTTGGGCCGAGCGGCGGATAAACGCGGCCGAGGCCATAGGCGCCGGCGGCGATGAGCACGACAAGCGCGCCCGATGCCAGGAATTTACGGTTGTTCACGGTGGTAGCGGTCATGAGTTCCCCCTGTTGAACCATCCGTCATTGTTTAACGGAAATTAACCAGAGTCAATGATTCATGCATGTTTACCGCATCAATCCGGGCCATGACGAAGGCTTGCTGCGCCAAGACGAATAGGCGCAAAAGCGGGAACTCCGGCCCGACAGGCAACCCGACCAGCGAAAGGCGCGTTTGATTCAGCTATGTACCGACCTCATCCATCCCCGCGTGAACGCGCCGCCACGGTCGGGCTGGTGATCCTCCTGCATCTCGCGATCGCGTTCGCCATGCTCAATCTGTCTGGTACGGTGCGATTGGCACCGCCCGACGCACTGACCCAGTTGATCGACGTGAATGTCGAACCGCCCCCGCCTATCGTGACGATCGAGCCCGAGACCGAGAAAGCGAAGAAAGCGGAAGGCGCGGCGTCGGCGAAAAATATCGATAGCCAGGCGAGCGCGGTGGTGGCGCCCAAGCCGGTCATTCCCGTGCCGAGCCCCAACCCGGTCACCGCCAGCCCGACGCCACGGCAGGGGGCGGAGGCGACACAGGGGGCGTCAGATGTGTTTGGGCCGGGCACTGGTGCCGGGGGCAGCGGGACCGGGACCGGCCGCGGCGGCGCGGGCAATGGGCCGGGCGGTGGCGGCAACGGACTGGCGGTGGTTCGGACCCGGCTGGCGACGCGACCGCTGACCCGGCGCGATTTTTCACCCGACGTGCTCGACCGCTGGCCGCGCGGACGGCCGGTCAACATGCGCTTCCGGGTCGACGCGGATGGGCGAATCATCCAGTGCATCGTCGATTTCGGGACTGGCGATGCGCAGCTGGATGCGACCGTGTGCGCCACCGCCCAAGCCCGCCTGCGCTTCTATCCGGGGGTCAATCGCGACGGGCAGCGGGTTGCGGATTGGGCCGGCTATGGGCAAAGGCCGCTCAACTGAATTCAGCGAAATGGACGCCAAGATGATCGAAGCCGAATGGTGGGACTATGACACGCTCGACGAGCTGGCCGAGGCGGTGGCGGGCGATGTCGGCTTCATCGTCGAGAGCGCATTGGACGCGCGGGGCAGTGCGCTGATCGCCTTGCCGGGCGGATCGACCCCGCTGCCGATCTACAAGAAGCTCGCGGAGGCCAGCCTCCCCTGGAAGAAGGTCACGATCATCCCGACCGACGATCGGCTGGTGCCGCTCGACGATCCGCGCAGCAACATCCGCGCGATCGCCCAGACCTTCCTTCCGACCGGGGCTCGGGTGTTCCCGATCTCGACCGGGATCGAGGATTACAAGTTGGCCGGCGGCGCGGCCGATGCGCGGTTGCAGGATTTGCCATGGCCGCCCGATCTCGTCTGGCTGGGGATGGGCGAGGACGGCCACACCGCCTCGATCTTCGCCGGGCCTGATTTGGACGATGCATTGAACGCGCCCAACGCCCGCCGCGCTGTCGGCGTGATGCCCGACCCGATGCCGCCCGAGGCGCCAGTCGCCCGCGTTACCCTCACCCGCGCCTCGATCCTGGCGGCGAAGACGGTGACGATCGTCATCACCGGTCAAAAGAAGCGCGATCTACTGGAGCAGGCGATCGCGGACGGTCATTCAAGCAAGCTACCGGTCGGCCGCGTGTTGGCCGAAGCCGAGCAGGCGATTGACATTCATTGGTGCGCTTGAAGTTCAACACTCCTCGAGCGGCTTGCCCCTGGTCTCTTTGAGGAACAGGATCGTCACCACCGCCGACAGCGCGGTGAAACCGACGGCGTACCAGAGCCCCGCGTAAATATCCCCCGTCAACGCGACGATGGCGAAGCTGGTGACGGGGAGGAAGCCGCCGACCCAGCCGGTGCCGACGTGGTAGGGCAGACTCATCGCGGTGTAGCGGATGCGGGTCGGGAACATCTCGACCAGCGCCGCGGCCTGGGGGCCGTAGACCGCGGTTGCGGCGATGACGAAGCCGAGCAGCACGACAAGCAACACCGGGTAATCGATCGCGTCCGGGTCGGCCGAGGTTGGATAGCCCTCGGCCGCAAGCGCGGCGTTAATGGTCGTGGCAGTTTCGGCCTTGAAGGTCTTGAGGTCGGCCTGGCCCTCGCCGCTGGCGATCGGGACCGACTGGCCGCCCACCGAAACGATGGTCGCGCCATCGGACGAGGCTTGCGTGGTGTAGGCTACGCCGCGCGCGATCAGGATGCTCTTAGAAATGTCGCACGCGCTGGTGAATTTGGCGGTGCCGGTCGGGTCGAACTGCGACGAGCAGGAGGCGAGGTCGGTGCGCACCACCACCGGGGTTGCCGCTTGCGCCGCGACAAGCGCCGGATTGACCGCCGAGGCGATCCAGTGCGAGCCGGGGAAATAGAGGGCGAGGGCGAGCAGCATGCCGCCGAGCATCACCGGCTTGCGCCCGACGCGGTCCGACATCCAGCCGAAGAAGACGTACAGCGGCGCCGACACCAGGGTCATCACGATCAGCAGCATGTCCTTGGTCGCGGCGGGCATGCCGAGCGACTTCTCCAGGAACACCTGCAGGTAGAAAAAGGTGAAATACCAGACCGCCCCCTGCGCGCACATGATGGCGAAGAAGGCTATCAGCACCTGCTTCAGG
>JBBQTM010000082.1:0-2556 GCA_038234545.1 Sphingomonadales bacterium
AAAAGGAGCAATTCCTGCTGACCATGACCGCGAATGGCTATGGCAAGCACAGTTCGACCTACGAATATCGCCGCACCAACCGCGGCGGCCAGGGCATTACCCACATCGTCACCTCCGATCGCAACGGCGGCGTGATCGCCAGCTTCCCGGTAACCCCGGGCGAGGCGCTGATGCTGGTCACCGACCAGGGCAAGGTGATCCGCACCACGGTCGGCGACATCCGTATCGCCGGGCGCAATACCCAGGGCGTGACCATCTTCCGCGTCGACAAGAATGAGACGGTCGTGTCGGTCGCCAAGATCGACGAGAGCGAGGAAGAGGGAATCGACGTCGACGGCGGCGACGAGCTCGCCGGGCCCGACGATGCGACGGTCGGTGAGGATCTCGCGTCGGGCGAGGATGAGGCGCCGATCGAATAAGGAACGCGCGGGCGTCCGGCGGCGTTGGAATCGGGAGACTTTGAAGGAGACTCCAATGCCGCTTGCCAACCTCGCCCTCGTCCTCGTCACCGACGGTCGCAAGACCCTGTTCCTGCGCAACCACGGCGACGTCAACCAGATCGACCTGCGCACCGAGGCGCATGACGAACGCGTGGACTTGAGCGACGGCGAGATGAAGACCGACGCACCCGGATCGACCCATCAGTCGAACGGATCGAGCCGCTCCAGCTACGAGGAAACCGACTTCCACCAATTGGAGGAAGATCGCTGGGCCAAGTCGGCGGCGGAGGAGGTCAACCGCCGCGCGCTGGCCAATGATTTCGAGGCGCTGGCGATTATCGCTCCTCCCAGGACATTGGGCGAACTGCGCAAGCAGCTCCACAAGGAAGCTGCGCGCCGCGTGGTGTGCGAGATCGACAAGGAAATGACCGGTCGGCCGATCCCCGACATCGAGAAACTGATCGTGGCGCAGACCAAGGCGGATGAGCCGGCGGAGGTCTGAGCTAACCCCACCAGATACTAGCCCCCCGTGTCGAGCGACGTCGAGACACGTCCGCGCAACGTCCCTCGACTTCGCTCGGGACGAACGGATAAGGGGGGCCATGTCCCACGATACTCACATCATCGGCGGCGGCCTCGCCGGATCCGAAGCCGCATGGCAACTCGCCGAAGCAGGGCTTCGCGTTCGCCTTTCCGAAATGCGTGGCGGCGGCGATACGACACCGGCGCATGACAGCGACCGGCTGGCCGAAATGGTCTGCTCCAACAGTTTCCGCTCAGACGATGCCGAGAATAATGCCGTCGGACTGCTCCATCAGGAGATGCGCACCCTCGGGTCGCTGATCATGGCTGCCGCCGACCAGCACCGGGTTCCCGCCGGATCAGCGCTGGCGGTCGACCGTGAGGCCTTCGCCGCCGAAGTGACGTCGCGCGTCGCCGCCCACCCCAAGATCGAGGTGGTGCGCGAGCGGGTCGATGCCCTGCCCGCCACCGGATCCACCATCATCGCCACCGGCCCGCTGACCGCTCCCGGCTTGGCCGACTCCATCGCCGCCGCGACCGGATCCGACGCGCTGGCGTTTTTCGACGCAATCGCCCCGATCATCCACCGCGATAGCGTCGATATGGACATTTGCTGGATGGCCGCACGCTGGGACAAGGGCGGCAAAGATTACATCAATTGCCCGATGGACAAGCCACAATATGACGCCTTCGTCGCCGCATTGAACGCGGGCGAAAAGACCGAGTTCAAGGAGTGGGAGAAGGACACGCCCTACTTCGAAGGCTGCATGCCGATCGAGGTGATGGCGAGCCGCGGAGTCGAGACGCTCCGCTACGGCCCGATGAAAGGGGTCGGGCTCGACGACCCGAAGACAGGACGCTGGCCCTATGCCTGCGTGCAGCTACGGCAGGACAATGCACTTGGCACCCTGTGGAACATGGTCGGCTTCCAGACCAAGCTCAAACATGCCGAGCAGGTGCGGATTTTCCGAACGATTCCAGGGCTTGAGCAGGCCGAGTTTGCACGGCTTGGCGGGATCCATCGTAACAGCTTCATCCGCTCGCCCGAATTGCTCGATAGCCAGCTTCGGCTCAAATCCCTTCCCCATATCCGCTTCGCCGGGCAAATCACGGGCTGTGAAGGTTATGTCGAAAGCGCTGCCATCGGCTTGCTGGCCGCGCGTTATGCCGCGGCTGAAATGCGTGGCGCAACGCTCGCACCGCCGCCGCTCGAGACGGCGCTCGGAGCATTGGCCAATCACATCACGGGCGGTGCCGAGGCCGAAACCTATCAGCCGATGAACATAAATTTTGGCCTGATGCCCCCGCTCGAGGGACCCAAGTCGAAGAAGGCGGATCGCAAGAAACTCTATACGGGCAGAGCCCGTGAAGCGCTTGCCGAGTGGGTCACCGCGGTGGCGTTGGAGCGAGCGATTTAGCCAATTTGCAACTGGGATTTCTATTTCTCACAAATGCTGCTACACAGGCTTGGCTATTTGTCGCAAATCGATGGTCTACAGGCGCTTTGCGGCCCTATTCCTTCCCTGCGCTGCTCTTAGCTCCAAGGCCCGATTGTCGGGTTGAATGAGAAGGAAATACCTATGCCAATCGGCAC
>JBBQTM010000083.1:0-1579 GCA_038234545.1 Sphingomonadales bacterium
GGACAATCGAGATCACGTACCGCAAGGACCAGGTCAATGCCGGCGAAGTGCTCGCCGCGCTGGCCGCCGCTGGCGTGGGCATTGTCGACGTCTCGACCCGCGACCCCGATCTTGAGGATGTGTTCCTGAGCCTGACCCGCGAGCCGGCCGAGTGAACCAGTTCGACGTGATCGTGATCGGGTCGGGCGCAGCCGGGCTGACTGCGGCTCTCAACCTCGCCGCCACGAAAAAGGTAGCGGTGCTGGCCAAGGGCAAATTGGGCGGCGGGGCGACCGAATGGGCGCAGGGCGGTATCGCCGCGGTGCTCGAGGAAGGCGACAGTTTCGACGCGCATGTCGAGGACACGATGATCGCCGGAGCGGGGCTCAACAACCGCGCCGTGGTCGAGCATGTCGTCGGCGGAGCACCGGCGGCGATCGCGCGGCTCGCCGAACTGGGGGTGCCGTTCAACCTGGATGATGATGGAGAAGGCTGGCACCTGACCCGCGAGGGCGGGCATTCGCATCGCCGGATCGTCCATGTCGCCGACGCCACCGGCTGGGCGATCCAGCAGGCGCTGGAAAGCGCGGTGATCGCCAATCCCAACATCGTCATCCTGCCAGATCATGTCGCGATCGACTTCGCCACGGGCCGCCATGCCGAGGAGTTCAGTACGTCGGGTGCGGTGCACGGGCTTTATGCCTATAATCGGGTCAACGGCGAGATCGAGACGCTGACCGCGCGAGCGACCGTGCTTGCCACCGGGGGAGCGGGCCGCGCCTATCTCTACGCGACCGCGCCGCGCGGTGCGACGGGAGACGGGATCGCGATGGCGTGGCGCGCCGGCGCACGCATCAGCAACATGGAATTCATGCAATTCCACCCGACGTGCCTGTACCATCTGGAGGTCAAGAATTTCCTGATCACCGAGGCGGTGCGCGGCGAGGGCGGAATCCTCAAGCATCCCGAAACCGGGCACCGCTTCATGCCCGACTATGACGAGCGCGCCGAATTGGCCCCGCGCGATATCGTGGCGCGGGCGATCGACGGCGAGATCAAGCGCGACGGGCTGGATTATGTCCACCTCGACATCAGCCACCGCGAGCCCGAGTTCGTGAAGGCGCACTTCCCCAACATATATGACAAACTGCTCGGGCTGGGGATCGACATCACCAGGGAGCCGATCCCGGTGGTGCCGGCGCAGCATTATACCTGCGGCGGGGTGCTGGTCGACCTGGACGGCAAGACCGACGCGCCGGGATTGTACGCGGCCGGCGAAGTGACCCAGTCGGGGCTTCACGGCGCCAACCGGCTGGCGTCGAACAGCCTGCTCGAATGTCTGGTGTTCGGCGAGGCGGCGGCCAGGCATATCCTGACAAGCTGGGACGATTTGCCCGCGCCGCCAGTGATCCGCGGATGGGACGAAAGCCGGGTGACCGACAGCGACGAGGAAGTCGTCATCCAGCAATGCTGGGGTGAAATCCGCCGCTTCATGTGGAATTTCGTCGGCATCGTGCGGACCACCAAGCGGCTGGAGCGCGCCAAGCACCGGATCGATTTGCTGCGCGAGGAAGTGAAGGATTATTACCGCAACTTCACC